>CAZIGG010000006.1:0-52286 GCA_964538575.1 uncultured Roseivirgaceae bacterium
CTGCGTTCAGAAAGAAGTTCGGGATTACTCCGAAGAAGTATTTGATGCAGTTGAGTAAATAGTTCTATTAAAAATGTTCATGCTGAGCAATAGCGAAGCATCCCTTTATAGAGGGCACAATCGAATCGCGTCTCTGCGTTATCCGGTTTCGTGCTGCTCATACGGGGATGCTTCAGTCGGTTAAAGCACTTGTAAGCCTTTACGTTCGGCTCCCTCCTTCAGCATGACGCAGGTTTATCAGGCTCTTGGGAGTGTTTCAACCAACGCAGCCCAATCCTTCAACTCCGGAATGCCGGGCTTGCGCAATCCAAAAAACTGCGCGATCATATTTTTCTTCGCATCGAACGCTTCAATACTGGTTACCACACCATCTTCCGTAGGCTTCTTCACAACCCAAAGCGTATCGATGTGATCCGCACGCAGGTGCATGTTAAAATCAGGGTCTAATACATTCAGCCACTGATCCATTACACGGATCGTTTGAACTTTGCCCTGATGGATCTGGATATTTCCGCGATTACCGGCAAAGATCATGATCGGCAATTTTGTTTGCGCTGCTGTTTCGAGCGCTGTCTGCAACGATTCTTTTTTCAATTGATATGCATAATCCTTTGCGAGGTACAAAGCATCCAGGCGATTGACATTGTGCTTGCGCAGGATGCCGAAGAAATCATGTGTGTCTTTCATGCCCGACCAGTCGGCTAACAATACTGCTCCGTCAACTTCTGCGATTGGTTTTGTTGGAGCATCTGCGATTTTCTCCACCTGGATTTCTGTGCCCTGATCAGCCGAACGGAAATCTTCAACGATCTTATCAAATGCCTGTTGATTGCTTCCCTTTCTGTTTGCTTGCTCCTCCACCAGGAAAACTTTAATGATTGCAGTACCCGTTTGATCGAATACCTGAATGCTTTGCTGCAGGCCGCGCGGAGTTTGCTGACGAACCGCGAATCCAAATTTCCAGCCTGCAAAAAATACCCGCAATTCAATCGGGCCGATAACGGTTGCCATCGCTCTTGCGCCAGCGCCCATGATGTCGATCTTTTGAAAGGCTCCTTTATGCTCCAGCACACAACTGTCGTTGCGGGTTAATGACATTACTCTTCCAAGTTCGGGCAGCCGTTTTAACAATTCAGTCCAGTCACCTTCCAGGCGCGTTGTATATTCACCCACCGTTGTCGCCAGCAACTGTGCTTCGCTTACGCCAAGCTGTTCTGCGCAATCGCGGATGCGTAAACCCGGTTTTGCTTCCTGTAATCCGCGCCATGCGTCCCGAAGGGTTGATGCTGTTGGTTCTGCTATTGTGCTCATAACTGTGCTTTGATTTTAAAGTGATTGGGAAAAGATACCGGAACGGCTTCTGCCCTTTCCGGGATGATGTATGGACAATTGTTACACGGATCGTGATACACGTTCACGCGGCAACAAAATGTTTCTTCAATGTTTGATTTGGTGAACACGTTCTTCGCATCACCGGATGCCGTGATCTTACCCTCACGTAAAAAGTAAAGCTTGTCCGCAAACTGAACAGCCTGGTTGAGATCATGCACGATCGCCATCACACCAATGTTGCGCTGACAAACCATTTTCGCCAGACTGAATAACTGTTGCTGCTGGGCAATGTCCATGCTGGAGGTCGGCTCATCTAATAAAATATAGCGCGGATAAACCGTTTCTTCCCAAACCTGTGAAAGCACACGCGCCATCTGTACACGCTGCTTCTCCCCGCCTGATAAGGTCATGTAGTTGCGATCCTTAAACTCAAGTGTTGAAGTAAGCTCCATCACTTCATCAACAATCTTTTGATTTTCAACTTTTGTTGAGCGGTGCGCATGGCGGCCCAGGTGAACAATCTGCTCAGCCGTAAACGCAAACTGAACATTCGAGCTTTGCGGAAGTACTGCCCGGATCAGCGACAATGATTTTGCCGAATATGATTTTGCGGACTTGCCATTGATCTTCACTTCACCCTGGAAGCTCGTATTCTCATACGCCAGTGCTTTCAGCAATGTACTCTTACCCGCACCGTTCGGTCCGACAACAGCCGTAAATTCACCCGGTTTAATCGTGAGGTTGACATCCTGTAAGATGATCTTATCACGAACGCGAAACCATATATCGGATGCCTGGTACATTACAGTTCGTTTTTAAGTTTGGCCTTCATCAGCAGCATAATAAAGAATGGCGCCCCGATCAAGCCCGTCATCACGCCAATCGGCAGCTCAGCCGGGGTTACAATTGTGCGGGCAATCACATCGGCAATAATCAGCAGCCATGCACCGCCAATCACCGAGGCCGGGAGCACCAGCCGGTTATCGGAGTGAAATAATACCCGGATTAAATGCGGGATCACTAACCCGATAAACCCGATGATTCCGGAAAGCGATACGCTAACGCCTACCGCGAGTGCGCTGAAAAAAACAATCGTGCGCTTGGTGCGCTCAACATCTACACCCATGTGATACGCTTCGGCCTCCCCGAGTGCAATAGCGTTAAGCGAGTTCGAATGGAAAAGAAGTGCCACGATGGAGCCAATCAGCAAGGGCGCTGCAATGATCAGCTTCTCGGGCGTAGCGCCTCCAAGGTCGCCAAGTGTCCAGAACGTAAACGTTCTGAGCTGATTTTCATCTGCGTAGAATATAGATAACCCAATGATTGATCCGGCAAGGGCATTAATGGCCACGCCAACTAATACCAGAACTGCAATATTGGTCTTGCCCGACTGATTGCTTAACCTCAATACAAAAAAGGTAGCGAGCAATCCACCGATGAACGCTGTAACCGGAAGGAGCGCATTATATAAGAATGTATCTTTTGATAAGAACCATGAGCCTCCGAACACAATCACCAGCACAACCCCGGATGCCGCGCCTCCGGAAACTCCGATCAGGCTTGATTCAACTAACGGATTTCGGAACAATCCCTGTAACGCGGCACCGCTTACGCCTAATGCCGCACCGATCATGATGGTCATAAACACGCGCGGAAAACGAATGGTGCTTAACACCACATCGTGCATGCTGTCAACTTCAATGCCGGTGAACAGGCCGATCTTTTGCAGCAGCACAATCACAACATCTTTAACAGGAATAGAAACTGCTCCGATGGTCAGGGAAAACAAAATGGTGAGTACCAGCACCAGGCTGAGCCCGGTAATGACCACCGCGTTACGTGTATCCCGTATCGTTAATGTAACGTTCACTTCAGCTTGCTGAGCTCAGGGTGTAACAGCAGAACAAGTTCTTTAATAACCTGCCCGACCCGCGGACCGAAGTTGGTCAGCATAATGCTGTCGATAGAAACAATTTGTCTTTTCTTTCCGGCTGTTGTCTGGGTAACTCCGGGGATTTTTAAGAAGCCGTCTATACCGCCAATGCTTTCCAATCCCAATGTAGTAGTTATCATGAAGTCGGGATTAGCTGCAATCAGGGCCTCCGTGTTTAACGGCTTATATCCGGGTACGGTATTAAATGCATTTTGTGCTCCCGCATACGCAATGATTTCTCCGAATGTATCCTTGCCGGCAAGACTGATATTCGAGCTGCCGCGATTATAAACGCCCAGCACGGTTGGTTTGGTAGTAGCCTTCTTTATTAATGAATTTGCCTCCGCAAGATCTGCATCGATCTGCGCGATAATTTTTTTGCCTTCTGCCTGGCGGTTAAGCTCGGCTGCGATTTGTGTGATAAGCTGTTTGGTTGCTTCAACCGTGTACGTCCGGTCGATGATAAGCAGCTTAATACCCGTGCCGGTCAGTTGCGAAAGCACTTCCTCCTTCACATAATCCTTTTCGGCAATGATTAACGTAGGCTTCAGGCTGATAATGCCTTCGGCATTGATGCCATTGCGGTAACCAATCGAGGGCAGGCTTTGAACGGACTCCGGGTACAGGCTTGTCTTATCCGATGCAATAATCTTGTCGCAATCGCCTAAGGCACAAACTGTTTCGGTAATGGCGCTCCCGGCCGTAATGATGCGTATTTGAGCAAACGAAGCGCTGAATGATAGCAGCGCAATGAAAAAAATACCAACTCTCCTCTTCACAACTATACTTATAAGTATTTAGAAAATTTCTAAACAAAGGTAAAGTGCCTGTAAAGGGCTAACAATAACCTTGAAAGGCGGAATTTGACAGGAGTCTGAATACCCTCATGAGGGTACTTCGGTTAGACCGTCATTCTGAGCGTTAGCGAAGAATCCCTGATAGGTAGCACGAGATTGGATAACGCAGACACGAGAGTCCACGCATTTCCTCTATAAGGGGATGCTTCGGCTCCCTTCGACTCCGCTCAGGGAGACCTCAGCATGACGTTATTGATTAGGCCTCAACGATTATTAATCGTAATCAACCCAAAATCAATCGCATACAGCACAAACTCCGTAGGCGACTTAATCCCAAGCTTTTTAATGATGCTCTTGCGATGCGTATGAATGGTATGCGGGCTCAGGTTGAGCTTATCCGCTGCGCGTTGCGTGGAGAAACCTTTTGCCAGCAGCTCAAGGATTTCCATTTCCCGAACGGTAAGCACCGTGGGCTCGCAGGCAATTGCAGCCGGTGATTCTTTCTCCATGATTACATCAAGGATCTTATGACAAAAGAACTTCTCTCCTTTTGCCGTTGACCGGATGGCCAGGATAATCTCCTCGCGGCTGCACTCTTTGGTGATGTAGCCTTTGATGCCGATCTTCAGCGACTTGCGGATGCTTTCGTGATTGTTGTCCGATGAAATGATCAGCGTGTTTACCTGCGTACCGGTGATCACGCTTTCCAGTTTCTCGAGCGACAGGTAGCCCGGGATGTTATAATCCGCAATGAGCAAATCCGGCTTAAGCTCGCGGGTGATCGCATCGATTTTGGAAACATCTTCCACCGTGCCGATGATCTCAGCCTCCATGCCGGACTCAACCAAAAACCGGATGCCGGCAGCTGTAAGCGGCTGGTTATCGGCCAGTACTATGGTGGCGGGCTTTACCAAGCTGAAGGAACTAAAACCATGTTTTTTCTAAACAGAAACGCAATTTTACGATCTATTTAGAATTAATCCAAATAACTTTGGTTTATTTGGATTGCGGGAAGTGTATATATTTAGATGTTTACCGGCAATTGGGTCGGCTCCGTGGACAGACACGACCAAGCCGACAAATCACGGCCGACAAATACAAAGAATAGGGCCTCATTCATGGACTGCTTGACTTTTGGTAAAAGGGCCAAATTCTTCGTTTTTAGTATCTATTGCCTATTTTCTACATTGATTGAGGCAACATAAAAAAAGTGGATATAATGCTAACTTTGTGGTTTAACCATTAAACAATATTCTAAAGGGTGGCAGCATCAACACAAGAACTCATCGTAAAGGGTTTCCAAATTCATAGTGGTAGCACGGCTGCTGGACTGAAAGTAAAAATTGAAATGATTGCCTCGCATTACGGGACAATCAACTCCTTTCTAAAGGCTAAACGCAAGGACTTTGACAAGTTAGTTTTCAAAGTTGATAAGCCCAGCTTCAAGCTTACAGACAGCGATTATGAAAAAATTCAAGCATTTCGGGAAAGCGGACTTATTGACGGCAGACTTTCCGTTCAAGAGAATTTTGTAAAGGTATTAGCAACCCGTTTTGTAAGTAGGCAGTTGCTCATGATTGAAAACATGCAACTGGAAACACTCAATGTCAATCCAATTTTATCAGGTGCACTAAATCTAAATAACGAAGAAGATTTAATTCGTTACTATACTTACCAAGCAATTTCACGAAGTATCGTAACCTCAGTAGGTTTCTTGGTTGAAGACCTTTTACTCTATGCAAGTGACTCTGTTGTCGGTGGAAAACGTGATGAACATGGAGAAGAAACAAAGTGGGACTTAGTTGTTGAAAGATTAGGTGAAATAAAAGCTTATCTAGAAATCAAAAGTGGCCCTAACGATTTAGATAAGGCACAAATCCATCACTATCAAAAAGCTTTTGACGTTATTGAGAAAAAAGGATTCAGAGCTTTCATCGGTGAAACATACGGTAAACGAGAAGACAAAACCGTCACACATGGTTTATACAAAATGTATTTACCGAAGTGGGAAAAAAGAACCCTAATTGGTAAAGAACTTTGGGAATTTGTTAGCGGAAAGAAAAACTATCACGACAAATTAGTTGACATTCTTTTCAAAACATCTAAAGCACTTTTAGCAGACTCAACCTTCATAGACAAGATTGAGAAGAAACTAAAACCGCTTACAGCGGATTTTAAAAAGAAGTATAAAACTTACGATAACTTTTTAAAATCTCTATGGTAAACGGGAAAGGAAAATATAATGTAGTGTCATTGTTTTCGGGTGCAATGGGTTTAGACCTTGGACTCGAACAAGCAGGACTTCATACAGCAGTTTGTGTTGAGATGGATAAACTTGCATGTCAGACAATCAGGGAGAATACAACCATTCCAGTTATTGAAGGCGACATTTCAAAAGTTACAACTGATGAAATTTTACAAACCGCTAAACTGAAAAAGAAAGATGTGTTTATGGTTGTTGGAGGGCCGCCTTGTCAGGCGTTTAGCACAGCAGGTAAACGACTTTCGTTGCAGGACTTCAGAGGAAATGTAATCGTAAATTATTTAAGAGTTGTTGAGGAAATTGCACCCCCGTATTTCATCCTTGAAAATGTGAGAGGGATGCTTTCGACCCCTCTCAATGCGGTTCCTTCCGAATACGAAAGTGAGTATGGCAGCATGACAGCCATTCCTGGAAGTATTGTTTATTTTTTGTGGAATGAGTTCCAAAAAATGGGCTACGAGTTAAGCTTTACTTTATTCAACAGCGCAAATTACGGAGTGCCGCAAGTGAGAGAGAGGGTAATTATTTTCGGAAGTAAGAAAGGAAGAATTCCATTGCCTTCACCTACTCACAGTGAAACTGGAATTGAAACAGGGAAAAAGTGGGTACCTATATCAGAAGCATTTGAAGGACTTGGAAAGCAAGACCAATATTTCGAATTGACAGAGAGAATGAAACGCTTTGTTGGTATGCTCAAGGAAGGTGAAAACTGGACAGACCTTCCAAAAGAATTGCAGAAAGAGGCAATGGGAAAATCGTTTGAACTGAATGGCGGCAAGACCGGTTTTTACAGACGACTTGCCTTCAACAGGCCTTCTCCTACTTTGCTGACAAGTCCTGTAATGAATGCAACTCTACTTGCACACCCGACAGAGTTGCGCTCTCTTTCAATTCAGGAGTATGCACGAATACAACAGTTTCCCGACAATTGGAAATTGCAAGGCAAACTCGTGGACATTTTCAAACAAATTGGCAATGCAGTTCCGACAGGGTTAGGTTGTGTTGCTGGCAAAACAATTTTAGATTTTCATCACGGAGATTTTGACCCGCAGCGAGAAAGAAAAAATAGAATTCCTTACTCACGATATTTAGGTTGTTCCGACTTTGAGTTTATTCCAACTTTCAAGGGACAGTTGCAAATGAGCAAACAACAAGAATTAAATTTCTCGTAAAAACCGACAGCATGTGGACTTAAGCCAAACGGGGACGATTGACGAACACGGACGAAACCCAACAGCCGGCAACAAATGGCGGGGTTCGGTGTCCTCATTACTTTCGGTTTCTTTATTTAAATTGTGTCGTGGGACAGGTCGCAACTGGTCGGGCTTAACATTTCGCTTCGCTCCATTTTTAAGCCCTCCTATTCCCGCCACTGCACAAACACCAACATTGCAAGCTTTTCAAAACAGCGCTCCGTTATTCCTGATAAATCTCCCTCACCACCACCCGCAGCTCATTCAGCATCATCGCGGTAGCGCCCCACACAATTTCATCCTCAATTAAAAAGTGCGGAGCGATCATCGGGTACACCCCTGCAGCCAGAATCTCTTCCTCGTACACGGCATCGTCACGGATCAGACCGGTGAGCTCGGCATAAATAATTTTTTCTACTTCACGCGGATCGGGCTTAAACACCGGAACGTAATTCAATGACCCGACAATCGGGGTTACCAAAAAATTACTGGGAATCACATTAAAGTCGCTGAGCTGCCCGATAACATTTACATCCGCCTGGTGGATGCCGATCTCTTCTTCCGCTTCGCGCAAGGCAGCCTGAATTGCATTCTCCCCCGCTTCGGCTTTACCGCCCGGGAAACTGATCTGTGCGCTGTGCGCTCCCTTGTAGGTAGCCCGTTTGGTTAAGGGTAATTTGATTACTCCGTTTTCTTCAAACAAAAGGATCAATACACTGCCCGGCCTTGGCGGGAGCTTGTGGCCAAAGTCTGGGAACTGACCGCTTACCGGCCGCGCTCGTAACAACTCATGCGCAGCAGTCGCAGGCAGCGGGTCTTTCAATCGCTTGTCAAGCTCATGTATTAATTCCTGTAATGACATTTTACGTACAAGGTACATTAACTTTACCGGTGACTTTCTCGCTACGCGCACGCGATTTGGCTTGTGCTTCACATGCTTTATCAGGCTGCTTATTCAACGCATACGATTCTGCGAGGTAGCTGTAAACCTGTTCCGTTTTATCGTCAAGGGAAATTGCTTTCTCAAGCATATTGATTGCATTAACCGCGTCATTCTTATTCAAATAATAAATTCCCTTGTTGCGGTATGCGTATGCATTGTACGGATTTAGTACAATGCTTTCATCCATATAGGGTAATGCCTTGTCCGGCTCGTTCATCATCAGGAAAATATAGCCTTTGTTGTTTTTATAGAAAGCGTTTGTGTTCTGCAGGGAAAGCGCTTTATCAATCTGTGTCAGCGCCCCTCTAAAATCATTTTCTGCCAGCGCGGCCAGTGAAAGCGTATTGTATGCGTCCGCCTCATCCGGCTTCAGCCCGATTGCCTTGTTCAGATAACGTTTCGCCCCTGCATAATCACCTTTATAATAGAGAACCGTGCCCAGGTTGGTCAATGCTTCTGTATTTGCTGAATCGGCTGTAAGAATTTTTTTGAATGCATTTTCAGCCCCGGCATACTGCTGAAACTGGGTATAAATAAGCCCTTGCAAAAAGACGGCAGGAATTGTATCGGGTGTTGCCTTCAGGACTTCCTTTATATCTGACAACGCTGGTTCAGGTTTTTTAAGCTCGTAAAATGTATTTGCGCGGTTGAAATACGCAAGCTGAAAATCAGGCTTACACGCTATTGCCTGGCTGTAATAGTGAACGGCTTTATCATACTCTTTCTGTCTGTAATACAGCGTTCCCAGGTTATTATGCGCATCCGCAAAGCACGAATCAATCTTCAAGGCTTCGTTGAAATACTGAAGCGCCATTTCCTCGTGCCGGTCTTCCAGTGCTGCATTTCCTTTCAGCAGGAAGCGGTGCTTTTTAGTATCCGGGCTTTCCGAACAGGCGATTGCAAAACATAAAACAAACGGTAACCAGCGCAAATTCATGGAATGAACAGTTGTTAGCCCGTCTGCCGACAGGCAGGCCTGCTGCAAATTAACAAGGTTTATCCGCAAAGAGTTTTGATAAGTTAAAATTGTTCTCTTTATTTGAACTATCAAATGAGAACAACAGCAAACATTCATCTGCACCACCATCATGTAAACAACACGATGCGCGGCAGGTTTATGTTTTAGCTAAACCATAAGACTTTTTAAAAAGGCTTGCCGCGATTCCGGCAAGCCTTTTTTGTTTTACCTCATCCCCGGCTCCTCTCCCGAGGGAGAGGGGAACATTAACCATAGAGAGAATATATTATGAGCACATTACTTCGTATTGCCATTCAAAAAAGCGGACGATTACAGGAGCGTTCGCTTGAGCTTTTGCAGGAAAGCGGCCTGTCGTTCAGTAACGGGAAAGACCAACTGAAAACCCAGGCGCAAAACTTTCCGGTTGAGATTTTATTCCTGCGCGATGACGATATTCCGCAATACGTGGAAGACAAGGTTGCCGATGTCGGCATTGTGGGCGAGAATATCTTTGCCGAAAAGCAAAAGCAGAATGAGATCATCAAACGCCTTGACTTTGCGAAGTGCCGGCTTTCGATGGCTATCCCCCGCTCAGAAACGTACACAGGTACCGGGTGGTTTAACGGAAAGAATATTGCCACCTCCTATCCGAACATTGTAAAATCGTTTCTCTCGAAACATAACATCCAGGCGGGACTACACGAGATCAGCGGTTCGGTGGAGATCGCACCGGGAATCGGCCTGGCTGATGCGATCTGTGATGTAGTGAGTACCGGCAGCACGTTGTTAAGCAATGGTCTGAAAGAAGTTGAAGTAGTGATGCAATCGGAAGCTGTGCTGATTGCTGGTTCGGAGCTTGATCCTGAAAAGAAAAAAATTCTCAACAAGCTTTTATTTCGGATTGAAGCCGTGCAGAAAGCCCGCAACAACAAGTACATCTTATTGAATTGTCCGAATGATTCAATTGAAAAGATCACCGGCATCATCCCCGGAATGAAAAGTCCAACAATCATTCCCTTAAGCAAAGAAGGCTGGAGTTCGCTGCACTCGGTTGTTGACGAAAATGATTTCTGGGATAAGATCGACCAGTTGAAATCGTTTGGCGCACAAGGCATTTTAGTTATACCGATTGAAAAAATGATTTTATAAGTCATGCAGACGTTTATTAATCCATCACCCAGCACATGGCCGGCTTTATGCTTAAGGCCGCAGGTTGAGCTTGAGTTTCTGGAGACCTCGGTGAAGAATATCCTCGCGCGCGTTCAACGCTCAGGCGATGAAGCCTTGCGCGAACTCACCAGGCAGCTTGATAAAGCTGATGTACACTCAATTCAGCTTTCAAAGCAGGAAACTGAAGAAGCAACACGGTCAGTTCCGTCAGAATTAAAAGCAGCTATCCAGACTGCCGCTTCCAACCTTTCAAAATTTCATGCCGCACAGAAGCAAACGCCTGTTCCGGTTGAAACGATGCCCGGTGTGTTGTGCTGGAGAAAAGCCGTGCCCATTCAAAAAGTCGGGATTTATATTCCTGGCGGAACTGCTCCACTGTTCTCTACCGTATTGATGCTGGGTATCCCTGCAAAGCTTGCCGGATGTGATGAAGTTATTCTTTGCACACCTCCTGATCAGGATGGAAAAATAAATGCAGCAATTGTCTATGCTGCGCAGCTTACCGGTATCACCAGAATTTATAAAGCTGGCGGAGCGCAGGCCATCGCTGCCATGGCGTATGGAACGGAAACTATTCCTAAAGTTTATAAGATTTTCGGTCCGGGAAATCAGTACGTAACCAAAGCCAAGCAGCTTGTCAGCCAGTATGGCGTTGCCATCGATATGCCGGCCGGGCCGTCTGAAGTGTTGGTGCTTGCTGATGAAACGGCTGATCCTGCTTTTGTTGCTGCCGATTTGTTGTCGCAAGCCGAGCATGGCGAAGACAGCCAGGTGATGCTGGTGGTTACGGATGAAAAAATCATTGCGAACATTCAATCCGAAATTGAAAAACAGCTCAGTGTGCTTCCCCGAAAGAGCCTTGCAGAAAAATCATTGCAGCACAGTAAGGTTATTTGCTTTGCGGAACAACAGACTGCGATAGATTTCGCGAACGAATATGCTCCGGAACACTTAATCATCAATACGCGCGATGCGGATTCACTAGCAAACAAAATTATAAACGCAGGTTCTGTATTCATCGGCAATTATTCGCCCGAGGCAGTTGGCGATTATGCGTCCGGCACGAATCACACACTCCCGACTAACGGTTATGCGAAAGCTTCGGGTGGCGTTTCGCTTGAAAGTTTTATCCGGTATATTACGTTTCAGAAGCTTACGCAAGACGGACTGAAAACGCTTGAACCTGTAGTAGAGAAAATGGCTGAGGCAGAGCAACTTACAGGACACAGGCAGGCCGTGAGCATCCGATTGAAAAGCATTAACTAACCCCTGGAAATGTCGACCATGGCAAAACGTTCGAAGTCTTTTATTGATATCAGCACATTAGTCAGGAAAAATATCCTGAACATGAAACCGTATTCGTCTGCGCGCGATGAGTTTAAAGGCGAGGCGGAGATTTACCTGGATGCGAATGAGAACCCATATCCTTCTCCGTATAACCGGTATCCCGATCCGCAGCAGCGTTTATTAAAAGAGAAAATTGCTGAATTAAAAGATGTTCGTCCCGGTCAGATCTTTTTGGGAAACGGAAGTGATGAGGCCATTGACCTGCTGATCCGGGCATTTTGCGAACCGAACCAGGATTCAATCCTCGTGGCAGAACCTTCGTATGGAATGTATGCCGTTTGTGCCGAGGTAAATGCCGTGAAGGTTCAGCAAGCCTTGTTAACACCTGAATTTGATCTCGACCTCGAAACCTTCCCGAACACATTTGACGCCAGCACTAAAATCTTATTCTTGTGCAGTCCGAATAATCCAACCGGAAATTTATTAAGCCGCGATAAGATCATAGAAATCCTGAAACGGTTTTACGGCCTGGTGGTGATCGATGAAGCCTACCTCGATTTTGCAAA
This sequence comes from uncultured Roseivirgaceae bacterium, assembly GCA_964538575.1. Taxonomy (GTDB): domain Bacteria; phylum Bacteroidota; class Bacteroidia; order Cytophagales; family Cyclobacteriaceae; genus UBA2336. The sequence goes on from CAZIGG010000006.1 coordinate 12,443, forward strand.
AGGAAAAAGTTTCATTCATGAACTGGCGAAATATCCAAACCTGGTGGTGCTGCAAACTTTTTCAAAAGCATGGGGACTTGCCGGCCTGAGATTGGGGATGTGCTTTGCTTCGGAGGAAATCATTGCGTTGCTGAACAAGATCAAATATCCGTACAACGTAAATACGCGCACGCAGGAACTTGTCATGGACGCGCTGGAGAGTACCATGTTCAGGGATTCTTCCGTTAAAGAGATTATTAAAGAACGTCAGAAGCTTTCAAAGGCTTTGATGAAGTTACCCGTAGTTGAAATTGTGTACCCATCGGATGCAAACTTTTTGCTTGTGCGCATGACGGATGCATTCCTCGCATATCAGTATTTAATGGAAAAAGGGATCATTGTTCGCGACCGCTCCAAAGTTACATTGTGCTATGGCTGCCTGCGCATTACCGTGGGAACACCCGAAGAAAATCAGCGGCTGATCAAAGCGCTGAAGAAATTATGAAGAAGGTTTTGTTTATCGACCGTGACGGAACGCTTATTCTTGAGCCGCCCGATGAGCAGATCGACAGCTTAGAGAAGCTGGAATACTATCCCGGAGTTTTTACCTGGCTCGGAAAGATTGCAAAAGAAACTGATTACGAATTAGTCATCATTACCAATCAGGATGGTTTGGGAACAGATCGATTTCCGGAAAACACGTTCTGGCCTGCGCACGAGCGAATGATGAAAACCTTTGAGAACGAAGGAATAAAATTCTCAAACGTGTTAATCGACAAATCTTTTCCGCATGAAAATTTAAATACCCGCAAACCCGGAACAGGCTTATTAACCAACTATTTGTCCGGGGAATATGATTTAAAAAATTCTTATGTGATTGGCGACCGGTTAACCGATGTTGAGCTGGCTAAAAATCTTGGCGCGAAAGGGATTTTGTTAAAAGATTCAAGTCTTGATTCTAACATGAAAGAACAGAAGCTTGAAAGCTTTTGCGCACTCACCACACAATCATGGGAAGATATTTATAAGCTGCTGACCAATTCAAAAAGAACGTCAGCCGTTAAGCGTAAAACTAAAGAAACGGACATCAGCATTACATTGAATTTAGATGGCTCTGAAAAAAGCAGCATTTCAACCGGGTTAGGTTTTTTTGATCACATGCTCGATCAGTTAGCGAAACACGGAAATCTTGATCTTGAAATTAAAGTCAAAGGTGATCTGCACATCGATGAACATCATACCATTGAGGATACAGCACTTGCTTTAGGCGAGGCATTTTTACAGGCATTAGGAAACAAGCGCGGCATTGAACGTTATGGTTTTAGTTTACCGATGGATGACTGCCTGGCACAAGTTGCACTGGATTTTGGAGGTCGCCCGTGGTTAGTTTGGGAAGCAGAGTTTAAGCGGGAAAAGATCGGAGAGATGCCGACAGAGATGTTCTTTCATTTCTTCAAATCGTTTTCGGATACCGCTAAATGTAATCTGAACATCAAAGTTGAAGGGACAAACGAGCATCACAAGATTGAGGCGATCTTTAAAGCTTTTGCCAGATCAATTAAAATGGCCGTTAAGAAAGAAGGAAATGAGTTGCCAAGCACCAAAGGCACATTGTGATGAAAGTAGCGCTGCTAAAATATAATGCCGGGAACATTCAATCAGTTTCGTTCGCGTTAGAGCGATTAAACATTAACTTTAGTATCACTGATAGTCCGGAAGAAATTAATAAAGCAGATAAAGTAATTTTCCCTGGTGTGGGCGAAGCAAGCACTACGATGAAGTATTTGCGTGAACGAAAACTGGATCAGCTTGTTAAAGAATTAAAACAGCCAGTGTTAGGAATTTGCCTGGGAATGCAACTGATGTGCAGACTTTCGGAAGAGAATAATACTGAGTGTTTAGGAATATTTAATGAAGAAGTAAAACGTTTCGTTCCCAACGCTGATCAGAAAGTCCCGCACATGGGCTGGAACCAGTTAACAAAAGTTAACAGTTGGATCGATCAGAAATTGGAAAACGAAAGCGTATATTTTGTTCACAGCTATTACGTGCCGGTCAACAAGTTTACTTCAGCCATAACAAACTACACCGTTCCGTTCAGCGCAGCGATGAAGAAAGATAATTTTTATACCGTTCAGTTTCACCCGGAAAAGTCTGCTGAAGCGGGGCAAGTCATTTTAGAGAATTTTTTAACGTTATGAGGATAATCCCTGCAATCGATATTATGGACGGGAAATGCGTGCGGTTAACGCAGGGCGATTTCAAAAAGAAAAAAATCTACAGCGAAGACCCGCTGAATGTAGCCATGCAGTTTCAGCAAGCAGACCTGGAGTACCTGCACCTGATTGACCTGGATGGCGCGAAAGAAGGCGAAGTGGTGAATTGGGATGTCATTTATGAACTCCAGGAAAAAACTGCCTTGCAAATCGATTTTGGTGGCGGAGTTAAAACCGATGAAGATGTTCAGCAATTGATCGACTTAGACATTTACCAGATCAACATCAGCAGCATCGCGATAAACGAACCTGAAAAATTTAAGCGCTGGATGAATGAGTACGGATCACGTAATTTTATTCTCAGCGCAGACGTTAAAGGTGAGCACATCATGATCAATGGCTGGCTTGAGCCAACCGAACTCAAGTTGTTTGAGCTTGTGGAAGACTACATGAGCAGCGGTCTTGAATTTTTAACCTGTACGGACATCGGTTCGGACGGCATGCTGGAGGGCCCTAATTTCGGTCTGTACGAAAAGTTAAGAGATCGTTTTCCCGCCTTAAAAATCACGGCCAGTGGCGGCATAAGCTCGTTAGACGATTTGCGTCAGCTCAAAGCACTGGGGCTGCACGGTGCAATTATCGGCAAGGCATTGTATGAACATAAAATCGAGCTGGCTGATCTTAAACCCGCTGCGTTTAAATAATGCTTACCAAGCGCATCATACCGTGTCTGGATATAAAAGACGGCCGCACCGTTAAAGGTGTGAATTTTATAAACATCCGTGATGCCGGTGACCCGGTTGAGCTTGCAGCGCAATACGCCAAGCAGGGCGCGGATGAGCTGGTGTTTCTCGATATTTCAGCAACAGACGAAAAACGAAAAACCTTTGCCCCGCTCGTTAAAGAAATTGCGCGCAACATCAACATTCCTTTTACGGTGGGCGGTGGAATTAATTCTCCTGCGGATGTCGCTCCCCTGCTGGAAGCTGGCGCTGATAAGGTGAGCATTAATTCAGCCGCAGTCAGAAACCCGGAATTGATTGGCGAACTTTCAAAAGCATTTGGATCGCAGTGCATTGTGGCCGCTATGGATGCGCGAAACATTAACAATGATTGGATTGTGCATACGCATGGTGGAAAAAATCCTGCTGATAAAAAGCTCTTTACCTGGGCCAAAGAATGTGAAAACAGGGGCGCGGGTGAGATTTTATTTACCAGCATGGATCATGACGGAACAAAAAACGGGTTTGCCGTTGATGCCTTGAAAAAGCTACACGAACTTTTAACCATACCGGTAATTGCATCAGGCGGTGCCGGGACTAATAAACATTTTCTGGATGTGTTCTCTTCAGGAAAGGCAGATGCAGCCTTAGCCGCCAGCATCTTTCATTTCGGAGAAATTAAAATTCCGGAGCTGAAAAGATATTTATCTCAAAACAACATCCCTGTCAGGCTTTAATTTTATTATATGAGCAACATTGATTTCGCCAAACTCAACGGACTTGTCCCCTGCGTTGTCCAGGACTTCAGCACAAAAAAAGTTCTGATGCTGGCCTTTATGAACGAGGAAGCTTACGAAAAAACAAAGCGCGAGAAAAAAGTAACGTTTTACAGCCGCAGCAAAAAAAGGCTCTGGACGAAAGGCGAAACGTCAGGCAATTCCCTTGAGCTTGTGGAGATTCTACAGGACTGCGATAACGATTCGCTGCTCATCAAAGTAAACCCGAAAGGCCCGACCTGTCATACGGGTGCCGACACCTGCTTCAACGAAAAAAATGAATCCTGGGATTTAACCCGGCTGGAAAACCTGATTAAAGACCGCAAGAATAATCCCAAGGAAGGTTCCTACACCACCGGCATGTTTAAAGCCGGCATCAATAAGATTGCCCAGAAAGTAGGTGAAGAAGCCGTTGAGCTTGTGATTGAAGCGAAGGATGATAATAAAGAACTGTTTTTAAACGAAGCCGCTGACCTGATGTATCACTACCTGATATTGTTACAGGCCAAAGGATATTCGTTAAAGGATGTGAAGGAGGTTTTAAGAAAAAGGCATAAATAAAATGCTTAGCCCTTTATCAGAATAAGCGAGATATTTTTCCACTTCGGCAATAGCATCCAGAATATGTTCTATCCGTGCCCTGTCAGTCATTAGCCCTTTCGTATATCAAAATTTTATCTTTGTCCACAAAAGGCTTTACATAGCGCGACAAACCTTCGCTGCTTACCAAATCGACTTTCGTTCTTAGCAACTCCCCCAGTTCTACCTGATATGTGAAAAATTTCATACCGATAGGAAGGCTATGGTCTAGCTCCACTAAAATATCAATATCGCTTTGGGTGTGAGCTTCATTTCTGGCATATGAGCCAAACAGGTAAGCTTTCTTTATCGGCTTTCCAGCAAAGAACCGTTGAAGCAGGCGTGTATCGGCAGCCGATAAATTCATATCATCAAAGATAAATGTATTTCCATGGTTTTCACAATCATACTTTATTACAGTATGGGACTAACTATCTGTTTTCAATTATGTGGGCTCCGCAGATCCCACTACGAAGATCCCTCGTTCCTCGGGATAACCGATGTCATGTCGGGCGTAAAGCATATTACAGACCCTCATTATGACATAGAAATCGCCACCTCAAATAAAAAGGCCAAAGGCGATATCGCCCCTGGCCTGAACTCTAACTAAAAATAAGATTATTCTTCGACTGGATAGTACGTATACGTAAACAACTCATTCAAACCTGTGTCATTGCCTTCTGCATCAACACCGGTGCGCTGTATAGATAATACTCTGTTATCACCATCGAACGTATATGTATTTTTATTCTTTACATAATCCCCCGGAAACCCGATATAATTCAATTCCAGATAATCAACCAATTTTTTACTTCCCTTTCCGTAAAGGCCGCTAACCGCTTTCCTTTCTGAATTTATCAAATTGGCTTGCGGGAGATTACTTACGTTAAGTGCTGTTGCACTTGGCAGGTACGTAAAATTTTTAGTACGGTATATGGTTGCACCATCGTATCTTGAGTGTACAGTAATATTATCATCTGCAACTGTAGCCTCTTCGTAGTCGTACTCTACACCATCTTCCTTGTAATAAGCCCTGATCATGTAGCCATTCGCATCATATTCATAACCGTCAAAATCATTATCTGTTGCAGAAGTCCACAATTCCTTAATAATTCTTCCTTCACCATCAAGAATATAAACGGTTCCATTTACAGTAAGCTGATTAGGAACTGAATAATCATAGGTAAGCGTATAAGGAGCACAGCAGCTTTCGGTAACCTCAACACTCATGAGACGATCATTGTTAGCAGCGTCATACGTAAATTCATAAATCTCAACATAGTCACCATCGTCATAATCAATAGTTAACGTCTTAATAAGAGCTGGTGGAATTTTGGTTTCTCCCCCCTCCCCATCATCGCCACACGAGCTGATGAACACTGTACTAAGCGAAAGCACAGCAGCACTTAAAAACATCAGGTACTTTTTCATAATTGTAATTGTTTTAGGTTAATAGTTAGTTTAAAATTTAATTGCCGCCAGACACAATGATGAGCCCGAGGCCTGTAATAAAAAGTAAAAACATAAAGAAGAGCAGCACGTTCACGCTTCTGCTGGCGCCCTTAAATTCCTTCCAGATGAACACGCCCCAGAATGCCGCCACCATGGTAGCGCCCTGGCCCAAGGCATACGAAATCGCTGCACCGGCCTTTCCGGCTGACATATAGCTTAGCGCAGTTCCTAATCCCCAGATCAATCCGCCAATCACACCAACCATGTGTGTCGAAAAACCTCCGTTGAAATAATCTTTATACGTTACAGGCGCGCCTACAAATGGCTTCTTCATGATCAGTGTATTGAACAGGAAATTGCTGGCCAGCATGCCCATCGCGAAAACGAAGAACGCTGTATACGGAGTCATCATGCCCGGGGTAGGCGATTCAAAATTGTTTACGTCCATCGCTGCCGCCACGAAGCGGTAAAAGAACGACATCAGGATACCGGCAATCACGGCCAGCCAGATTCCCTTTGAAGATGACTTTTTCTCACCGGCTGACATTTTACCGGAAGCAATCCCATTGAAAATAATGGCCACTACAATCAATGCCACGCCCGTAAACAGAATAACCGGGTCATCTTTCGATGCACTGTTATAATTGAGAATAACCCCCAGCACCAGCGCAAGTCCAACGCCAACCGGAAACGCCACGGCCATTCCTGCAATGGAAATGGATGCAGACAATAAAATGTTAGACGCATTGAAAATGATTCCTCCAAGAATGGCGCTCCACAAGTTCGCACTGCTTACCTGGGCAAGATCGGTTGTAAAACCCCTGCCCTGCTCACCTATGCTGCCCAGCGTAAAGCCGAACACAATGGAGAGCAGCACGATGCCGATCACATAATCCCAGTAAAATAATTCATAGCGCCAGGTTTTGGCGGCAAGTTTTTGCGTGTTTCCCCACGAGCCCCAGCACAGCATCGTGATGATGCAAAAGAAGACTGCGAGAGAATAGCTGCTGATAATGTACATAGTTTACGTTTTAGGTTGTTACCGGTGAATTTTTCGTTGTGTAAAATCAAGCGCCTCTTTCAGGTTACCGAGCATCCATTCCGTTCCGCCCTTTCCCTGCTGAACCCGGTACTCGTGGTACACTTCCTCATCGCGGAGAAAGGTGTGCGCATTGCCATTTGATTTGTAGTTGTTCCCCTTATCCGGGCTGAACAGCATATACCACGTGCGGGCAAGCTGTTTTTTATTTTTTTCGATTGCGCTTTTCCAGGCATCACAATCAACAGGTACATCAAAAAGCACGCACGATGTAAATACTTCCGGGATAAGGGCATTCTGAAGTGCCGGTGTTCCTCCTGCTTCGTACCCAACAAGCGCTCTGAACCTCCAGCCGGCTCTTGCCCTGTATTTCTCTTCAACAGCGGGCACAAGCGAAGTCGCGATATCCTTCATACCCGCGCTCACATAGATCGTAATCAAAGGAGTCAGTGAACCCTCTGCAATCGAACTGCTGATACGTTCATTGATCTTCTCTTTAACAGCGGGTGCAAAATCTCCCACAAAATAAAGCACCGGGTACAACCGCTGCGTTTTAGGATACTCTGCCGGAAGCAGCACTTCATACTGTTCTTCACGGATCAGTTTAATATTGGCAGCGTTTGCAGTTCCAGGCAAATTCTTAACATCTCCGCGATAGGGTTTACCTTCAAACGCATCGCTGATGAAACGTAATCCGTTGGGCAATGCATCGCGCCAGTATTGAAATTCATGACCTCCGTTTCGCACGCGGAATTCATGCGGGAAATTCCGGTCGCGAAGCAGCATGTGCAGTTCTTCGTTGCTGCGGCAGAGGGTTTCCTCGTCATCGCCATTATCGATAAATAGCTTTAAGTCCTTAAGCTTGCTGATATCCTGTTGCGCGAAAATGTGAAAAGGCGAATGCTGCCTGTAATAATCTGTGAGTCTTCCTTCCCCGGTAACACTCACGGCTCCGAACAATCTTCCCCACTGATCATCCCAGCCGGAAGCATCTTCGGTCATGTATTGTGCATCAGAACGGACAGAAATGCTTAATGGAACACTTACGGTAAATACTTCCGGGTTACGCAGCGGAAGAACCAACGCACCAAATCCGCCCATTGAGTACCCGAGCGTTGCCCGGTGATTTTTATCAGCTACGGTTCTGTATTGCTTGTCAATAAAAGGCACCAGCTCTTTAATGAACATGTCTTCATACATGAACTTGCCCGCATAATCGTTCACATAATAATTGCGATAACCCTCCGGCATCACGTAAATCATCGGGATGATCTCTCCTTTTTTAACTGCAGGATAGACCACCTGGCTCACCTGTCCGTATTCCAGCCATGAAGATTCGTTATCACCCAGGCCGTGAAGAAGATACACTACGGGATAGCGATTGTTGGATGTGTAATAATCTTCCGGAAGAATGATGGAATATTTAACATCCTGCGACAGGATTTTGCTGGCCATCGAAAGCGCTTCCATAATGCGCGTCTTTTCCTGCGCACATGCGGCTGTTGCATTCAGCAAAATAATAAACCCTATCAGCTTCATTAATCTCATCTGTTCAGGCTTTCTTTTAAAAATGTAAGAGATTCATTCAGTCCGTTTAAAAATCCCTGGTAGGAATCTGCTCCCTGACGAATGCGGTATTCATAACCATCCGTGCCATCGTTCCTGATCCTCGAATACAAATTTTCGTAGCCCTTATAGCTTGCGCTCTTGTCGGTACCATCGAGATAATAGAATACACTCTCCGAAACATCCGCAGCTTCATCCGAAAGCCGGGCGTTGAAAATGAAACAATCGCTGAACAGGTCGGTATCATTTGCAAATTCAAGAGCGTTCATCGTGCCATCCCCATTGGCCAGGATCACCCGGTTATCACGAATCTCTTTAGTACGGTAGTTTGCATCCAGGTGCGCAACTACTTGCTGAAGCAAATCATCATCGTTACCCAAAACATCCGCCTGAATTTCAACCACAATTGATTTGGTGAGCTTTGACGCTGTCATGGCATTGCGCATCAGGGAAAATGTATGGATCAGGTTGTCATGCTGATTGCCTGCACCGTCATGAATAAAATAAAGCACCGGGTACTCAACCGTGGTTGAGGCATAATCAACAGGCTTCAAAATATTTATCTCTGCACCCGAAACCTCAATTGCTTCAATATCATTGTCGGTGATTAGTGTACCAATGTCAACCGGTGTCGGTTCAGCGGGGTGCGGAATACCCTGAACTGCATTACTGATAAATTTCAACGCTTCGGGATAACTTTTCTTCCAATAATCAAATGAATGGCCGCCACTTCTAACGCGGTATTCGTGCGCGATGCCGTTATTGCGCATCAGTGAATGAAGGTTATTACTGGTGAAGATCAAGGCTTCTTCATCGTCCCCGCAGTCAATTAAAAACTTCAGGTTGTTGTAAACCTCAGGATTCTCTTCATTAAAAAAGTAAAACGGACTTCTTTGCTTAAAATAGTCGGTAATCCGGGCGGTGCCTGAAACACCTTTTGCCGGCCCGAAATTAGGAGCCCATTGATTATCGAAAGAAGACTGGGATTCTGCAATGTATTGCTCATCGGTGCGGAATGACATGCTTAACGGAATACCGATCGAAAACACATCCGGACGCATGGCCGGAAGAATAAGCGCACCATAACCACCCATCGAATATCCCATAACGGCACGCTGCGATTTATCCCTTTTCGTCCGGAACCTTGAATCAATTTCAGGCACAAGTTCTTCTGCAAACATTTCCATGTATGGAAAATTTCCATTGTACTTATCAATGTAATATGTATTAAAGCCTTGCGGCATAACATAAATCATTGGGCCTGTTTCTGCGATGTACTTATCAACGTAAAACTGAATACCACCATTTTTATACCAGGCGGTTTCATCATCACCATATCCGTGAAGAAGGTAAACCACCGGATATGATTCATCCGATTCATCGTAGCCATCCGGCAGCAGCACGGCATATTCAACCGGATAATTTAAAACAGCACTCTGCAAAACCTGATTTTCCCAAAGCCGCACGAACGGTATATCAACTTTTTCCGGATCATCTTCTCCGCATCCGGCCATCAGTACCAGTAGCATTATCGCTAAATACATTCTCCCCTTCATATTCATCTTCTAATTAGCTGCCATCGGGTTTATCGGTTTTACGGGCGAATCACTGTATGTAACCACCGACTTCAGGTACATCCTGAAATCAGCATTTTGGTTCACCCATTTAATTTCAACTTTATGATTGCCCTGCGGCAATAAGTACTTATGATAGATATCGTACTTGCGGACGATGTAATCGAACGGCATTTTGATTTGCTCTGTTTTAACGCCATCTACATACACATCCAGCAAGGCTACGTAGTCGCTTTTGGAAACTCCGCAAACGCTGCGAAGATTTCCGAGCACGACAACCCCGTTTCCGTTAAAGTTCACAACGATCGGTTCTTCCAGGTGATCCTTGCGGATCAGTAATTCAGAAGCCGGATAAAGTCCTTCAAAGGATTGTTCAAGCCGTAAGGTTTCCGGCTTTTGTACCTTAATAGAAATGTCTTTTTCTGTTACTGTTCCGCCATTTTTTCCAATTACCTCTAAGGCATGTTTATAGCTCAGGCCATAGATGTCACGCAGTGAAATGTTCATGTACGGAAATTTCAGGTCTTCGGCTTCTTCCAGCGCAGGCTTCCAGTATTGAGGAATGTTTTTATACCCAATCATCACACCCAGAATGCCGGCTGCCGTTGCGGGGTTACAATCTGAATCCTGGCCGCAGCGTGTAGCAACGTCCATGGTTTTGAAAAAATCTTTTTCACCATACAACAAGCCCATTACAACATACGCTGCATTCAGGCTCGCATCAATGTTAAACGCATTGAATACACCTTCGGAGCAACCCTTTTCTGAAGAGTGCTTCTTCTCAATTTCAAACCACGCTTTCTTCCAGTCATCCGGGTATTCTTTATGCCACGCGATTACATCGGCTATCGTTTTATAAAATCTGCTTTCAGCAGGAATAATTTTTAACGCTTCCTGAATAACGAGCTGCATATCATCGGTAACGTACGCAGCCGAATACATAGCTGCTATAAATGCCCCGCCATAAAACCCGTCACCGTAATTCATGATGTGGCCAATGCTGTCGCAAATGGCGGAGGAGGCATTGATCATCCCCGGAGTCATCATGCCCGCAAAGTCAGCTTCGATCTGGAAATCAATATCATCCGCATGCGGGTTATTCATCCAATGCCCGGATGCCGGTGGCATAATGCCGTTGAGAATGTTGTAGCGTGCAGCCTGGTTGGCGTGCCATAGCTTATAATCATCTTTCGCAAAACTCAACGCAAAGGAATCTACAGGCGCATCCAGACCGTACTTTTCGAGAATCTCAACGAATGTCATGTCTATATATATATCATCGTAAAGGCCAGGGTCAATCTCAAACGTCTCCTTTATATAATGGTCATGCCAGATGATCGGCTGGTAATCCTGGATGAGCGTGCCTTTAAACTTAAACTCAGTAGGGCCGCCATAGGTGCAGCCAATGGTTTGACCGGCCCAGCCGCCCCGGATTTTATCTTTCAGAGCTTCCGTTGAAATAGAAAATTGCTCAGGCAACGAAGCTGTTGATTTCTCCTGTTTTGAGCAGGAGGCATGCGTTACAAAAACAATGGCGATATATAAAAGACTCTTTCTCATTACTTTGCTTCGCTTACAGGAAGATTGCTCTTCGGTTCGTTCCCCGAATAGACAATCATATCGTTAATCCGGTATTCATAACCCGGATTGGGGTTAATCCATTTCAGTTTGATCGTGTGTTTGCCTTCCGGCATTTGATAGCTCCAGGCCGGTTCAAGCCTGCGGGCGGTGTTCATCATCGGCAACGATAATGTGTCGGTTACCACGCCATCCGTGTAAACGTGCATAGTGGCAACGTATGTGTCTCTCAACTCAGCAAGGCCCAACGGTTCTGAACCATACGTGCGTTTAGAAATCCGGTCGACATAATCAGGGTCGATCTTTGCGCGCTTCACCATGTTGCCATACAGCAGGTATCCGTTGCCGGTAAACTCAAAGGTGATTTCATCGGTAAATGACTTATCAATTTTACTGCGTTCCACCAGGAAGGTTTTTTCAAAATTCTGTTCGAAGGCAACCGGTACGGGCTTAGCTAACGGAATAGTAACTTCCTCCCCTTCTATTTTACCGCCCTGCTTTTCAATCATGCCCAGCGCATGGCTGAAGCTCCAGCCGTACGCTTTCGCCAGCGATACATCGGTATTCTCAAAATTGTCGTTTTCAATTTCCTGTAAGGGTTTAAGCCAGAAGTCCGGAATTTTATCGTAGCCCAGCATCACACCCAGCACACCGCCAACCGTTGCCGGGTTGCAGTCAGCATCCTGGCCGCAGCGTGTTGCGATGTCAATAGACCTTGTAAAATCACCGTTGCCATACAGCATCCCGATGGCCACGTAGGCAGAGTTGATCTTTGCGTCAATATTAAATCCGAGAAATGCACCTTTCGGACAACCTACATCCAGATTCCATTTTTTCTGAACTTCAAACCAGGTTTGTTTCCAATCGTTTGGATACTGCTTATGCCATTTGATAACATCGGCAATGCAATCATGGAACTTCGTTCCAACAGGAATTGTCTGAACAGCCTGTTCAACAATGTATACCGGATCATCCGAAACAAAGGCAAGTGAGTACATAGCCGAAACAAAAACTCCGCCATACCAGCCGTCTCCGCTGTTCATCACGTGACCTACGCGATCCGCAATTTCAGTGGCTGCGTTTACCATTCCGGGAGCCATCAATCCTATAAAGTCAGCTTCAATCTGGAAATCAATATCATCTGCATGGGGATTGTTCTTCCAGTAGCCCGAAGCAGGCGGCATGATTCCATTCAGAATATTATACCGTGAAGCCTGATTGGCATGCGCGAGATGATATGCCGTATTCGACCAATGATGCGCAATCGAATCTGAACTTGCATTCAAGCCGTGCTTTTCAAAAGCTTTAACAAAATTCAAATCCGTATAGATGTCATCGAACAAGCCCGGTTTTTTATCCCACCAGTACTTCACATAATGTTCATTCCATGGAATATTCAGCTGATCATCAATCAACGATCCCTGGTATTTGAATTCAACCGGAGCACCATATACAACTCCAATGGTTTGACCAGCCCAGCCGCCTTTTATCTTATCCTGAAGAGATGCCCTGGAAAGGGTGATTGATCCTTTTGAAAGAACATCATCGGCTGATGTTTTAGCTTCCGGAATACATCCGGAAGCTATCACACCAACAAATAAACCAATCAAACCAATTTTACCGTCAATCAACTTCATCATGCTATTTCTGTTCAGACTTGTAAACGCTTAATTCACTGATGGATGTAAACCCGGAAACCTGCTTCGTGTACTTATTCCAATGATCCTGGATCGCGGCATCGCCAATAATACGGATGGCTTTTGTTTTTACCGGGGCAAAGCTGATCACGTACTCCACAAAATGCGGCTGAAAAAATACAATGTCAGTTTCAGGTAACGGGGGGTTAATCATTGTCCTTTCAACCGGAACCCATTTACCTTCCGCATTTTTGTATTGAACATTCAGGGACGTAAACCAGCCACCAAACTCTTCCATGCCACCCGTAAAGAAAGCCAGCATGTCAATGTTTTGATCTTCCTTCCATTCGTAACCGTAGTAGTCTACTTTCGGCAATTTTGCTTTAGCAGCCAGGCTATAAAATACAGAGCCTGTTCCATTGAACTTCCCGTCACGGATAACCTCCGGAGTTTGGGCATACATCGATTTCCCAAACGTTACCCACGCTGAATCGATAACGGCATTATTCAATTGGTTAACATTGGCCAAAACAGAAGTTGCTGCGTTTGCAATATTTTCGGTGCGAACCAAAAGTTCAAAGTCTTTCTTTAAAAACTTCTTTCCATTGTCGAGTTGAACGGTGATGCTATATTTTCCGGAAACGACTGGCGTACCGGAAAGCTTTCCATTGCTGAACGACACACCTTTTGGAAGCGTACCGCTTGCAAGTTTCCAATTGTACTTTTTATTTGCCTCACTGTAGAAATTAAAGTCGACCGGCTTATTAACTTCCATTCGTACCGCAGGGCCAATGTAAAATTCAACGGGTACCTCAAAGGTTGCTGCCGTGTTGATCGTAACTTTTTCCGCTCCTGCTTTGCCGGATACATGACCGCCTTCCGCTTTTATCAGGTTGAGTGAAACAGCAAGCGTTCTGTCAATCATATCGTCAATGCTGGCATCCGGAAGTTCATGCCGGGTGATGTTAATGTAGGTATCGTTGAAAGGTTTTGTCCATCCTTCAATGGGTAAATACAAATTGGTAGGCAAACCTTTAAATCCGTAAACAATTCCTAACAACCCGGCAACCGTTGCTGCCTGGTTATCGGCATCGAAGCCCATCGCGCAGGACAAGTCGAGTGTGCGCTGGAAATCCCCATTGCCATATAGCATAGCCAGAATTCCGCATGCGCCATTCAGGTTTGCGTTCCAGATAGTTTTGGTAAGATCAGGCTCGTTGATATAGTACTTATCAGCCATTTCCTTCCAGGCATCCTGCCATTTGTTGGGATACTTTTTATGCAGCGCAATCATGTCGCGGATGGTTTGCGCATAGCGGCCGTTGACCGGAAGCTCTTTCAAGCCGATGTCAATCAGCTTGCGAACATCTTTTTCAAAAAATGCTGCTGCATACATGGCCCCATAATGAACCGTAGGCTCTGCGCCCCACGCATCGCTGGTGATTAACGCAGCCCAATCTGATTTTTGTGCAGCGTACTTCACCATGCCCGGTGCGGTGTATGCCCATATCTCGTTGATCAACTGCGGATCAATTTGAAACCAATGCGGGTTAATATTTTTGTCTCCGGTAAACGGTGGCGTGTAACCGAAATGCATTAACCCCAATGCACCCCGGTTAGCAAGCCATACACGGTCACGGATGTGAAACATCCACGCTTCACGCATTTGTTCATACGTTGGCTCATAACCGTATTTTTCCATGTTGAGCAGATACATGTACTCCACATCGGTATCATCATCCGAGAAAGCTCCTTTGTATTGCTTTAGTTTATCCAGGTTTTTTGTGTAGCCGTAGGGCCATTTGCTTTCATCGCCTGGGGCATTCACATATTTGTTCTCATGCGGCAAGCCATAGATGTTGCCGATCATCTGCCCGATCCATGCTCCGGCAATTTTATCACGCAGCTCGGCTTTGGAAATAGTTCGCGTTTTTTGAGCATGAACAGTTTGTCCGGCAACAAGCAAAACTAAAATGACCGATAGTAAGAATTTATACTTCATTAATCAGGGTTTTGAATCAGGTTTGGATTCGTTGTTAGTGCACTTGCTGGTATGGGGAATAATTTTTTGTTAGGTCCCGAAGCAGGTTTTTCCCACCAGGCATTTCCCCAAACACCAAAACGTATTTGATCCTGGCGTCTATGACCCTCCCAGGCAAACTCCCGCCCAAGTTCATCCAGCAATTCCGCATCGGTAATATCTCCGGTTGTATAAGGAGCAAGACCTGCGCGCGTTCTTATCTTTTTAAGATCGGGGTCGTCTATAAAGCTACCTACTGAACCTCCTCCCCGGTGCAACGCTTCAAGCTTGGTGTACAGCACATCTGCATACCGAAAAAGCACAAAGTCGTTCTCCATATCTACTACATCGTACTTAAGCCCTTCCTGGTATTCATACTTGGCACAGCGAACGCCTTCCCATTTCTTTCTGGCCTGGTAATTACCTACTGTGGGCGTATAAATAAAGTTTTCACCATTTACTACGATAGGATTTCCGCTTTTGTCATACTGCTGCCCGAAGAGGAAAGAGTTTCTTCGTATATCGTTGGAAGCATACCTGTTAAAAAATTCCTCTGGTGCGATAAAGCCATCCCATGGCTTTTCATTCATATTAAATGTAGCTACGCTTGCTTCGTTGAGGGTGAGGTGCGCCCAATAGAAGTGCTCATCTGTAAGCTGTGAATGGAAGGGAATTACAAATATATTTTCTTTGGAATTCTCATTATGCACACTAAAATTAGCAAAGTAGTTATCCTCAATTTCGTATGCATTTAAGGCAATTACGTTATCGCAGGCAGCAACAGCTTCTGCAAATTTATCCTGCCCAATCCATTCCTTGGCATTCAGGTACATTTTTGCCAAAAGGGTATAGGCCATTGGCTTGGTTACCCGACCATAATATTCAGCCGTAGGCAGCTCCTGCAACTCATCAATGTTATCCTGAATTTCCTGAATGATAAAGTCATAGATAAACTGCCTGTCTTTTTGCTCGGGTAATTCAGTGCTCCCGTATACAATCGAGAATGGAACATTTCCCCAGTAATCCAACGCCCAATAGTAGTAGAAGGCCCGTAGTATCTTGATCTCGGCCAGGACTCTGTCTTTATTCTCAAATTGAACAGGCGAGATCACTAATAATATTTCGTTGCACGCGGATATCCCCTCGAAAACCATATCCCACGATTGGGTAAGAATTTTATTGGTTGCCGTAGCGCTACCCAGTGTATGCTTGTCGATGACCTGCCAGCGATCTCCTTCCTTCCACTCGTTGTTATCTTTTGCGGGAATAGCAAGTTCATCCGAAGCATTTTCACCCAGCGACCAAAGACGTTGCTCTTCCGGATAAGGCTGGAGCCTAATGTATGCACGGCCAGCATACGCAATAATATCCTTTTCGTTATTAAAGAAATTTTCAACCGGAATTTCCGAGTATACAGTTTCGGAAAGATCAAAACAGGAAACTGTTAAGAAGATCAATACGATAGCCAGTGTAGATTTAATCATGCGCTTTTTCATAATGTTCGTCTTTAACCTTTAAAATGTTGCATTTACGCCAAGGGTAATACTGGTGGTTCTTGGATAATAGGATGTTCGGTCAATGCCCGGTTCCAGTCCGGAGAGGTTGACTTCCGGGTCAATCCCTTTATATCCGGTAATCCAAAAAACATTTTGAGCTGAGCCAAATACGTTTAGCCTGGAGATATATTTCGAGGCTATGTTAAAATTGTAACTCAGTGTAACGTTGTCGAGTTTAAGAAATGTTGCATCCTCCACATACTTGGATGAATAAACAATGGGGCCTGTAAACTCCGGGTTTTCATATTGCGAATGAACGATGTTCGTGAGGCCCATGCGCTGCCAGGATTCATAATAAAGCCGGTATAAGTTCAATACTTTGCCCCCGATCCCTGCACGAAAGTTTATATTCAGGCTCCAGTTTTTATACGTGAAATCATTACTCCAGCCAAGTATTGCAAACGGGTTTGCATTACCGATGTCTTCCCATTTATCTTCGCTGACCTGCCCGATAGGGTTTTGATTTTTGAATACATCGTTGCCATTTTCATCAACCCCAAGCCAAACCGGTCCATAAAAAGTCCCGAGCGCCTCCCCCTCCTGAATCCGTTGGGTATACGTAACGAGTATGCCCGAAGTAGTAGCCCACGGATAGGACGTTCTCGGAAACTCTTCATTTGATATTTTTTCCAGCGTGTTTTTATTATGACTGCCTGTAAGCGTAGAATTCCACTGAAAAGCTCTTTTCTTTATCAACTGACTATTCAGGGTAATTTCAATACCCGCGTTGCTAACAGTGCCGACATTGGTAAACAATTTTTTATACAGGTAGGGCGGAACGGAAACATCAAATTCCCAAAGCAGATCCTCTGACTTTCTTTCATAAAACTCAATGCTTCCCCTAAGCCGCCTATTAAACACTGAGAAATCGACACCCACATTCAACTCTTTCTTTTTTTCCCACCGCAAGTCGGGATTTGGATTTTGTCCCGGCCCATATGAATTAATCCATTCCTGGTTGTAGAATAAGCTACCAACCCGTTCCAATAAAATAAGTGACTGGTATGGAGCAAAATCCTGATTACCCGTAACCCCATACCCAACGCGCAATTTCAAATCGTTAATCCATGTAACATCCTCCATAAATCCTTCCTCGTTCAATCTCCAGCCTACACTCAATGCCGGAAACCACCCCCATTTATTATTATCCCCGAATTTTGAAGAACCTTCCCTTCTGATAGAGGCGGAGGCCAGATACTTTTCATTATAATTATAAACGACCCGCCCGAACAAGGCAATGAGTGTACTTGATTCCTTGTATGAACCTAAGTCGCCCTGGCCTTCCGTAAAAGCATAGCCAGCACCAATATTATTGTAAAGAAAAACGTCTGTGTCGAAATCAGAATTACCTACATACGAACTGTTCTGTTCAAACTCCTGATAGGAATATCCGGCCACTGCCTGGAGGTTATGGTTACCCAATGATGTTTCATAATTAAATACACTTTCAAACTGGTTATTATTATTTCGTCCATTGGCAATTTCAGCTTCTCCTCTTCCAAGCGTGGTTGGATAGTACCGAGTTTTATATGAATTTTCTTCCCATTCGGATCGCTGAGTTGAAATGAAATTATCCCACGTAAGGTTGTCGAGGATTTTTAGGGTTGCCCTGAAGTTCAGCACCATGTCATTAGTCTTGCCATCCCGGGTTCTCTCTTTTAACATGGCAACCGGATTGTAATATTCTAACCCTTGCTTATATGAATAGCCGCCCGTAGCCGGGTCTGAGTCATCATAAACAGGTTGGGTTGGATTTTGTATAAAAGCCTGGCGAAAAAGTTCATAGTTTGCCGGCTTATAGTTTCTTATGTTATTCGTTAAATTAAAATTTAATGTCAACCTGTCTTCCAGGACTTTTTGCTGGATGTTTGTCTTAAACAGGAGTCGTTTGGATTCATTATCCGAAAGCAGGCCCTGGCCTATGCTATGGGTTAACGATGTTCGATGAGAAAATTTATCTGTTCCGCCTGATAGCGCAATATTTTGCTGATAACTAATCGGTGTATCGCGTGTGATCTCATCAAACCAGTCGGTTTCACTTCCAAAAAGACTTCCTGAGGCCAAATCAGGCCGATAGGTTTCAACTGACTGTTTAAATTCTTTTGCATTCAGATTTTGCACTCCGCGTGGCGCCACTTGCGTAGAAATCTGCGCGGAATATTCAAAGGTTCCCTTTCCGGATTTCGCTGCCTTGGTCGTAATAATAATTACACCATTGGTGCCCCGCGTTCCATAAATGGCTGCTGCGGATCCATCCTTCAACACGTCAAAGGATTCAACATCCTGAAAATTAATATTCTTTAAATCGGCACCAATTACGCCATCAATAATGATTAATGGACTCTGACCCGAGGTGAGCGTATTGGTTCCGCGCAATAGAATCTGATAACCAGCCATCGGATCGGCACCATTCGGTTTACTAATTGACAACCCGGCCACTTTTCCCTGTATTAAACCCATCGGGTCATTAAACGTACCCGTATTAAAATCCTTTTCCTTTAGGGATGTTACCGCACCGGTTATTTCCTTCTTGGTTGTCGATCCATACCCAATCATGACAACCTCATCCAGCACCGTGGCGGCTTCCTTCAGTTCAACTTCAATTCGTGTAGCTCCTGATACAGTCCGTTCAACTGTTTCATATCCAATAAATGAAAACACCAGAATTGAACCTTCCGCTGCGTTCAGGGAAAAATTTCCATCTGCATCGGTTATTACTCCGGTATTCGTTCCTTTAACAGAAACACTGACCCCTGGCATTCCAACACCCGAAGTTTGTTCTTTAACAACACCTGTAATATCATGTTGCGCTAACGCTCCGGCTGCCTGAAACATCAGGGCACATCCAACAAGCAC
This sequence comes from uncultured Roseivirgaceae bacterium, assembly GCA_964538575.1. Classification (GTDB taxonomy): domain Bacteria; phylum Bacteroidota; class Bacteroidia; order Cytophagales; family Cyclobacteriaceae; genus UBA2336. Next base: position 31,993 of record CAZIGG010000006.1, read on the forward strand.
CTGTAAAAGTTTTTTCATACGATGGAGGTTAATGTTCATTTCAATTCTTTTCAACTTCTAACAAAGCCAGCTCATTCCGGAAGGGAATCGATGATTGCGCACCCATGCGCGTTACCGTAATGGCTGCAACACGGGTGGCTATTTTCACAGCGTCCTGCAGCGTTTTACCTTCAGCAAGCCCTACACAAAACGCCCCGCTGAATGAATCACCGGCAGCGGTTGTATCAATGGCAACCACTTTGGTTGCATCAACGGTATAATACTGATCCTTCTCTTTTATAAAAGCGCCCTGGGCACCCATGGTAATCACTACATTATCAACACCCTTATCGCTGATGATATCGGCAGCTTTGCGCGCACTGATCCAATCGGTAACCTTGATGCCAGACAACATCTCCGCTTCATGTTCGTTGGGTGTAATTACATACAGGCACTTCAACAGTTTTTCAGATAGTGTTCTGGCCGGTGCCGGATTGAGAATTACCGGAATACCTTTCTTGCTGGCAAGTTCAGCAGCATATTCCACGGTTTCAATCGGGATTTCCAGCTGCATGAGCACAAAGTTTCCGCTTTCAATTTCTCCTTTCGCATTTTCAATATCACCGGGCGACAAACTGCCGTTTGCTCCGGAAGCCACAACAATGCAATTCTCACCGTGTAAATCAACGGTGATCAAGGCAACACCGGATGGATTTTTAGCATCGGAGAAAATATAGTTCGTGTTAATGCCCTCAGCGTTGTACAACTCAACGGATTGCTTTCCGAAAACATCGTTACCCGTTTTTGAGATGAACGTTACTTTTCCGCCCTGACGCGCAGCCGTGACTGCCTGGTTAGCGCCTTTACCGCCTGCATTCATCAGGAAGGTTCCACCCAATACAGTTTCACCGGGCGTTGGAAGCCGATCGGTTTTGATAACCATGTCGGTGTTACAGCTCCCGATTACAATGATTTTTTTCATAGACTCTTGAATAGGTAGTTCAAACGTATGCACTTCAAACGATTGAATTCTTCAAAAAGTGAAGCATTATGATAATTACAAAAATTTATCATAAATGATAACTAATTGTTAATCAACCATTTAAACAATAAAATAATTGCAAAAAAAACATACACACTGTAAGATCAATCCGCCTCAATCACTCACCATGAATTTCCGGAAACGGTTGCAGCCTCCCGTAAGGAGATGCCCGAATTCAACCTGAATTCCATGAAATAGAAGAATGTTAAAACTAAAAAAGACTGCAAGATGCAGCCTTTCACGCAATGTGTGTTACCGCCTGGATAAAATCCTACGAAGAGATTTTATGCACCACATCCAGCACCGTTCCGTCAACCCATTTCACAACCGCTACAATATCCTTCCCGAATTTTTGCTTTGCCGGAACACCGCAGATTTTTTCTGCTTCAGTTTTTAGTTCCTGGATTGTTTTTACCGGAAGTCCGCTGCTCTTTACTTTTTCAATCAGATCTTTTCTCAACGGATTAACCGCAATGCCGCGTTCCGTTACAATTACATCAATCAATTCGCCCGGGCCACAGATCGTAGTTACTTCATCACGAATCACAGGAATGCGATCTCTGAAAAGCGGAACAGGAAGAATGGTACACTTTGCAAACAGGCAATTCTGCCAGCCCCCGATGCCATGCAGCAGCACACCATCGGAATGGGTTACCACGTTCGCATTAAAATTTACATCCACTTCTGTCGCTCCCAGGATTACTACATCCAGCATGGATGCAAAATTTCCTTTGCCGTGATAGTTATAGCTGGTAAACGGACTGGTGTTAACATGCTTCGGATTTTCGCGCATCGACTTTACACCTTCCAGGTCGAATGTCTGACCATCGAGGATATAATCGGCCAACCCTTCGTTTAGCATGTCGACCAGATACTTGTTACTCCCTCCTCGCGCGAAGCGCGCTTTCATGCCTTTTTTCCTTAGCAGTTCAGCAAAATAAATTCCGATCGATAAAGAAGTTCCGCCTGCTCCGGCCTGGAATGAGAATCCGTCTTTTATTATTCCTGCGTGTTCACAAAATTTTGCTGTCATTTCAGCCAGCAATAACCGATCAGGACTTTTTGTTACCTCCGTTGTTCCGGAAACGATCTTGGATGGAATACCAACATGATCAACTTTTACAACATAATCGACATAGTTACCCTGAATCTGCCACGGCACACACGGAAACGGTACCAGGTTATCGGTAACAACAATCACTTTATCGGCATACTGCGAATCCGCTAATGCAAATCCTAAGAGCCCGCACGCTGCAGGGCCATCAACACCATTGGCGTTTCCAAAAAAATCAGCTGAGGGTGCAGCAATAACTGCGATGTCGATTTCAACCTCTCCATCCTGCACAGCCTGGTATCTTCCTCCATGCGAACGCAGCACTCCTACTCCTTTCATCTTTCCTTCTGAGGTAAACCGGCCGAGCTGACCGTTCATGCTTCCTTCAATATGATGAATGGTTCCATCTTCAAGATATTTTGTCAAAGGCGCATGACACTCAAATGATGCAGAGGGAAACCAAACGAGATTCTTAACACCCAACGAAGCAGCGATATCAAAGATCTGCCCGGCAATTAAGTCTCCATTTCTGAAATGATGATGGGTTGAAATGGTCATACCATCCTTCAATCCGGATTTAACAAGTGCATCTTTTAAAGTAGGTACAAGCTTGTTTCCATCTTCTGGAAAATCAACGCATGAAGAAATGCGCGGTCCGAATTTTTTTCCTTCAGGTTTATGCTTGCCAACACCCTTATAAGGAATAACGGGCTTACCATTAACTTCAGTGGGGACGGAGCGGCCAATCGCATTAATAACGAGTTTTGCAGATTTACTCATACATGTTCTTCAGAATTATACCCGTCTTTCCAGTTATTCTTTAGTTTACCCATTGCAACAGCTAAATCAATTGAACGCTGTGCGCGTTTCACAACAGGCGCATCAATCATTTTTGTTCCCAGCGACACCACGCCCAATCCTTTTTTTGTCGCCTCTTCAAAAGCCATTATAATCCTTTTTGCTTTATCGATTTCCTGTGCATCGGGTGCAAAGTTCTCATGAATCACATTAATCTGTCTGGGATGAATACAGCCCATGCCTTCAAACCCAAGTGCCTTCGATTGAAGAACATTTTGTTTTAATCCATCCATATCGCCTACATCGGAGAAAACTGAATCGATTGGCTGAATACCGGCAGCTTTACAGGCATTAACCACCATACTCCTGGCAAATAATGACTCCGTTCCTTCCGGTGTCCGAGTAACACCAAGGTCGGCTGTATAATCTTCCAGTCCGATGGCAACCGCAACAATATTTTTAGCAGCCATTGCAATTTCAAATGCATTCATAACACCCAGGGCGCTTTCGATAATAGGCATAAGCCAAACCGGGGTGTTGATTTTCAACCGGGTTTGAATGGAAAGGATATGATTATTTACCTCGTGCAACTGATGCGCACTTTCACATTTCGGTACCAGCACTACGTTAACATTGTAAGGAATAATGTAATCCAGGTCGTTCAATCCGGCCGGAAGCTGGTTGATTCTGACCATTCGCTCAGCTCCCATAAAATCAAGCACACGAAGTGCGTTACGAACTAAAAGTCTTGCTTCGTTTTTTTTATCAACAGCAACGGCATCTTCAAGGTCAAGTATAACGGCATTGGGTTTATGAATTCCCGCGTTAATCATTAAACTGGGTGTGTTGCCCGGCAAATACAACCTTGAAAACCGAAGCTGATCTTTAACCGTGGAGTATTGATTTTCAGCCAGCATGTCCGGAAGGTATTCTTTTTCGGTCCGGATAACCCGTTTGATGGCAGCTTCCAATCTTGCCGCAATTACAAATGGTAAGGCTCCTTTATCTTCTATGGTGATTACAGCGTGTTCTATTTCAAAAAAATTAAGAACATCTGTACATAAAGCAGCAATGCTCTCTCCGTACAGGGATTTCACTTTACTCTTCAGATCAATTTTTATTCCGCCTGAGGTTGCAGGTTCAAGGGAAATGAAGCAATCCGAGCGATCCTTATCACCTTTATTACCTGCAAATGCTGTTGTTGCGCCCATATCGTTTGAAAAGCTCTTTAAATATACAACCGGAAGCCTTATTGTGCCCACGCGGGCAATGTTGGTTCAAAGTTTAACCACGGCATAATCACAAAATACATCATGATGGTGAGGATAACGAGGCTGATCAGGTTGAGCCACACACCGCATTTCACCATATCCGAAACGGTTACCCGTTCGCTTCCGAAGATCACGGTATTTGGCCCGGTACCTGCAGGCATCATAAAACCCAGTGACGATGCGACAGTAGCCGGTATCATTAATAGCAGCGGATTCATGCTTGCAGCAACCGCCATGCTCGCCAGAATCGGTAATAAAATATTAGCCGTTGCCGTATTGGAGTTGAACTCGGTAAAGATCATTACAAAGCCGATCACTAAAATCAGTACAATAATAAACGGATAACTGCTGATGAATGCCAGTTGACCGCCTAACCAACCTGCCAGTCCGGTCGATTCAAAGCCTGCGGCAATGGCATACCCTCCGCCAACAATCATTACAACACCCCAGGGTACCTGGCTTGCCTGCTTCCAATCGAGCAATCGCTTCTCTTTGTTAGCCGGAACGGCAAACAGTAATAATGCCGCAGCCATCGCTACGGTGCTGTCGTGTACAAACGCATCCAATCCCAGCAGCTCGCTCCACCCTGGAATAATAAGATCACCAAACACCAGATTTTCGCGGAACACCCAGCCAAAAATGGCGAACAAACAAACGTAAATAACCCTGCGTTCACCCGGAGATGTTTTGCCTAATGATTTCAACTCGTCTTTAATAATAGTGTCATTCCCGCTCAGGTTACCGCTCACCTTAAAATATTTAATCAGGTAATAGGCAAAGATTGGCAGGAAGATGATCAACAACGGCAAACCCACCTTTAGCCATGTAAAAAATGTTATGGGAGGCGCCTCGGGAAAAAGATTTTCGAGAATACCGATGAGAATAAGATTAGTAGGTGTTCCGATCAACGTACCTAATCCTCCAAGTGTTGCTGAATAGGCAATGCCCAGCATCAATGCTGTTGCGAACGTGCTTTTCTTTCCTTCTATAAGATCTTCTTCTTTGGAGACAATAGACATGGCAATCGGGAACATCATGACTGCTGCCGTAACATTCGCAATCCACATCGACAGGAATGCCGTGGCGATCATCATGCTGAAGATGATCTTCTGCCGGCTGATACCAAAAATATTAATGATAACGAGTGCGATCCGTTTATGCAGGTTTTGTGATTCGATGGCTTTGCCGAGGAAGAATCCACCCAGCATCATCAGCACGTAATTGTGACCGTAGTTAACGGCTGTCTTTCCAGCAGGTAAGATTTGTAATAACGGATATAACGCAAGCGGTAAAAAGGCGGTGGCAAAAACCGGGATAGCTTCGGTTATCCACCAGATACTCATTAATACTACAACCGCGGCCGCGCTTTTTCCTTCCGGTGAAAGGCCTTCCGGTGCAGGTAATAACAAGATAATGATGAAGGCGGATATCCCGGTGAAAAAGCCAATGTAGCGTTTCGACATGCTGTAGGTTTGGGTTGCTGCTTACGCAGGTTGCCCAAAGCTAATTTTTCAAACGTTTGTGATAATCCTAAAAATGCCCGAAAATAGTAACGTCAATGCATCATAATTATTAGTAATATATTGATTTTCAATAAGTTAATATAATAGAATCGTATCTAAACCATACATGTAAATCTATTATGCTTAAATCATCAGCGCTCATATCGCTTATTCAGTCAATGTCGAAGCCCGAAAAGAAGGCTTTTAACATGGCCGCTCCGCGCACTGAACCGGTGCCGCATTACATGAGCCTGTATAATCTTATCCGTAAAGACAAAACCATTACACCGGAATTAATGCGCACAAAATACCTTAAGCAGCATACAGGCGCATCATTTGACACAACTGTCAAGTATTTGTACAAAGTGTTGCTCGATACGATGCTTGAGCTTCGTACGGAACAAGACAGCTATTACTCGTTGTTCGATAAAATCCTGAAGGCACGGATTCTTTTCGAAAAATCATTATTTGAAGAATGTTTTGACCTACTCAACAAAGTTATCGCGAGCGCCCGCAAGCTTGAAAACTACTATGCATTATTGATTGCATCCCGACTAGAGCTTGAATACCTGCTAGCCCTCAACTTCCCGCACATTGATGAGAAGATGCTGCTCAACAAGCAGTTCCGGATCAATGAAGTAATGCGTGTCACGCAAAAGATTAACCAGCAATCGGCTTTGTATGAACTTTTAAAACACAGAGTACTTCACAAAGGCAATATCCGGTCTGAGCAGCAAAAAAATGAATTGAATGATCTGGTGGTAAGCGAGATGAGCATCGTTGCATCTTCAAACGTAGATAATTTTGAAATCCAGAAACTTCACCAGTTGTTCCAGGCCAACTACCTGATCAGCGTTGGAGATTACAAATCAGCACTACATTCATTTTACGAATTGAACAACCTGCTCGAAAGCAACAAGCATCTTTGGTCGAACCCGCCAATTTATTACCTGCTTACGCTTGAGGGCATTCTTGACAGCCTGCGAAGCCTGAAGAACTACGAGGGCATGAAGCACTTTATTGATCAGCTCAAAAAACTGAATAACCCTTCTTTAAACTTTAGCGCCAATGTTACCTGCCTGATCTTTTTGTACGAGCTTTTCCCCTTGCTGGACAAAGGTGATTTCTTTGCCAGTGAAGTGCTGATGCAAAGGTATTCGGAAGACCTGTTTAAAAAATCTCATCTGCTGAGCTTGGCACGAAACGCAGAGCTGAGCCTCTACACAGCCCTTATTCATTTTGGCTTACGGGATTACAGCAAGGCCCAGAAGGCCCTGAACAAAATCATTTTCATCGGAAAGAATTATTCCTATCTCCCGCTTTATCGCACGATCCGCCTCGCCAACCTGATGATTCTGTACGAGAAAAAAGATTTTGACCTGATCAAATCCGAAACGCGTTCGATCAAGCGCGATATGAATGTTGTTGGGAAAGAATATAAAATTGAACGCAGCGTATTAAGTTTTGTAAACAAGCAAAATCTGCCAATCTCCGGCATGAAGCGGAAAGCGTTATGGGAAAAGATCCGGGAGGATTTTGATAAGATGCACCACGATGTTTTTGAGCAGCAGATTACCCGGTTATTTGATTTTTCGGCCTGGATCGAAAGCAAGATCCGCAAGATTCCGCTGTCGGAGGTGTTGGGGAATAAAGATTAATTTGTGGATGATATGAAATATTTATATTGACCAGTATATATGTAATTATACTGCGCATAATTAATAATACACACCATCAAAATAAAAACATCAAAAATCAATATCGCTATACTCCCCCACCGAATACGTTCTGCACGACAACCTTCCTTTCAGCACGGAGGGCTTGAACAGCGATTTACCCAACAGCATCCGAACGCATTCCTGGATGCCTTCGGTAATAGACGGATGCGGATGCACACACTCTGCAAGCTCTTCAATACCTTTATCCATAGAGATCAGCAAGGCTACTGCCTGAATGGCGCTGGACGCCTGGTTACCGATGATCTTTACGCCCAGAATTTTCATTTCCCCGTCATTGGTGACCAGCAGCTTGATAAAGCCTTGTGTGTTACGTTTGGCAATCGCTCTTGGAATACAACTGTAATCCAGCGTAACAACTTTATAATCAATTCCTTTTTCGCGGGCCTGGGTTTCGTTCAATCCAACACCCGCTACTTCCGGACTTAAGAACATGATCGTGCTGATGTTTTCATACACCAATTTGCGCTTTGGATTTCCAAAAATGCGTTCAACGGCATAACGGCCCTCAAGCTCACCCACGTTTACTAAAGAAATATCCGCGGTAATATCGCCTACAGCATAAATGTTTGAGACGTTGGTTTGCGTATCGTTATCCTCAATTCCGCGCTTGGTGATGTTGATCGGAACTTTATCATCCCACAATTCTTCGTAATTTGGAATCCGGCCAACCGATACCAGCGCTTTCTCTACGTTAAATACTTCCTTGCTCGTATCATCGTATTCAAGCTCGTATTCCACGCGGCCGTTCTTTACCTCCATCCGGATCAGGCGCGAGTTCCGGTGAATCAGCACACCATTATTTTCCATGTTGCGTTCGATCACTTTCACTACGTCCTCATCTTCAAAGGGAAGAATGCGTGCGCCTTTATCGATTAGGTGAACTTTTGTTTTTCCGAATCCTGAAAAGATCGTGGCATACTCGCAGCCGATCACCCCCGCCCCTACAATCACCATGCTCTCCGGAAAGTCTTCCATGCTTTCGATGCCCTCGCTGGTCATTATGGTTTTTTCATCGATGGGCAGTTCAGGCAGATATCGTGGACGGCTTCCGGTGGCGAGAATAATGTAATCACCTGAAACAACTTCTTTTCGCGAGCCATTTGTAATTTCGATCTGATGCTGGGTAATCAGCCGTGCCGTACCGCTTTTAAAGGTTAGCAGATTGTTCTTTGCAGCGTTAAGAAGTTCCATATGCTCTTCAAGCATACCCTTACGTTCCTCAACAGCCCGACCAACTTCGGCCTGAATCTCTTTATAAGATATGCTGGGTGCCTGAATGTTATACCGCTTCAGGTTCTTTCGAAAGCCTGACGCTTCACGCGAAAGTTCCCACCACGTTTTGGACGAGAGCGCACCGTTAGTAACACCTGCACCGCCTACCTTTTCCTTTTCAATCAGTAAAACCTTCTTTTTAAAATCGAGTGCGCGCATGGCTGCCGCATAGCCTGAAGGCCCCGCCCCGATTACGACCAAGTCAAATTTTTCCATCGCTGAGGTAAATTAAATCCAACTACAACTACGAAAATTAAAGAAATTCTTTTAGAAAGAAATATTCGAACGATTCCTTATACTTACACCCGCAAAACGCTGATAACCAATGTTTATCCCAGTCTCCGAGAGCAGCGATGCGTTACAGCGGAGTGTAAAGATTGCCAACCTGATCGCCCTGATCTTTGCTATCCTGGCGCTTGTGCTGCTGCTGGCAACAGTTTGGTTATTCGGCACCTCGGTTTCAACACCGTTTACGCTTCTTACATCCCTGGTTTATCTTTCGGTTATCGCCCTGAACCGGTTTGGCTTTATAAACGCGGGCAGGATTTTATTGTGTGCCTTTCTTCCGGTCATCACCCTTTACATAACAATCCTGCTAAAGAAAAGCGGTACGCACACGGATATACTCTATTATGACAGCCGCGTCATTTTGCTTGCATCGGGATTAGTGCCGTGCCTGGTTTTTCTTACCCGGGAACGGTTTATGCTTTATGGACTGCTCAGCTTTACGTTACTCTGCCTGGTGTTATTTGACCCGATTCATGAAGCGCTTGGACAGGGTTATTACCAAAAAGGCTTTTCAGGAAGATCATACTATTACATCAATCATATATCCGTAGTTACATTTCTGGCTATTTCCGCCAGTGCGTTGATCCTTAAAATCATCAGCGAACGGGCCGAAGCGAGTAACGTCAAATTGATTCAGGATAAAGAACGGATCAATGAAAATCTGCAAAAAACAAACGCTGAACTTAAGCTTGCCAATGCCATCATTCAAAATCAGCGGAATGAATTAACGGAGCACAACCGTCAGCTTGAACAAATTGTGCAGGAAAAAGGCAGGAAGCTGATTGATGCCAACGAAGAACTTATCAAGCACAATCACGAACTGCAGCAATTCTCCTACACGATATCCCATAATTTACGTGCACCGATAGCCCGGCTGCTCGGGCTGACGAATCTTCTCAGCATGAAACATTACGGAGCTTCTGACGAAATGCAGGAGCTGGTTCGGCTGATCAAAGATTCTTCCCTTGAATTTGATGGCGTAATCCGCGATTTGAACAAGATCATTGATGTGCGGAATGAATTTTACCGCGTGAAGGAAAAAATCCATTTTATTCAGGAGTTTGAACAGGCCAAAAAAAATGTGGGGGAAAATCTGTTTACGGATGTTCGCCTGTTTGTGGACTTCCATGAACCAATCATTTACACAGTTCGCCCCATTCTGAACAGCATTTTATATAACCTTCTCTCAAATGCTATCAAATACAGGGCAACCCAGCGAAACCTGGAGCTTTCAGTTAAAACCTACAAGCGCGACAACTTTGTAGTGCTGGAGATTTGCGACAACGGCATGGGAATGAACCTGGATTCATACGGGAAAGATCTCTTCGGACTGTATAAAAGATTTCATTCTCACATTGAGGGCCGCGGGCTGGGATTATACCTTGTGAAATCGCAGGTAGAAAGCCTGGGCGGTCGGATTGAAATTCAGAGTCAGTTAAATGTGGGCACTACATTCTTCATTTACTTTAAAAATCTTACGGATATTGACGGACAGATTTGCCTTGACAACACTTGCTGCACCCTATTTTATAACGCAAAGATCAACGCCCTCGGGGTTATCTGGAAAGGACAGGCAACCAGCGGGCAATACCGGGAGGTCTTCATTAAAAGCCTTGAGATGATGATACTTTACCGCGCACATTACTGGATCAGTGACATGCGTAAACAGGGGGCCGTGAAAATGGAAGATCAGCAATGGATGGTTAAAGAAATTTTTCCGGCTGCTGTTCAGCATGGACTTCGAAAAGGCGTTTGCATCTATGATCCCGGACAGCACAATGAAGAATATCGTGAACGCCTGAGGCAAACGTCCCTGACGCTGGGAATTGAAACATTCTTTTTCCAGTCCTATCAATCAGCGGAAGAATGGATTGAAAGCCAGGGAAATCAAAATCAACCTGCCTGACGTTCGGGGTTAAAAATTCCTGCCGCCATACAGCGGACACTCCCGCCCCCATACGTTTCAATGGTTGGAATGTTTACCGGAACCGGTTCAGCAAAACGGCTCAATGCATCCAACTGACCGGGCAACAAAGAATGAAACGCTTTTTGCGAAAGCAAGACAAACGGTTCACCGGACGTTGATTTTACCTCCATCATGTTGCCCGCAAACAGCTTCATTTGTTCAAAACTGATCGCAATTACTTTATGACCTGTGGCAGAGAATGATTCAAGAAGTCTCTCCTGATCAGCTTCCTGTTGGATGGCATCCAGGCAAATGATTACAAATTCCGTTCCGATGCACATCAGCACATTGGTATGATATATGGCATTCCCCTGCTCGTCTGCCGCATCAAATACAACGGATTTAAATCCAAGTTTTTGATTCAGGTCTTCCAGAATATGCTCATCCGTTCGGGGTGAACGTGCTGCATACGCAAGTCTGTTCACATAATCGAAAACAACGCTGCCGGTTCCTTCCAGGAATTTGTTTTCGGTTTCGTAGAAAGTCAAATCAATAGTTTTGCCGACCGAATAATTTCTCTTCACCGTATCCATAACAGGATTTGCCCGTTCAGCACGCCTGTTTTCAGCCAGCATGGGATATAAAACAACCGTTCCGTCATGATGAAACGAAATCCAGTTGTTGGGAAAAATGGCATCGGGCTTTTCCGGCTGAGCTGTATCGTTAACAACCAGAACTTCAATGTCATTCGAGCGAAGCAGGTCAACCATTTTATCAAATTCCATAAGCGCTTTTTGGCTGATCGATTCAAAATCCCCGTTCAGGTTATGCTGAAAGACATTGGTATCCGCAGTTTGCGGATTGAATCCAAATGATTCAGGCCGTACCATTAACACGGCCGAAGGCGCCTGTGAAAATTTCATAGCAGAAAGTTATACCTTTTTGAATCAGAGTTCAGTAGCTTTAAAAAATTAAATCAATGCAACATGCTTGAATGGTTAAAAGAATTAGATCGCGAATTGCTGCTGTACCTGAACAGTTTTCATACGCCATTTTTAGATCCGATCATGTTCTGGATAACCAAAACATTGTTCTGGCTGCCGTTGTATCTTTTTTTACTTTTTCTCACAATCAAATATTTTAAAAAGGACTGGTGGATTGTTATCCTCGGTATTGCGGTGGTGATCCTGTTAGCCGACCGCATTACGAGCGGTTTTATGAAACCTTTCTTCGAAAGACTTCGGCCCTCGCGCGAGCCGTTGCTTGAAGGTCTTGTTCACCTGGTAAAAAACCCGTCAGGAAAAATTTATACAGGCGGAACATTCGGCTTTGCCTCAAGCCACGCAGCCAACACGTTTGCCACTGCGATGTTCTTCTGGCTGGTTTTCAGGCATCAATACCGCTGGATGTGGGGACTGTTCGTTTGGGCAACGGTAATGACCTACACGCGCATTTACTTAGGCGTACATTATCCCGGAGATATTCTTGTCGGCTTGTTGATCGGATTAGGCTGCGGCTGGTTCGGATACAAAGTGCAGCAATGGATCTGGCGGAAGAAATATAAATCGACTGATCAGCTTCAGGTAAAATAATTACGCAGCCGGCAACAGCTCAAACGGAATATTTGTAGCTGAATAGTCTTTTGGCAACCGGCCAAACTGCATGAGCAGCATCGCTCCGATAAAGAGAGCTGACAGCGCAAACGCATCCACATACGGATTGATAATACTGAAGCCAAGAAAATCAGAAATAAAGCAAAGGATAAACGATGCGGATGCTGCTGTAATTGCTGATCTCCAAAGCTTCTCCCGGCTGCAGCCCGATTTATAAAGCGCTTTACTCTTATCCTTTAAGTGAAAATGCAATACGCGTACAAACGTGGCATAAAGCCTGGATTTGTTTTCTATCGCTCCGTTGCCCGTAACAAATTGGTTGGTAACAACCAGAGTCATGTCATTATAGGATATGATCATTCTGAAAACATCGCCTGGCGCTTTGCAAAGGCGCACGTTTGTAATGTTGGCATAGGGAACAACAGCCTCAACCTGACCAGAGCGTACGGTCATGTTATAATCATTGAGCAGAATCGTGTGAGCCTGATCGCGAACGCTATTTTTAAAGGTGTATTCCAAACCGTGGCTGATTTTCCAGAACAAATTTGCATTCTGATATCATCCCGGGGAATACGTGTTTTACGGTATTTTCACTCAGGGTATGCTGGTATTTTACTGCTTGCCGAGTAATTTTTTTACATATTTCCCCACAATATCAAACTCCAGATTTACCATATCCCCTGCTTTCAGTGATTTGAAATTAGTATGATCGTAGGTATACGGAATAACGGCAACCGTAAATCCGTTTGTTTTAGAATTGAAACAGGTCAGACTGACACCGTTTACACAGATAGAGCCCTTCTCAACCGTTACATTTCCGTGTGACGGATCGTATTCAAAATCAATCAGCCAGCTTCCGTTGGCTGACTGAACGGATTTTACCGTCCCTGTTTGATCCACATGACCCTGAACAATATGGCCGTCAAACCGGCCATTGGCGACCATACATCGCTCCAGGTTGATCGTATCCCCTTGCTTAAGTTTGCCGAGATTGGATTTCTGAAGTGTCTCATCAATAGCGGTTACTGTATGCGAATCGCTGCCGACTTTTACCACTGTCAGGCACACTCCATCGTGCGATACACTCTGGTCAATTTTCAGTTGGCTGCTGATCGGGCTTGCGATGATAAAATGTTTGTTGCTGCCCTCCTGCCGGACGGACTTCACGGTGCCAAACGCTTCGATAATTCCTGTAAACATGCCCGAAAGTAGCTAAAAAAAGGCATTTTAAATGGAGAAGATGAAACGCAGATAATTTGAAAATGTATCAATTTGAAGATTTGAAAATTGGAAGGTTTTGATAAATCAAGCAGTAGCTTTCAATTTTCAAATTAGCTAATTTTCAAATCTTCAAATTAACGTTATGGATTTCGGGAAAGTTGAATCACCGGATTTAAGCAAGATAAATTTCAAGCTTCCGCCTGATGATCCGGGAACTTCAAAAATTCTAGCCAAATCACCCCAGGCAAAAAAAACAAACTTCTATGTAGGCTGCGCCAAGTGGGGCCGGCCCGATTGGGTTGGAAAAATCTATCCGCCTAAAACAAAAGCTGGCGATTTTCTTGAACACTACGCGAAGAAGTTCAACTCGATTGAACTGAACAGCACGTTCTACCGCATGCCGTACGAGAAACAAATCACAGGCTGGAAAAGTAAAGTCGGGAAAGGGTTTAAGTTCTGTCCCAAGTTTGTAGATCAGATCACCCACTTACGAAGACTGAAAAACGTAAAAGAACTTACCGATGAATTTCTGAAAGCAATCTATGCCTTTGAAGATAATCTCGGCCCGATCTTCTTAATGCCGCATCCACAGATGGCGCCCAAATCGCTGGAGACAATTCAATCGTTTATTGAATCCGTACCGAAAGACGTTCAGTTGTTCATTGAGCTTCGGCACCCGGACTGGTATGCTGATAAAAAAGTTTTCGATCAGGCCTGGAATACGTTTGAAAAATTAAAAACAGGTTCGGTGATCACCGATGCTTCCGGAAGAAGAGACTGCGTACACATGCGCCTGACCACGAAAGAAGCGTTTATCCGGTTTGTCGGCAATGGCCTTCACCCTACTGATTACACCCGCGTTGACGACTGGGTTAAGCGAATGAAAAAATGGACCGATGAAGGCATCAAAACTGTTTACTTTTTCATGCACCAGCACGAAGAGCTGCATTCGCCTGAACTTGCGAAATACCTGATCGAGAAAATGAACAAAACCATTGGGACTACGTTACAGGTTCCGGAGTTTATTAAAATACCACCGAAGGGAGGATCACTGTTCGAATAAAATAGAATTCAAAATTCTGAATTCGAAATTCGTCATTTAAATCCTACCTTCGCTCCCGTTTACAAACTATGGCTCTGTACGAAAAATACCCCGTTTCCATTTCTAATTCGCTCAGCGGAGATAAAGAACTCTTCACACCTGTTAAAGCGCCTTTTGTCGGATTATATTCTTGTGGCCCAACGGTTTACAGTGAAGTGCATCTGGGGAATTTAAGAACCTTCACTTCGTTTGATGTTGTGTATCGCTACCTCACGCACATCGGGTATACCGTGCGGTACGTGAGAAATATTACGGATGCCGGACATTTAACAACCGATTCCGGCCAGGGTGTTGACCGCATCGAAGAAAGCGCCAGGCTTCAGCAGCTTGAGCCGATGGAAATTGTTCAGAAATACACGACCAGCTTTCACGAGGTTTGCCGGATCTTCAACATTCTTCCGCCCAGCATTGAGCCTACAGCAACCGGCCACATTGTTGAGCAGATTGAAATGGTGAAGAAGATTTTGTCGAACGGATATGCATACGAAGTAAATGGCTCAGTTTACTTTGATGTGCGCAAGTACAGCGAGAAGCATAATTACGGAGAACTAAGCGGAAGAAATATTGATGAGCTGCAGGAAGGCACGCGCGAGCTTGACCGCCAGGATGAAAAACGTAACCCGATCGACTTTGCCATCTGGAAAGCGGTTTCTCCGAATCACATCCAGCGCTGGCCGTCTCCCTGGGGTGAAGGAATTCCCGGCTGGCATTTGGAATGCTCCGCGATGGGCATAAAATACTTAGGCGATCAGTTTGATATTCACGGTGGCGGAATGGATTTGAAATTCCCGCATCATGAATGTGAGATCGCTCAGAATGTAGGCGCATTGGGAAAATCACCGGTCCGCTACTGGATGCACACCAATATGCTCACGGTAAACGGTGAAAAAATGAGCAAGTCGAAAGGTAATTCATTTTTGCCGAAAGAATTATTTGCGGGTTCACATCCCCTTCTCGCGAAAGCATACAGCCCGATGGCCGTTCGGTTCTTCATGCTGCAGTCGCATTATTCGAGCACATTAGATTTTTCAAACGAAGCCTTAAGCGCGGCAGAAAAAGGATTTAAAAAGTTATCCAATGCGCTGACAACTGTAAAATCGCTACAGCATTCAGGAACGGCTGAGGAAGATGCTGCGTTAGCTGACGATCTGAAAAGAATGATCAGCGAATGCTACCTGACCATGAGCGATGATTTCAACACGGCTAAGACTTTGGCGGTTTTATTTGAAATGTCGGCTCGGATTAATGATTTTAAATCAGGTAATCTCAAGTTTGCTTCTATATCCAAAGTAACATTTGAAGAATTTAAAAATACCTACATCATCATCATGGAAGATGTACTCGGCATCAGGGATGAAGAAAGCCACAACCAGGAGTTAATGGATGGGGTGATCAAGGTTTTAATTGAACTGCGCAAGAAAGCCCGTACCGATAAAAACTTCGCCCTATCCGACCGCATCCGGGATGAACTTAAAACCCTTGGCGTTCAGTTGATGGATGGCAAGGACGGTGAGATAGGGTATACGATCGAGTAAATTATGTTGCCGGTAGCCGGCAACCCAGTAACATGTTTAAAAAACTTTTCATCTTACCCATACGCTTTTATCAAATCGCGATCTCCCCCTACCTGGGATCGAATTGCCGGCATACACCAACCTGCTCGCAATATGCAATCGAGGCTATCCGCGAGTGGGGAGTTATTAAAGGCATCTGGCTGGGAACCAAACGCATCGCGCGCTGCCATCCCTGGGGCACGCATGGCTATGATCCGGTTCCTAAAAACAACAAGCACAGCCACTCATAAAAAAGTAAATTCGGGCGTTACACATTTAAAAAAGAAACGCTTAGCTTTCAGGAAACCTATTCCTGATGCCTGATCTTCAAATCAAGAAATCGTCCAAGCAGTATGATGTATGCATTGTTGGCTCCGGTGCCGGTGGCGGCATGGCTGCTTACGTGCTCACGCAAGCCGGTTTAAAAGTTCTCGTGCTGGAAGCCGGTCCGTGGTACGATCCCGCAAAAAATGTAACCCAACTAAAATGGCCTTCAGCATCTCCGCGCAGGGGTGCTTCTACACAATTCAGACCTTTCGGTGATTTTGATGCTGCCTATGGCGGCTGGGAACTTGAGGGCGAGCCGTATACACAAGTAAATTCTCCGGGTTCAAAATTCGATTGGTTCCGTTCGCGCATGCTGGGCGGAAGAACAAATCACTGGGGCCGGATTTCGCTGCGTTTCGGGCCAAAAGATTTTAAAGGTAAAAGTCATGATGGTCTGGGAGAAGACTGGCCGATCGGGTACGATGATATTGCTCCTTATTACGATAGAGTGGATGACCTGATCGGTGTGTTCGGATCAAAAGAAGGTTTACCCAACGACCCCGACAGTAAATTTCTTCCGCCACCCAAACCCAGGCTGCACGAGCTGATCATAAAAAAAGCAGCGACCTCATTGGGCGTAACGGTAATTCCATCACGGCTTTCCATTCTCACCAAAAAGATAAACGATGATCGTGGCGCCTGTTTCTTCTGCGCGCAGTGCAGCCGCGGCTGTACGGTTTACGGTGATTTCTCTTCTTCATCCTGTCTGATCAAACCCGCGGTTAAAACAAATAACCTGGAGGTGATCAATAACGCGATGGTTCGCGAGGTGCTCACCAACGCAAGCGGATTGGCTACCGGAGTTTCCTATGTATCAAAAGATGATATGCAGGAATACGAAGTAAGCGCCAGGGTTGTGGTGCTGGCGGCCAGCGCCTGCGAATCTGCCCGTCTGCTGCTCAATTCAAAATCTTCCGCACATCCGAACGGACTATCAAATTCCAGCAATGTGGTAGGAAAATATTTACATGATTCAACAGGTGTTGGATTAGGCGGAATTCTTCCGAAGCTTTTCAACCGCAAGCGTTACAACGAAGATGGTGTTGGCGGTATCCATGTTTATTCTCCGTGGTGGCTCGATAACAAGAAGCTTGACTTCCCGCGCGGGTATCATATTGAGTACTGGGGCGGTATGGGTATGCCCGGGTATGGATTTGGGTTTGGTGTGCAGAACTACAATGGAAAATATCCCGACCGCAACGGAAACATGAAACCTGCCGGAGGCTATGGCGCTTCGTTGAAAGATGATCACCGGTATTTCTACGGATCGTCTTTTGGAATGGATGGCCGCGGGGAAGCCATTCCGCGTGAAGATAATTTCTGTGAGATCGATCCGAGCGTGGTTGATAAGTTTGGAATTCCTGTATTGCGCTTCCATTATAAGTGGAGCGATTATGAAATCAGGCAGGCTAAACACATGCAGGAAACCTTCCAGGAGATCATCCATAAAACCGGAGCAACCATTACATACGGAATTGCCGGTCCCGAAACAAACTACGGACTTGCCACTCCGGGACGAATCATTCACGAAGTAGGAACAGTGCGCATGGGAAATGACAAAAAGAAATCAGCGTTGAACAAATTCAACCAGTCACATGACTGTAAGAATCTGTTTGTAGTAGATGGCGGTGCGTTCGTATCGCAGGCTGATAAAAACCCTACGTGGACAATTCTGGCGCTGTCGTGGAGAGCATCCGATTACATTATTGAACAGATCAGGCAACAAAATCTTTAATACAATGAAAAGAAGAGATTCGCTTAAAGCATTAACACTGGGAACATTAGGTGCAGCTACGCTCCTGCAGTCGTGTGAACCGGATAAGAAAGCAGAAACAACAACCTCAGAAACAAAGTTTGACTACGACCGCCACCCGTTCGAAAAACAGCGCGATGAAAAATTACTCGCTGAAAAATTCTTTGATGATCACGAGATGAAGACCATTACAGTGCTTGGTGACATCATCATGCCCAACGATGACGTTTCCGGAAATGCATCGGAAGCCGGGGTGCCAGCTTTCATTGAATTTATCGTTAAAGATAAACCTCACTATAAGTTGCCCATGCGGGGCGGGTTGAAATGGCTGGATATGCAATGCCTGAAGCAATTCGGTAATCCGTTCGTTAACTGTTCAGTTGAACAGCAGATTGCAATGGTCGATCAGATCGCCTATCCGGAACAGGCAAAGCCTGAAATGAAACCCGGTGTTGCATTTTTTAACGTGATGCGTGATTTAACCACAACCGGGTTTTTCAGCAGTGATATCGGCATTAAAGATTTGGGGTACATGGGCAACAAGCCCAATCAATGGGATGGCGTACCGAAAGAAGTTTTGGATCAGATGGGATTAGCGTATGACGAGAAGACCCTGAAGGAGTCGGTAAAATTTGATGCTTAATATTTAAAAAATGAAGTTTATAACAATCGTATCCATATGGGTATGCTCGATAACTGTTGGCTGGTCGCAAGACATTGATCAGGCAAGGAAATCAATCGATACGCTAACCTCGCCCTACTTCTGGGGGCGCGGTTACACAAATGATGGCCTTAGGAAAGCAGCTGAGTATTTGGCTGCAGAATTCAAATCACATGGCCTGAAGCCTTTGTCCGGTAAAAGTTTCTTACAGGAATTCAGCTATCCGGTCAATACATTTCCGGGTAAGATGGAGGTAACGATTAATGACGTTCCCCTAACACCCGGAAAGGATTTTATAGTAAGTCCGGATAGCCGCGGAATTAAAGCAAAGGGCAGTTTGACGTTACAGGACACATCCCACTTTATAAATGCCGACTCCAGAATTATTGTTTCCGTTGAGAATAAGCTAACCTGGTCGGTAGCTCCCCAGCAACAGGATTATACAACGTTTCAGGTGAACAGGGCATCATTAAAAGACAAGCCTTCGTCATTCCGGGTAGACATTGAAAACAAGGTTATAAAAGATTTCAAAACGTCAAATGTCTGCGGTATCATCAAAGGAACCCGGCAGCCTGATTCACTGATTGTACTGACTGCACATTATGATCACCTGGGCGGAATGGGAAGCCGTACATACTTTCCCGGAGCCAATGACAATGCGAGCGGGATTGCACTGCTGCTTGACCTGGCTAAGTATTACGCAGCTAACCCACAACCTTATTCGATTGTGTTTATTTGCTTTTCCGGTGAAGAAGCAGGGCTGATCGGATCAAAATATTTTACCGATCATCCGCTCGTTCCTCTTTCTAAAATTCGCTTTTTGCTGAACATCGATTTAGCAGGAACAGGCGATGAAGGAATCACGGTTGTTAATGCATCCGTGTTTACCAAAGAGTTTTCGCTGCTAAAAGAAATCAATACGCAGAATAATTATTTCGTGCAGGTTAAGTCACGCGGCAAAGCTGCCAACAGTGACCATTACTGGTTTACCGAAAAAGGTGTTCCATCCTTTTTCATTTACGCGTTGGGCGGGATAAAAGCATACCACGATGTCTTCGATAAGGCAGAAACACTCCCGATGACGGAGTACAATGATCTGTTCAGGATAATCGTTTCTTTTAATACTAAGCTGATGAAGTTATAAGTCTTGCCTTAGCCTTGATCTCATTCAAAAAACCCCGATATTTCGGAATTGCTTTTTCCTGAAATGCTC
>CAZIGG010000007.1:0-10193 GCA_964538575.1 uncultured Roseivirgaceae bacterium
CTTACTTCGTTTCCGTAAAATCTCACTCATACATCCTTTACTCGCACTCTACAAAGTAAGCCGGCTGCTGAAGGTTGACCGGCTACTGAAGCGGATTGAGGAAAATTTTAACCACTGAATTTCAGTATGAGACATTTATACCAGAAAACTTAACTTTACCGATTAAGTTTGATTCCATGCAGCTGACCAGGCTATTCAACGACTTCACCAACAGCGAACGAGCTTCCGGAATTGTGCTGATCGGCTGCACGGTTGTATCACTTGTGGCAACCAATGTTATTCCTGCCTACGCAGAGCTTTGGCATATTGAGCTCGGAAGTCATACGCTTATACACTGGATTAATGACGGGCTGATGACCATCTTCTTCCTGCTGATCGGATTAGAGCTTGAGCGGGAAGTTTACCAGGGAGAGCTTTCAACGGTAAGGCACGCTGCATTACCTGCCATTGCGGCTCTTGGGGGAATGGTCGTTCCGGCATTGTTCTATTGGGCCATCAATACACAGGGCGGAAATACAGCAGGTATCGGAATTCCGATGGCCACCGATATTGCTTTTGCACTTGCGGTTTTATCGCTTGTAGGAAACCGGATTCCGACAGGTCTTAAAGTTTTTCTTACCGCGCTGGCGGTTATCGATGACCTCGGGGCAATTCTCGTCATTGCGATTTTCTATACAAGCACCATTCACTGGCTAAACCTTGGCGTAGCGCTGGGCATCTGGGCTTTTCTTTTCGGGTTGAACAGGTTAAAGGTTCATCACGCGTGGCCTTACCTTCTTGGAGGTGTGGCGATGTGGTATTTCATGATAGGCTCAGGTGTTCACGCTACGATTACCGGAGTTATCCTGGCGTTTGTCATTCCGTTTGGTTCAGGTGATGAACGTACCGTATCTTACCGGTTACAGAAATTTTTACACAAGCCCGTAGCGTTTATGATTCTTCCCCTGTTCGCCTTAGCCAACACGAGTATTCTGATTGGAGAAGATTTTTATCATTCGCTGGGAAGTGCCATCAGCATTGGTGTAATAACGGGACTTATGGTGGGCAAACCTGTTGGTGTTTTGCTGTTCACCTATGTTGCCGTCAAGCTGAAACTCAGTGAGCTTGCACAGGAAATCAGTTGGAAACATATTTTAGGAGCGGGTATGCTCGCAGGAATAGGCTTTACCATGTCGATATTCATCAGCCTGCTCGCCTTTAACACCACCACGCTTATTGATCATGCCAAGATTGCAGTATTGCTCGCATCATTCCTCAGCGGAATTATGGGATTTTTATATCTTAAGTCTGTTGTGCGAACGTCTATAAAAGAAAACATGGAATAACATCAAAAAAATAAGGACTCACGAAGAGTCCTTATTTTAAAATATTCTTAATCAGCCTATTAATCAACCTCCATTCCCAGTGCTTTCATTTTTGCCTTCAGTTTGTTGAGCTTAGGGGTGTACTTGGTCTCGTCATAAATGCTAAGATCATTGTAAATGCTTTGTAACCCGTACAAAACGCTTTCATCGTTTGGCTTAATTGCTTCAAGACGTTCCCAATAAGGAAGCGATTCTTTTAACTCCTGCTCAATTTTCATGTACAACTGCTGCCGCTTAGCATTATCCTTAGTTGCATCGCGTTGTGAGCGCACCTCTCCTACTTCGGAATAGGTAAGTTCCGCCATTGCTGCATTTGAATCAAAGTGATTGACATCCAGCGCAAGAGCCTTTTTGTATGCTTTTTCAGCTTCCGGAATATTTTTAAGCTCGCGGTTAAGTTCGCCCAGCAGGTAGTAGGCTTCCGGAGAAGGTGCAGCCTGAACCATTTCTTGAACCATAGACTTAGCTGCATCGTATTGTTTGGTGCTCAGGTATACATTTAATTCATTCTTGGCAAAATCTTCCCGGAAGGGATATTTCTCGCGTGCTTCTTTTGCAATGGCCAGCGCTTTTGCCTTATCATCCTTATCATTATAAATCTGGAACAAAATCAAGTATATATCAGGCGATTTTCCACCTGCTTTTTGATATTGAAGAGCAGCTTCTTCTGCGGAATCGTAGCGGGTAGCATTAATAGCCGCGAGCGCCTGAACATAATACGTCAACGTATCATTACCGTACTTATCACCCTGCTGGATTAATGTACTTTCAAAAACGTTACGTGCTATTGCCCCCTGTGCATAGCTGCCCTCATAATCTGGTTCGTCCTGCTGCATAAGCCGTATGCTTTTTGCCAGATAGTAATTTGCCCAGTCAGTAAGCTGATTTTTTTTCTGAATCGGATTGACGCCTCCGGGCGCCAGAATAAAATATTCAGTGCCTTTTTTATTTAATTCTTCCGATTTCTTGAATGATTCTATTGCTACTTTACGTGCATTCGCATCCAACGCTTTTAAAGAGGCATCCGGAATAGTATCGAGTGTAGCGTAAACCAGACCACGGTAATACCATGCCTTTCCATCGACACTTAATTTCGGATCAGCGACTGTAACGTCAGCTTGCTCTTTCGCTTCTTTATATTTTCCTGCTTGATATAAGGAAAGAATTTTGTTAGTGCCTGGTTTCGGTGCCTTTTGTGCAAACACAACGACCGGAGCCAGCAGCACAATCAGAAATAACTTTTTCATTCGTGTTAAGTTTAGTATTCGATTATTGGTTTTGTTCAAGATCAATTTTTTGTATTTTCTCCACAGAAGATATATGATCATCTTCATTCAGCTTAATAAGCCGTACACCCTGTGTTGCACGTCCCATAACCCTAAGCTCCTCTACTTCAATGCGGATGGTTATGCCCGACCGGTTGATAATCATCAGCTCATCCTTATCCGTTACCTCTTTAATGGCAACAAGTTTGCCAGTTTTATCCGTAACATTAATTGTTTTTACGCCTTTTCCCCCGCGTTTCGTTACTCGGTAGTCATCGATCGATGAACGTTTTCCATAGCCTTTCTCCGACACCACCAGCAGGTTGGCATCGGGGCGCGTAATGCATACCATGCCGATCACTTTATCCAGCGGGTTATCCAGCGTTACACCTCTCACCCCGGCTGCCGTACGGCCCATCGGCCTTACATCAGACTCGTTAAAGCGTACAGCCTTACCTTCCGACTTGGCAATGATGATATCATTATTGCCATTCGTAAGCGATGCATTTAACAGTTTATCGCCTTCGTGGATCGTGATGGCAGTAATGCCGCCCTGGCGCGGACGTGAATAGGCTTCCAGGGAAGTCTTCTTGATCGTACCTTTTTCCGTGCATAAAATCACGAAATTGTTCGCGAGGTATTCTTCATCCTCCAGATTCTTTATATTCAGAATAGCTTTGATGGTATCACCCGGCTGAATGTTGAGAAGGTTCTGGACAGCCCTTCCCTTTGAGGTCTTGTTTCCTTCCGGAATTTCATACACGCGCTTCCAGTGAACCTGGCCGGCTTCTGTAAAGATTAATAAGTAATTATGCGCATGCGCGATAAACAGGTGCTCGGTAAAATCATCCTCCTTGGTAGTGGCTCCCCGTGAACCAACTCCGCCTCTGCCCTGCGTTCTGTAGTCAGAAAGAATAGTTCGCTTAATGTATCCCTGGTTGGAAATGGTAATCACCATCTCTTCATTGGGGATCATGTCTTCTACCGTAATGTCTTCTTCGGTTTGAACAACTTCCGTTCTGCGATCGTCACCATACCGTTCACGGATTTCTGTCAGCTCATCTTTAATGATCTGCATACGAAGCTCTTCATCGTTAAGAATCGCGTTAAGCCGGTCAATCAGTGCTTTTACCTCCTTGTACTCCTGCTGGATTTTATCCCGTTCAAGTCCGGTTAACCGCTGAAGACGCATGTCGAGGATAGCCTTGGATTGTATCTCAGAAAGCCCAAATCGCTTCATTAACTCTGTCCTTGCCGTATCCGGATCTTTTGATGCCCGGATCAGGGCAATCACCTCGTCCAGGTTGTCGAGCGCAATGAGGTATCCCTCTAAAATATGGGCTCGTTTTTCAGCTTCGGCAAGCTCAAATTTTGTCCTGCGAACTACTACTTCATGGCGGTGCTCCACAAAGAATTTGATCAAATCCTTGAGATTCAGCGTCTGAGGCCGGCCTTTTACCAGAGCTACATTATTAATACCGAAAGATGACTGTAACGCAGTGAATTTGAATAAGTTATTAAGGGTTATGTTAGCAATTGCATCCTTCTTGAGGTCATACACGATCCGCAGCCCTTCCCTGTCAGATTCATCCCGGATATCAGAAATGCCTTCGATCTTCTTTTCGTTGATCAGCATAGCCGTTTTCTCGATCATGTGGGCCTTATTAACCTGATACGGAATCTCCGTTACGATGATCTGTTCACGGCCATTGGCTGTCGTTGTAATCTCGGCCCTTGCCCGAACCACTACCCTTCCGCGGCCCGTTCTGTAGGCCTCCCGGACTCCGTTGGTACCGTAAATGATACCACCCGTTGGAAAATCGGGGGCTGTTACCAGCTTCATCAGTTCTTCAATGGCTATTTCATTGTTATCAATATAGGCAACAATACCATTGATGACTTCCGTCAGGTTGTGCGGAGCCATGTTGGTGGCCATGCCCACGGCAATACCGGAAGATCCGTTCACTAACAGATTCGGGATTTTGCTTGGCAGTACGCTTGGCTCACTGTTCTGATCATCGTAGGTTGGCTTGAAGTCAACCGTATCTTTATTGATGTCAGCGAGGATCTCTTCGGCAATCCTCTTCAGCCTGGCTTCGGTATATCGCATCGCAGCCGGTGCATCGCCATCAATCGAACCGAAGTTACCCTGGCCGTCAACGAGGGTATAACGCATCGACCAGTCCTGGGCCATACGCACCATGGTATCATAAATGGACGCATCACCATGCGGGTGATACTTACCCATTACGTCCCCGACTATACGCGCTGATTTTTTGTAAGGTTTGTTGTAATTCACGCCCAGTTCGAGCATGCCGTAAAGCACCCTGCGGTGTACGGGCTTGAGCCCATCCCGGACGTCCGGCAAGGCGCGTGATATGATAACCGACATCGAATAATCGATGTAAGCTCCCCGCATTTCATCCTCAATGTTGATTGGTATTATCGACTGTCTGCCTGGAGTCAGGCCACCGGTTTCTTCGGCCATTTAAAACGCTTTTATGGTATTGTTTAAACAACATAGAGACGCAATCCCGATCGCTATCGGGATGCGTCTCTACATGTCGTGCAAGATACCAATTTTGGCGGAAAAAGGGCCAAAAAAACCGGCTCTAATACGGATTTAATTTGCGTTTATTTTTACCCTTGTACCTGATCAGCTCAGGGTAATTTTCACCATGGTGCGGGTTCTGTTTTTTGTAGATCGGGTGTACCCGGCTGCGGTACTCCCGGTTTCCGTGAGCATGGTTAATTTGTATGTTACATTGCTTGTGAAAGCACTTTCTTAACTCAGGTAAACGATACGTAGCGCCAATATTGATGTAAAAGGCGTTCATTTTATGCTTAAAGTCAGGACTGCCTTCAAGGGCTGTCAGTTTGTAACTTTTGATCTCGTACGAGGGCCGGATAAACAGCCTGAAATATTCCGACATATCGCGTTCAATCGTAGCGCCTAAATTCACAAAAACCCCGCGCTTCATATTGTCCTTATCGAACTTCTTTCCCAGGCCGTAGCCGCCAATGTTTGCATCGATTGTCAGGAGGTAATTATCGTATCGGTAAACCGAGCCTCCGAGCATGATAAAGTACTTCTGAAGCATAAAGCTGGATACATCTGATGAGAATGAATGGATGCTTTTGCCATAGCTGATGGGCTCGAAGTCTCCTACCTTAGTAAAGTCAATCGAGTATCCGATACCAACCCTGTAGTACTTCAGAAATTCATAATGGACGGTTAGTTTAATCGGGATATTAAACGACTTGCTCTTGAATCCGATCTCAGCGGTATCCGAATTCACAGAAAAGTCGGCAGGGTTTATAGCCAGCGCTGATGTATCAATTTCATTAAACCAGTTGTTATAGCCTACCGTGGGCTGGGCAGGATCAAAGACAATAGGCTTGCCCGATGCAGGCTGATAAATGCCGTATCCGTCAAGTTCATTCCTGAACGTAGTGGCCCCATAGCCCGTGCTTAACCCGAACGTGAATTTGCTTAAAAATTTACGGATGCCTGGGCCCTGTCGCTCAACATAAAAATGATCCAGCGGAATGCTGGTTTCCTTTCCCTTGTCTTGCGACAAAGCAACAGTTGCACTGCACAGGCAGGCCAGCAGGGTTAGTATTGTACACGACCGGATCAAGCCTGAAAGGGAGTTGAAGCACAAAGATTGACCGACAATCTTCTCACGCGTTGTTGTTTGAACCTATTCTGCACGAAAACCCTAAAAATACGCTAATTAACGCTATTGTCCTATCCTTTAATAGCCTGCAGGCTTCGCTTCTAACGATGTAAAGGTGTGAAATAGTGTTTGCCCCTTCTGCGCCTGGTACGTAAACGGATACTGGATATCCCTGCCATCCGGGCCTGTTATGGTAAACTGAGTTTCATTGGCACCTTCGTGCAATGGGACGCGGGTGTATGAAATGCTGTGCGGCAGGGTTTGCCAGTTACGGGTATCAGCCTTTTCAGACAAGGCATTAACAGCTCCTAAAACGGCTCCCCAGCCTTCATTTTCCTTTCTGAGGCTGTGTTCGGCAGCTTTCTTAATCGCGGCCCGGATAAGCGTTTTGCTGAACTCCAGGGCCATACGGTCCTGCAGGCTCTTAAACGCTATCCGGTTAATGTCTTCCGCCAGTTCAAGCGGGTATGTCTGGCCACCCGCTATAATGGAAGCGCCTGAGAAATATAGCGGCCGTTCAACGTATTTAGGAAATGCCACCCGAAACATCTCCAGGTCTGAAAGGTTTGTGCGGTCGTCCTTATTGTAAACATGAAAGGGGAAAGCCATTGACTTACCATCATTCTCCAGTACGAATAGGTTATCCGGGCCACCGGTAACTGCAAAGTTAACACTCCACTCACTTTTAAACGGGCCTAAACCATTATGCCACATAAACACCAGGCTGGCATCGGGCTGCTGCTTCGGATCAAAATCACTCCAGCCAAACTGATCACGGAATGTTATGTATTCATCCATAAAGTCTATGTGCCACGCGCTGATGAGCAGATCTTTCTTAAGCTGGTCAGGTGCCTGCACGTTGAACATCTTTACATAATCATCGTTGTAGATTTCAAGCGCATTGCGATACGCAATGAAGGCATTATTCCAGTCACCGGTAGCCTGGTAGATGATACCCATCAGGTTGTGAATGAATGCATCGCGCTGATATTTCTCAGGGTTTTTATACTTATCGGACAACTGCTGCAGCCGGATGTTCAATCTTCTGCATTCCACGAGCGCGTCATCGTATTGATTCAGCTTCAGAAAATTAAGCGCCTTGTAATACAATGACATGAGATGCTCATGATCTTCACCCCTGTACAAGGTGATATTGGGATTGGTTAAGAACGATGCCGCTTCCGCAAAATAATTTACCTTATAATCTTCCCCGAACAGGTAGGCTTTCTCAAAAGCCTTGTTGCTTTTAATATACTCGCCTTTCATCGAGTACAGAACACCGGCATTTAGATAGTACAAAAGCTGAACATTTGACTTCCGGTATTGCTTGTCGTTCTTAAGCTGGTTGAGGGCTTCGTTAATATTACCGTTTTCAAACTCATGATTAAAGCCCTGACTTGCTTCATAAAATGAAGCGCATGCTGAAACCAGCATCATCAGGGAGGCGATGATCAGGGAGCATTTCAGCATGGAATTCTGAATTAGTTTTTAACGAATTTCTTAATCTCGTTCTGGCCGAGCCAGATCCGCTTGTTCGTTTCGATATCGGTGAAGAACAACGTGGTTTGATAGTTCACTACACGCTTCTTGTTGTAGGTATCCGTTTCTGAATTCATTTCACCGAACAGCATCACATCCGCGCCCTGTTCCTTACCCCAGGCCGCTACGGTTGCGGGATCAGCAAAATCCTGCTGGGAAGCCCGCTCCTGGCGAAGCTTGTCGCGGAATTCATCTGACTCAACGAGTTCGGCAATACCCGAGTTCAGAATCACCATCTCAAATTTCTTTACATAGTTGCCGGCATCGATGTGCTCCGTAGTTTTGTTTTTGATCATGCCCACGATGATAACCGGCTTGTGCCCGAGTGACTCCGAATATCTTTTAAATGCATCTGACGTAAAGAGGTCATGAATCATCTGATCGGCTACTTTTCGTGAATCAGTATCATTCCAGCGCCCGCTCAGGTCAATCTCCGCGGAAGGATCAATCCGGGTAACGGTTCGGGAACATGACACAAAAATCAGGATAGAAAAAGCAGAAAATAGTAAAATACGTTTCATAAACTGGATATGAGGGTTGTATCAATAAAATCAAAAACCTTGCCGGGTTGGCTACAGGTTTTTGAGCTGGCTGATCACTGATTTCGGGTCGTTTGCGCTAAATACAAAGTTTCCCGCCACCAGTACATCGGCACCGGCTTCCATTAACGGTTTTGCATTCGTAAGGTTTACCCCGCCATCAATTTCTATTAATGCTTTTGACCCGGTTGCCCGGATCAGCTCTTTCAACTGCTTAACTTTCTGATAGGTGTTCTCTATAAATTTCTGTCCGCCAAACCCGGGGTTAACCGACATCAAACAAATCAAATCGATATCGGCAATGGTATTTTCAAGCGTTGAAACAGATGTGTGCGGGTTTACTGCCACACCCGCTTTGCAGCCCAGCGCTTTTATCTGCTGAATATTCCTGTGCAAATGATTACATGCTTCGATGTGCACGGAGATGATCTCCGCTCCTGCTTTGTGGAAAGCTTCTACATAACGTTCGGGCTGAACGATCATCAGGTGAACATCCAGCGGTTTTTTTGCATGGCGTTTAACCGCTTCTGTTACCGGAATTCCAAAGGAAATATTGGGTACAAACTCACCATCCATGATGTCGATGTGGATCCAGTCGGCCTGGCTATCGTTCAGCATTTTTACTTCGCGCTCAAGATTTGCAAAATCAGCCGCCAGGATTGACGGTGCAACGATCGGACTACTCATGGAATAGAATTTATGCACAAATATAGCCCCAACAACCCGGTTTGGAAAGACAGGCAGGTTATATCTTAACCAGCTTATAGGTTTCGTATTTTTTACCAATTCGTACCATCAGGAAATAAACTCCGGGATGAAAATGTCCGATGTTCATTGAATACGAATTATCCGGCCAACTGTAAACTATATTATTCGTTACCGCCTGGCCTTGTGCATTTATAATAACAACTTCACCAAGCTGCAGTATGGATGACTTGCGCGGGGCAAGGGTAAACGTATCCTGAACCGGATTTGGAAAAACAACTAATGAATGATTTTGTTCCGGCTCAACACCGGCAATTTCCTCCAGGTAATTCACAACAGCCCGGTAGTTCGGGATACCATATCCCAGAAAATTATCAGGTGATGAAGCCTTCGATGCAGAAAGGCGGATTGCATCCATAAGCTCTTCCCGTGTAAGTTCCGGATAACGCTGGCGAAGTCCGGCAACAAGGCCTGCGGTTAAGGGTGATGAGAATGATGTTCCGCTATTGCTTGCTATCACTCCATTCTGGTTAATAACGGTTACACTTGTTCCCAAAGCCATAACATCGGGTTTGATTCTTCCGTCCGCAGTTGGCCCGCTTGAACTGTTTGGGCTTCTCTGGCCCTGCAGGTTAACATTACCAACCGCCAGCACATCCCGGGCATCTGCGGGTGCAGTAATAATCCCCCACGAGTCTGAACCGGAATTGCCCGCGCTATTCACAAGAAAAATTCCTTTTGATGCCGCAATTTGTGCGGCCCGTGTAATGGCTGCCGTGTTGCCGTCCATGTCTTCTTTTTCGTAATCCATGTCAGGATCATCGAATGTATTATACCCTAACGAGGTATTAATTACATCAACGCCCGCACTATCGGCACGCTCGGCCGCAAACAACCAGTTGTATTCTTCCACTCTATACTCAAAGTTATTGGCAGGATTTTCTGTAACATATAGCTGAAACGTTGCCTTGTACGCTCCGGCAGAAAATTCATCTGCGCCAACTGTCGCTTTAACCCCGAGAACCGAAAGAACCTGCGTGCCGTGTGAGCTTGCCTGATACACATTACTGGTATTGGTAACAAAGTTCCAGGAAACATCGG
>CAZIGG010000007.1:10293-16369 GCA_964538575.1 uncultured Roseivirgaceae bacterium
GAGCTTGCCTGATACACATTACTGGTATTGGTAACAAAGTTCCAGGAAACATCGGTGTTAATCCGGTTATTATAAATTTCCTGAAAAGGCGCCTGCGTATTTACGCCTGTAAAACCTCCGTCCATAACCGCCACAATAACTCCCTCACCATTAAACCCGTCCGTATGCATTTCATCAATACCGAGCATGGCAAGCTGTTCAAGCGTTCTGTCAGCGTTCACGCTTGAAGCTCCAAATTTTAGTGATTTCCGCTGTCGCCCGCCCGCCCCGCCAGGTGCAACTAACTCTGTTTCGCCTGACTTGACAAAATCAAGCGCATTAATATCATTAAGCTGACCGGCTGTACATTCCACCAAAGCACCATTCATCCATTTCGTTTTAAACAGAACAGTCGCACCCATTGCCCTGACGCCCTGAATGTAGGCTGCCGTAACCGGCAGATCTTCGGCAATAATTTCAATACCCTGTGTTATTCTTCGCTGAACAGAACGTTCGTTTAAAAATGTTTCCGGATGGTCAACCGAATGGCCGGTTCCCTGCTTATCGGTAAAGAAAATCATGTACCGGTTTACCTGCGCATGTGAGGCCCAGGCAATACTGACAAACAGAAAAATCAATGTAAATTTAATTCTGACCATATTCTATCAGCGTCTGGTCATAAATCGTACCACTATCGATTATTTGTTGCCCGATTGCACATTCATCCGCATCCGAGCAATATACCAGATCGGTTCGTTCAAAGTAAATCAACCCTATATTCCGCGCATAAACCTCAATGCGCTTTTCCAGGAATAAAACCGGATCAAACGAATCTTCCTGCACAACCTGAATATACTCCCCGGTTGTTATGCCGGTTTCGAGCGGGTACGACTTACCGGTTGCGGCCAGAACATACTCATCGGCCGGGAAACTATTCAGCGCATTGCCATCCCATTTCCGAAGCTGGATGGTCGGAAATACAATCTTCACGAACGATACGTTTTCTTCAGAAACCACCACACTTGCGGCATTCATCCGCACCGACCAAACCTGCTGAAATTGCCAGGCATCCGTTGGGGTGTTACGCTTGCTTCTGTGGATTGTATACGTATAACCACCCTCCTGATTGACAAATGAATCAACCACTTCAGTTTTAAGCTGATAGGTTAAATTCTCAATTTCAACCTGCAACTGGTAGTTCCTTTCGTGAACGGCATAGACCTGGTAAAAGCCCTTGCGAAGCGGAAAATACTCGGCATCTGAAAGCTGTTTAACGCTCTCATCTTCCCCGCAACCCACAACCGCCAGCAATATAACCGGAAGATATTTGAACAGTTTTTTCAACAATCAGACCTTTTTTTCTAAATCCGCCTTTATCTTTAAACGTAAACAGCATCAAAGTTATTTCTTTCTTTTGGAATCCGTATGGCATTAAAGACATTAGTTAAGGTAGGTAAAATCTCGAATCTCAGCGATGCGCGCTATTGTGCGGGCATGAGCGTGGATATGCTCGGATTCAGCGTGATTAAGGGCCGTGAGCATTACGTCAGCCCCGAACTTTTTAAAGAAATGCGGGGATGGTTCACCGGGCCTTCCATTGTTACCGAAATTTACGGGATAGAAAAGCATGAAGACCTGACGGCTATCATTCAGACCTACCTGCCGGATTTAATTGAAGGATCGTTTAGTGATATTAAGAAACTTCATTCCGCGTTTGCGTCCTATATACTTTCCACCACATACGAAGAAGTAAAGGCTCATGAAAACGAGCTGGGCATTTACCGTACGCAGATTGCTTACCTGATCATTCCGGAATCAACGCCATTGGAACAAATTGAAGCGCTCTCCAGGGAATATAAACTGTTGCTACAGATTGATTCAACAAATCCCGATGACAGCAAGCTGCACAACGAACACATTAAAGGGATTGCCTTACAGGGAAGCGCAGAAGATAAACCCGGACTAAAAAATTACGATGCACTTGCAGCCGTGTTGGAAAAACTCGAATCAGAAGATTGATTACTTATATCCACCCAGCTTGAGCGCTTTTTCAATTGCTTCCCGTGTGGTATTCTTATAATCAATTTCCACACGCTTTTCCGATTCAATCCATTCCCGGATTTTATCAAGCCGTTTCTTCTTAACGTTTTTCAGCACGGGCACCCCGATTTCTTTTAATGCTGCCGCATTGTAGTACTGTTCGTATTGTTTCTTCATCGGCACAACCAGAAGCTTTTTGCCGAGGTATATTGCCTCAGCAGGCGTTTCAAATCCAGCTCCGCATAAAATTCCTTTACAGGAAAGCACGCTCGCTGCAAATTCATCTTTATTCACCGGGTAAACCGACAGCTTGCCAATGTGATACGGCTTCTTCGCATGCTTGGAAAAGATATGCCAGCGAACATTCGGTACTTTCATCAGCAGTGGAACAAGCTTGCGGTCATCGTAAGCCGGTAAATAAACCGTGTAATGATCACCCTGTGTTGCAACCGCATCGCGGATGGATGACCGGATCACCGGGGTGAACATGTTTTCATCAAACCTGGCAAAGTGAAACGATACGGCTGCACCGGCTGGTGCATAGTTTTTCAAAATCCATTCACCCACCGGGTCAAAGTGCTTGGGCTGCGGAACTTTCGGGGATAACAAAGCCGATTGATGGCTTAGCGATACGCATGGAACTTCTCTTTTCCGGGCCGCCCATGCCGAAATTGGTTCAAAGTCATTGATGATGATATCGTACTTATCTGCGGGGAAGTTTTTAATCTCCCTGTAAACTTCTTTTGAGCTGTTTTGCTTAAACGTCTTAAACAAATCTATCCCACCCGACTTCCCGAAATAAAAGCTGAGTCCGCGCGATTTGTATTTCAATGGATAATCTAACTTGATGTCGGCCTGGGCACCGCTCACAAAAATGTCGAGCTTGCCGTATTCACGGAGAATAGGAATAACATCTTCGGCCCGGCTGATGTGGCCATTGCCGGTGCCCTGAATTGCGTAGAGTATCTTCACTTTTTAATGGTCAGGAACTCGTTCACCAGGTCGCGGAATATTTCATCGTTGTCGAGCTTGTGTTCGAGTCGCCTGGGCAATTTAACAGAATTTGCAACCGGATCATCCTGGTAACGATAAATCCTCCAGCTTCCGCTGGCATATTCAAGTGTTGTGAGGTTTTCGATCCAGTCGCCTGAGTTCAGGTACATCACCGATCCTTTTTCGGTTATGACCTGCCGCATCCCGGGCTGATGAATGTGGCCGCAAATAACGTAATCGTATTCGTTCGAGATTGCAATCTCGGCTGCCGTATCTTCAAACTTGTTGATGAACTTTACAGCTGATTTTACACTATCCTTTACACGTTTGGATAGCGATATCTTTTCGCGGCCAAGCTTTTCGAGACACCAGTTTACGGATGCATTAATGAGAATGAGCGTATCATATCCCACGGCACCCAGCTTAGCCAGCCATTTTGAATACCGCATGGTAACGTCAAACACATCGCCATGAAAAACCCAGGCGCGCTTGCCGTTCAGGTTCAGCACAACCTTGTTGGCAATCCGGAAAGATCCAAGCTTCAGCCCGGCAAACTTCCGGAGCATTTCATCGTGGTTGCCCGGGAGGTAAACAATCTTCACTCCTTTTGCCAGCCATCCGGTAATATGCTTGATCACCTGCATGTGCGACTTGGGCCAGTAGCGTTTGCTGAACTGCCACATGTCAATGATGTCACCGTTGAGGATTACTTTTTTGGGCTTGATGGTTTTGAGATAGCGGAGCAACTCCTCCGAATGACATCCAAAAGTTCCGAGATGGATGTCCGAAATGATTACAATATCTAACTCTCGTTTTCTTCGTTTCCCCATGCAATGTTAAAAGTAATCCCGAAGGTCCGTAATTCCTTCGGGATACCTAAACCTAAGAAGTTCTAACCTAAAAGAAATTCTACCTGGAAGCAAAGGTATAGCGCCTGCATTACCTGACGGTCAATGGCTTGTTATGGAATTGTTACCAGAGCACTTCGCGGGCCTGTCCCGTGATCCCCGTTTTGGAAGCACGGCATGGGGATTCCGGCACAAGGCCGGAAATTATTTAAACCGAAACCGAAGATATTTTATCTTTTCTCCTTTCGAAGCAAATTGTTGCTCGTACCGCGTCTTGATGTCAAAGCATTCTGCTCGTAAATCGGAATTATACAGATCATCGGTGAATTTTAAGTCTGTAATATCTTCACGCAGGGCAAGCTCTTCCAGCGTGTATTCATAAAGGCCGGTGTTGTCAGTCTTCAGGCGGATGTAGGCTCCGGGTTTAAGGAGTCGCTTATAAATCGATAGAAATCTCGGGCTTGTAAGCCTTCGTTTAATGTCGCGGATGCGCGGGCGGGGGTCCGGAAATGTGATCCAAAGTTCACTGATCTCGTGTTCAGCAAAAAAATTCTCCACCAGAAGGATCATCGTTCGCAGGAAACCCGCGTTGGCAAGCTTGTTTTCAACAGCCGTAGTGCTCCCCCGCCAGATGCGCTCACCTTTAATGTCGACACCGATGTAATTGCTGTCCGGGAAAAGTTTTGCAAGGCCTGTTGTATACTCGCCCCTTCCGCAGGCAAGCTCCACGGTAATCGGGTTTTCGTTTTTAAAAAAATGCTTGTTCCAGTTTCCTTTAATCGTGTGATAATACTCTTTGGTAGGCTCAACTACATTGATCTGAGCTTCAATTTCCTTAAAACGTTCAAGCTTTCTTTTCACAAATTCTCAATTTCGGCAACCACGAAGGTGCTGCCACCGATAAAAATAAAATCATCACTTCCTGCGAGGTTTTTTACCTTACCAATCGCCTGATTCACGTCCCGCACAACTTCACCTGCAAGACCAAAACGTTCCGCAGCCTGCTTTAACACCCCGGCATCCATTGCGCGCGGAATTGAAGCCTGGCAAAAGCAGTAACGGGCTTGTTTGGGCAAAAGACTGAGCACCTGATCTGGCTCTTTATCCTTCACCATTCCCCAGACGATAAAAAGATTCTTAAACTTCTGCTGATTGATTTGAGAAACAACTTCCCGGACTCCACCGGCATTGTGGCCGGTGTCGCAAATGATGAGGGGGTTTGTTCCGAGCTGCTGCCAGCGACCTTTTAAACCCGTCTGAGTAACTGTTTTTTCAAGACCTTCCCTTAGCTTTTCCGGGGTGATCGTTAATCCATTCTGGTTCAGAATCTCCATAGATTTTAAAACACCACCCAGGTTTTTCGCCTGATAATTTCCTTTCAGCGGAAGTGATAACTCGCTGAGATATAATGCTCCATTCTTCGTTACTTCAAATAAAGTATCGGACTGCGTTATTTCAAATTCATCACTTGCAAATGTGAGCTCAGCGTTATGCTCCTTTGCCTTATCAATGAAAATCTTTTCTATTTCAGACTGCCGCTGACTGATTACGGCCGGGACATTATCCTTTATGATTCCCGCTTTCTCGAATGCAATTTCTTCAAGGGTATCCCCCAGGATGTCCTTATGATCGAAGCTGATATTGGTGATTACGGAGAGCACTGGTGAGATCACATTGGTAGAATCCAGCCGGCCGCCTAATCCCACCTCTATCACTGCCACATCAATTTGCTGTGAAGCGAAATAGTCAAAGGCCATCGCCACCGTAATCTCAAAAAAAGAAGGCTGAATGATTTCGATGTGCGGTTTGATCCGGTTCACAAAATCAATCACGTGTGAATGGCTGATCGCCTGCCCGTTTATCTTAATCCGTTCGGTAAAATCTTTTAAATGAGGCGATGTATAAAGCCCGGTTTTGTATCCGGCAGATTGCAATACCGAAGCCAGCATGTGCGAAGTGCTGCCCTTGCCATTTGTGCCTGCTACGTGAATGGATTTAAATTTCTTTTGAGGGTTACCCAGGATTTCACAAAGCGCAAGCGTGTTGGTCAGGTCAGCTTTGTACGCAGCCGAGCCTACCCGCTGAAAGACGGGGAGATTATGATACAGGTAAGATAGCGTTTGCTGGTAATCGGTGAACATGGAATAAACAGGCTGCAAATCTCATGGCATGACCTGCAAATTCCAAATTTAATTTCAGCCTATTGAACCCTTAAT
>CAZIGG010000007.1:16469-33233 GCA_964538575.1 uncultured Roseivirgaceae bacterium
CTCATGGCATGACCTGCAAATTCCAAATTTAATTTCAGCCTATTGAACCCTTAATGTAAAAGTTACCCGGCCGGTAGTTTTAGGAGGCGCCACACCCGAAGAAGTTTTGTAAAGTGATGTTTTCTCAAGGGCAGCTTTACACTTCTTCTCAAGCTCAGGGGTTAAGTTCCCGGATTCTTTCTTGATGTTAATAATCTCTCCGGTCTCATCAACGTCAAAAACAAAGACAACTTTACCTGAAAACTGATCTTCTTCTGAGGGCTTGGGAGTCGCTGGTATTTCTACCCATTCCCAACCTGCCATGTCCAATAAAGGACCGCCACCACCACCGCCTTTTCCATCGCCACCGGCTCCCGGATTGCCTTTATAAACCGCTCCGGTTGGAGTTCCGCGGGGATCACCTTTATCCCCGGTCTTGCCTTCATCATCGCCCTTGCTTCCGGGAGTACCGGTTTTATTATCCGATGATTCCGTATTCTTATTAGGATTATACACGGCCTTGGGAGTTTCATCTTTTTTGGGTGTTTCTTCCTCTTTTACAGGATCTACAACCTTAACCGGCTCTTTTTTCTCCTCCTTTTTCTTAGGCTCATCTTTCTTTATCGTTACCGGGCTTTCCTCTGTAGAGGTGATAACGTCTTTATCCTCCGGATCTTCCTGAACCTGCTGTTTTACTTCTTCTTTAAGTTCTTCCTGCCTGGGGGTTTCTTCTTTTTGCTTCGCAGGCTCTTGCGTGCCTACTGGTTCGGTCAGCGGAAGGTCGCCACTGCCATAGTCATCGGTGCCTAAAATCAAGGATACTCCTTCTCCTCCCGGGAGGGGCGGATACGGTGAACGCCACGCTACGGCAAACAACATCACTAAGAATAACAGGGTATACATTCCCACGGTGGAGGCTGCTGCAATTACCTTGTTGTTCTTTTCCTTCTGTGTCATCGCCAAAAAAGTTACCTGTATACGATGCAAAAACTGCACCGTTATCATAACGATGCAGTGAAAAATCTTTCGAAAAACTTAAAAAGCTTAGTACTTCAGCACCCAGAGGGCGTCTGTATACTCGGCTTTTTTGGAATCCGCCAACTGCTGCGCTGCGGCAAATGTATCCGCATCGGCAATTGTAAGGCGGTAAAACTTATACTTTCGGAACGGAGGAATAAGCTTTGTGCTTACACCTTTTGCTCCAAGTTTTTTCGCATGATCAACCAGCAGGTCATCGTCTACCGCGCTGGCTACCACCACATAATAACGCCCGGTGCGCTCGGTTAGTGCCTCAAACACACCAACTTTTGATGCATTTGCCAGCGAATCGGCTTTGCGTTTCTCGGCCTCCAGTCTGGCTTGCTCTGCTGCACTTGCTCTTGCTGCTGCTATGCTGTCGGCAACGTGCTGTTTATGAGCCGCTTCACGGGCTGCAAGTTCCTGTTTCTCTTTATTAGGCTTATACACTACGAAATACCAGGCCGCACCCGCAGCTAACAACACTACGATTAATATGCCTAATACTTTTGGCCATACCGGAGCTGGTTCTTCTTCAAAAGCGTATTCTGAAGGAGGTTGTTCGTTTGTAACAGCTTGCTCGTGATATTCTTCGTTTACAGTTTGTTTTTCTTCAGGCTCGGTTGAAGAATAAACAGTAGTAGTTTCAACAACGGTTGTTGTTTCTTCAACCCGGTCTAACGGCTTGTACTCAATGTCCGGTAAACCAAAGGTATCATCGGAAGATTCGTTCGACTTGTTGAGATTCTCATTAGTCTCATCATCCGTAGGTTTCTTTCGTTTTGCCATGAAGGTTAAAAAGTTGGTAACATACAAAATTAAGCGAATTTTCGAGGCCTACAAACTTTTAAGCCTCAGGCCTTCCCCACTCATTACTTAAACTTCCACGTTATCCCGGCCATCGCCTGAAAGCCCCTCGCGGGGTAATTATAAAAAAGCGGATACTTGTTCGAGGCAATATTGTTCAGTTGAACAAAAGCTGAGAAGGTATCCGATATCAGGTACTCGGTTTTAAAACTAAGGTCGAAGGCTGCATCAAGCTTAACAGTTTCTGCAACGGGCGGGTTACTAAGCTCGGAATAAACCAAAGCTTTCATCCCTCCTTGTGCAATCATATCAAGATTGAAGATAAATTTCTTGTACAGGTTATACGATGCCCCCGCAGTTACCCGGTAGGTTGGCTTGTGCCAGGCTTCATCAAGTTCGTCTGTGCTGTATGTATAATAATCGCCCTGGAGTGAAAACTTAGCAACATTTGAATATGTAAAGAGCAGGCTTGCATAGAAATTTGTTCGCTTTGTAGTCCCTTTATCATAATCAACCAGAAATTTTGAAGGATCAGTTGGATCGTTTACAAAGAAGTATAAATCTTGCAATGCTGCAAAGGAGATACCCGCTCCCGCCAGCACTTTTCCGCCAAGCTTCGCGCGGATGCCTGCGTTGATATCGAACTTTTTATTGGTATGATAGGTATGAATCGAAGGCGCAAGCCAGATGTTTTCGTTCGATAAGGTTTGCAGCGAAATCTTTTCCATACCCCCGGATAATGACCCGACAACATCTACCGCATCATTTAACGCATAGGTAAGCTTAACATCCGGGTAGAAATGAAAGTCTTTCGAATCGATGGAGTCATTCTCCAGTGCAACCGTTGCCCCCACCTGCAGGTAGAAATTATTTTGGGTAACGAAGGAATAATACCCGTTCAACTGGAAAAGATTCCTGGCTTTTGCTTCAATGTCCACATCTTTCCGGTTGATAATCGAATAGTCGGCTTTTAAGTTAATAGCTTGTTCATCGTTGATCTTGTACGCGCTTTTGAATACCAGGTCTACCGTACTCTCTTTTGCTTCAAACTTGTCGCTGATGAAACTGAAGTTACCACCCAACTGGTACGAGAAGTCGGACTTGCGCGCATTCATGAGCTGTGCACCGAGATTAAACAGCGTATAGGCTTGTTTAATACTATCGCGTTCAACCTCTATGCCTTCCGGATATCCATAAAAATGCGTACCGCGTTGCTCCAGGTCAAGGTTTGCACCGAACGCAAACTCTTTACTAAACGTTTGTGCAAATGCTGATACACCGGTATGTGCCGCCCCCGAATTGCTGCCATCGACAGGGCCCTTACCCGATCGGTTCAGAAACACATGCGCCCCGATAAGCTTTTTCTTGTCGGGTTTATTGGTGATGAAACCATCGAAGTATTGTGATGAATAGTTACCCAGACCGGCACTCAGATATCCGCGATAGGTTTGGGAAGACTCTTCCTGCTTTAACCGCAAAGGTCTTGCGACAGGGTTCAACTCAGGTGTTTGAAAATTAAAGACTTTATAATCGTACGTGATGGGCGGAGAAATAAGTTCTACGGGCCGGGGCGGAATTTTTTCGAAAAGCCGGCTGGCTGCGGGCACTTTGTTTTCGCGTGACTTGAATATGTCAATCTCAACTTCTTTCACATTCTTGCCCTCTTCCCATGTCGGATTTTGAGCAAGCGCAGGAATCGCAAAAAGCACAAGAACAACTATAAAAGAATATGAAATAAATCTGGTCATGCTACTTTCCGGTTGTATCTGCTTTTATTTTTTGCTGTTCCTTTAATTCAGCCTCTGCAATCTTCTTGAGTTTATCGGCTGCTGAATCTTTGATGTATTGAAGCGGGAAGTTGTTCGTGATCAATGATTCGAGCGTTGCCTTTGCATTGAATACATCGCCTGCAGCCAGATAATTATCGGCAAGCAGTAAGAATGATTTACCGACCCACTCATCGTAAGCTGAAAACTCGGGGCTGCTGCTGATGGCTGTGAGGGCTTCGTTGCTTTGCTTGTACTGTTTCGTCAGGGAGAAGATCTCCCCGATCCTGTACTTGGCTTCTGCGCCATATTCATCGCGTGCGGTATTCAGGGTGTTCAGGAATTCATCCTTGGCGGTTTCGTAATCGCCTTTGGCCATGGCGGCCTTGCCGAGGTAAAGCGAAGCTTTGTTCTGAGCCCCCGCGTTTACATTACCTTTTTCCAGGATAAGATTTGCGTAAACGCTAACGGAGTCATACCGCGCGAGCAGGTAGAACGATTCCATCAACCCGGACCACGCGGTGTAAAAATCCTTCTTGCTTGATGCAAAGCGTTCAACCTTATGAAAACTGGTAACTGCTTCCGAATATTTTCCCTGCTTAAATTGAATTTCAGCAATCCGTCCGGCAATTCTATTAGCGTTCGGTGAGGTTGGGTCAGTTGAGAGTTCTGTGTAAATGGTTAATGCCTTATCATATTCCAGCAAGCGATAGTTCGATTCTGCAATGAAGAACTTAGCCTCAGCGACCTTTGCGCTTTGCGGATATGCGCCCTGGAATGCAGTAAAGCTTGTGATCGCTTTTGCATATTGCTGATCGTAGTATTGATTCTTGGCTGATTCAAAATTGATCACTTCCAGATCTTTGCCGCCCGGATTTGCATTGGTAACCAGCGCAAGGTATTGATCGTACTCATCACTCCGCTTTGCCAGGCTCAGTGCTTCCTGTAACGACAGCAATACTTGTTGCGCAACCGGATGGGATGGGTATTGTTTGATCACCGTTTGGTAATCAGCAATTGTTTTATCGTATTCTTTCAAATTGAAATTTGAGGCAGCCCTTCGTGCGTATGCATACGGTAAAATTTTCGAACCCGATTGCGAACCTTCGTTAATGAGCCGGCTCAAATCACTGATCGCGACAGCATAATTGCTTTGTTCAATCTCAAACTGTGCGCGCTGAAATAACGCCTCGTCACGGAATTGCGATTTTGGATAACCTGAGATCAGCGCGGAGAACTGCGTCCGCGCCTCGGCATACTTTCTTAAAATACCATTGATTACCCCCGTTTGGAAAAGTACATAGTCAACATCCGGTGTTTTAAGCTGTCTGGCCTTTTCATAGTTCGCAATCGCTTCAGGATAAGCTTTTGTTACAAAATAACAATCTGCCAGTCGCAACACACCATCGGCATAAGTGGCTCCTGTCTTGCTGGCTTTATTTACAAATTCCTTAAAATTAAAAAGCGCCTGGTCGTATTGCTGGAGATTGAAATATGCGTAGCCAAGTCCATACCGGGTTTTATTCGTTACCTCAGCTTCGGCAGAAGCGCCTAATGAAATTACTTTTGAATAGAACGGAACAGCCTCTTCGTATCGCCTGCCAAGGGAATATGTTTCACCATTCCAGAAACTGGCCAGCGCAACGTATTTAGGGTCAACCGGGCTAGCCAGCGATTTCTCAAAGAACTTAACCGCGTTTTCGTAATCTTCTTTGTTGAACAGTTCCGAACCTTTCAGGTATGTTGCTTTCTGGTATGCCTGATCCACGCTACGTGTTCTTCGTGGCAACCCTTCAATGTATTCGATGGCTTTGTTGTAGTTATTTCCATTTACATAGGCCTGCGCCAGCAGTTCGCGGACCGGGATGCTGTGTTCACTTGAAGGATATGCGACAAGGAATTTTTCAAATTCGGTAATTGCTACGTCACTCTTTCCCACATCGTACGATACCTTGGCGTATTGAAATGCACTCTCTTCCGCCAGTTTTTTATCCTTGGCGTAGCCTTTGGAATGATTAAAGGAGTTTAACGCAAACTGCTTATTGCCCTGCTTGAGATAAAGTATCCCTAAATAATACGAAGCATAAAAGCTGACTGAATCCTGTTTAGCGGCAGAAGTCTTTAAATAATCAATGGCTTTTGCATCCTGTCCGAGTGAATAGTTTGCAAAGCCCGCCCGAAACAGTAAAGCGTTTTCGGCTTTTGCCTGGTTGGCTTCGAGGTAAACTTCATACGCAGAAGCGGCTTTTACGTAATCCTGCTTATAATAATACGCATCGGCAACAAGCATGGATATCTCGCTGTAGTTTGATATTTGTGCCGATCTTGATTGAAGGGAGGCCGCATACTTAATCAGTTCATCGTATTTATGCTGCTTGTAATATACATTCGCAATCAGGCTTGGAACAATGTTGACGTAAGACTGGCTTGCCTCTGCCCTTTTTAAGTCAGTTAACGCATCCTCATAACTACCTTTCGAATATTCAATGAAACCCGCGTAATAATTCGCGGCTGGTGTATATTGACTCTCCTGCAGCTTTACCGCGTTAAACTTCTCAAGGGCATCATCAAGCTTCTTTTGGTTGAAGTAGCTGTAGCCCCATTTAAAATATCCCTCTACCTGCTGCTCCTGACCAAGACCGGCAAAGTTTACTTTTCCATAGTATGCAATGGCTTTCGTGTATTCCTTCTCCGCATAAAAGAAGTTACCCAAATCAAAGTAGGCCGTTGCGCTTCGCGGATTGGATGGATTGTGGGTGATGAAGTCTGCGATCAGCCTTTCGCCATCGGAATGGCCAAGCTTTAATGCGCTTAGGGCAATGTAATATTCTGCATCCGCTTTACGGGCATCGGTAGGGATTGCATATTTCAGGAAATCGGTAAAGACTACCCGGGCTGCGCTGAAGTTTGAATGGCTGACCAGCTCTGTGCCTTTCTTGTAAAGGTTTTCGGTTTTGGAGCGGGACAACTGATCCTGCCCTTTGGTAATAAAGCTTATAAAAAAGAGTATACAGAGAATCGAACTTGCTAACCTCACATTAACGGGTTTTATAAATAACATCAAGGCTCAAAAAATATTGCAAGAATAAGACCAAAAAATAAGCTGCAAAAACTCCGTCCGAAAATCTGCATGCTTTTCAGCCATACGGCTATGATTCAAAGTTAAGTAAAAAAGTTGAAGGGTAAAGCAAGGTTAATGAATAAGCCGATAGATCAGCTCGCGTAAAATCTGACCTTCATGGGTTGAACCGGTGTTCACGCCTTTCAGTTTAAGGTCGGCCTCTTTCAGCAAAGAAATGTTGCGCAGTATCCTATCGGGCGGGAATTGCTGTAAAGCAAGACTATAATCACGGATCACATACGGGCTCATTTTCAGCGCAGTAGCTAAGCCCTTCTCACTTTTATCCGGGGCCTGTGAAGCCAGCAGAACCTTGCTGAAAAATGAATACAGGTACGCAACCGTTGGGATTACCGGGTTCTTTTTCGTGTTGCTTTCGAAGTAGTTTACAATCTTCGCAACGTTGAAAGAATTTTTCTGCAGAATCGCCTTTTGGAGCTCGAAGATGTTGTACTCCTTGCTTACACCCACCTGCTGCATAACCCGTTCGGCTGTTATTGGTTCTCCCGGTTTCAGTGAAATAGTAAGCTTATCCAGTTCATTTGTAAGGCGGCTGAGATCATTGCCGACAAACTCGCACAATGCCCGGATAGCCTGATCATCGATTGCAATGCTGCGCTCTTTTGCATACGCTGACATAAAATCCGGAAGCTGGTTGTCGTACAGCTTTTTGGAGGTTAATGAAGTGGTCAACTTCTCGATATTCTTTCCTAACTCTCTGCGCTTGTCGAGGGTCTTATGTTTGTGGCAAAACACCAGCACGGTGCTGGGTACAGGCTGTTTTAAATATTCAAGCAGCAACTTTGCCCCTATTTCTTTATTCAGGTCCTGGATTTCCTGCGCTTCCTTTACAATTACAACCTGGAACTGCGCCATCATGGGAAACCTCCTGGCATGCGTGAGGATCGTGGCCATGGAGGCGTCTTTACCATACACCACAACCTGGTTAAATCCTTTTTCGGCATCGGTTAAGGCATTGGCTTCA
This sequence comes from uncultured Roseivirgaceae bacterium, assembly GCA_964538575.1. GTDB lineage: Bacteria > Bacteroidota > Bacteroidia > Cytophagales > Cyclobacteriaceae > UBA2336. The sequence continues at coordinate 24,142 of CAZIGG010000007.1, forward strand.
ATGTGATCTGAGATTACATCAATGAAATAGCTTTCTTCTCCCTGAAGGAAGTACACCGGGCTGTATTTCCCCGCTTTAACATCAGTTAATATCTTTCTTACAGATGCATCCATTACCCGATCTTTTTCTTTGAGCTAAACGCGACAGCCGAGGTTATTCCCACCAGTGCGCCCCCAAAGTGTGATTCCCACGAAATATTGGGATCAGTCGGCAGAACACCATAAAAGACCCCGCCATACAGCAGAATCGTAACAATGGAGATCAGCAGCGACATAAAATCCCTGCGCAATAATCCAAAAAATATCAGGAAAAACGCAATGCCGTAAATCAACCCGCTTGCACCAATGTGGTTTGCGTTGCGGGCAAAAAGCCAGACAAGAATATTAGTCCAGAAATACGCCCTGAAAAACACGGGTACAGCAATACGCGGATAAAAGTAAAACAGCACGCCTCCCAAAAACAGCAACGGAAAGGTGTTGGAAATAAGATGCACAATATTGCCATGCACCATGGGAGAAATAACTATTCCGATGAGGCCGATCAATGAGCGGGGATGAATGCCAAAAGCACTTAAGGGCAATCCGAAATTATACTCTAGGAAAAAGAAAAGCCACATTAAGAAAACAAGGCGCAACGGAATAACAGCGCTCCCGAGTACGGAACGTTCAGCCATGATAACTTAAGAAACCGGATTTTTAATCATGCCAAGCTTAACCAGCTTCGCCTCTTCCGATCCAATGGATTTCATGCCCAGCAAGCCGCCCGAAGAGGCAGCAACTTCCTGCGCCAACATCAGCAGGATATCATAATATCCTTTGGCAAAAGCTGATGGCACCCTGGACCACAAGGAATTAAGACCATTCAACTCTTCCGTAAGTAAGGGAGTACGCTGGGTTGCTTCGTACGGGTAACCTTGCTCCAAAACCTTAAGCTTATCCTCAAAGTCCTGCGCTACTTCTTTAAACAATAAGGAGACTGAATCCGTACCCTTTTTCTTTTTCTGGACGATGGTAATTGCCTTTCTGATCTCCTTTCGATCGATATCACCGTCTGCTCCGGCAATCAGGATGCACACCAACAAGGGCGCTTTATACACCAGCTCCAATTCCTGTGCTGATAGTTTCGATAGTTCTGCAACCATATATTTCGTTTAGTGTTCAGAAACCCAAATAAAACCTTTTTCAGGAACATTTAACTATTAAAAAACTGGTGTATTTTTAACACGCTCAATATACACACATGTACGAGAAAGAACCTGTCAAAATTTTTGTAGTAGAAGACGATCAGGCATATACCAAGTTTATCAAGTACGTACTGGGTCTGAACCCGGACTACGAAATTGAGTTCTTCACATCCGGAAAGGAGTGCATTAATAACCTGCATAAAAACCCTTCAGTTATCACATTGGATTACTCCTTACCCGATATGCCCGGTCAGCAGGTGCTTGAGCAGATCAAAAGCTATGATCCCAATATCATAGTCATAATCGTATCGGCCCAGGAAAAAATCGGGACTGCCGTTGAACTCTTAAAATCGGGGGCTTTCGATTATATCACTAAGGATCAGGACACAAAGGACCGCCTATTAAACTCGATTAATAATGCCCGCAACAAACATTCGCTGATTAAAGAGATCGACCATCTCAAGCGTGAAATCTCGGAGAAATATGAGTTTGAGAAGAGTATTGTAGGCACAAGCGCTGCCATTAAGAAGACTTTTGCGCTGCTGGAGAAAGCGGTAAAAAGTACCATTTCAGTTTCTATTACAGGTGAAACAGGTACCGGTAAGGAACTGATTTCCAAGGCTATACACTATAACTCCAAACGTAAAAATAAACCCTTTATAGCGGTTAACATTGCTGCTATTCCATCGGAGCTTATTGAAAGCGAGCTGTTCGGTCATGAGAAAGGCGCCTTTACGGGAGCAATGACCAGGCGAATCGGAAAGTTTGAGGAAGCTGATGGCGGAACAATTTTCTTAGATGAAATCGGTGAAATGGAGCCGAGCCTTCAGGCCAAACTGTTACGTGTGCTGCAGGAGCGTGAGGTTACCCGCATCGGCAGCAACCAGGTGATCAAACTCGATGTTCGAGTGATTACGGCAACTCACCGCGATTTGGCAGAAGAAGTAAAAGCCGGCAGGTTCCGGGAAGACTTATATTACAGGCTCCTGGGGCTGCCTGTACACCTTCCGCCCTTGCGCGAGCGGGGAAGCGATATCCTGCTGATTGCAAAACACTTCCTCGATCAGTTTTCTAAGGAAAACCAACTACCCAAATTCAGAATCAGCGAAACGGCTCAGAAGAAAATGCTGGAGTACCCTTTTCCGGGTAACATCCGGGAGCTTAAATCAATCATAGAACTCGCAGCGGTGATGGCAGAAGGCAATGAAATTCGTGAACAGGATATCACCTTTACCAGCACCACCCGAACGGAATCTATTCTTTACCAGGAAATGACCATGCAGGCCTATATGTACCGGATCATCCGGCATTTCCTGAACCGGTACGACAATAACGTGCTGGAGGTAGCAAAACGATTAGATATTGGTAAGTCGTCCTTATATCGTTACCTGAAAGAAATGGAAGAAGCCGGCATATGAAAAAATTAGAAGCCTACATCAAAAAAGGAAATTTTTACAAAGCCGTTGTTGAAGACGGTTCCGATATCATTTTCATTGTCGATTTTGAAGGGAACATTCTCTATCACAATGCCTCGGTACATGAAACACTCGGGTATCGGGCAAAAAGCCTGATGGGCAAAAACTTCTTCGATTATATCCTTCCTTCTTCCCTGGGCGAATTCAAGACAAGCTTCAAGCAAACACAAAAGAGGGCTTATACCGAAAAAATTGAATTTCAGTTTCTTTGTAAAGACAAGACGTTCCGCTTCCTGGAGTTCAATGCCATTAACCTAAAGAATAAGGAAGGCTTACCCGGTCTTATCCTTGATTGCCGGGATATCACCCAACGAAAGGATGATGCCGTGGAGTTATTGCGCCTGCAAAAAGCAAAAGAACAATTCCTGGCGAACATCAGTCACGAAATAAGAACACCCATTAACGGAATTGCCGGGATTGCCGGGTTGCTGAGCAAAAATCAGAACCCTGAAGAACGGGAAATGTATTTAAGCGCGATCAGGCATTCGTCCGAGAATCTGAAAGTGATCATTAACGATATTCTTGACCTTGCTGCGATTGATTCCGGCAAGCTTAAATTTGAAAAGATCGCTTTTAACTTAAAGGATCTTCTCCCCTCGCTGATGTCAACCTTTACGTACCAGGCACACGAAAAAAACCTCACCCTGCATTACACCATTGACGAATCGCTGAATAAAATATTAATGGGCGACCCCGTTCGGCTGAACCAGGTACTCATCAACCTGATCAGCAATGCCGTAAAGTTCACACACACCGGAGCTATTCACGTTACATGTGAATTGGAAAAGGAGCAGCGGGGAATCTGTCACGTACGCATATCGGTAAAAGATACCGGTGTGGGCATTCCTGCTGAAAAACTGAACACCATTTTTGAAAGCTTTAGCCAGGCCGATGAAAGTGTTACCAGGCGCTATGGCGGCACGGGCCTTGGACTTACCATCGCACGCCAGTTGGTTGAACTTCAGAAAGGAAGAATTGAAGTTCACAGTCAGGAGCATGTCGGCTCAACCTTTACCGTTTACATTCCATACTCCGTTGGCAGCACTAAAGCTTCCAGACTTGCGTCTCAGCATGTGGCGAGCAACATGGCAATTACCACGCATAATGTACGCGTATTGCTGGTCGAGGATAACGACATTAACCGGTTGTATGCAAAAAGTATTTTACAAACCTGGAAGTGCAGTACCGACATCGCGGAGAACGGTTTAATTGCCATCGAAAAGCTGAAAAACAATTCGTACGATGTTATTTTGATGGATGTTCAGATGCCGGTGATGGACGGATATGAAGCAACAAAAGCTATTCGCATGATGCCGCATCCGGTAGGCGGCACTCCTATCGTTGCACTAACCGCTAATGCTACAAAGATCGATGTTGAGAAATGCCTGGCTGCCGGGATGAACGACTATCTTTCTAAACCGTTCACGCCTGAAGATCTCTATCAGATGCTTTTCGAAAAACTGAAGATTGTTCCTGCTTCAGCATCTCAGGTTAAGATTCCGTCCATAAACAAGCAATACGACCTGGAGTATCTTAAAAACATGTCCGGCAACAACCAGGAGTTTATCAAGGAGATGCTCCAGACATTTGTACAGTCTATTCCCAATTCATTACAAGAAATGGAAGAAGCGCTTAACCTTTCCGATTATTCCAGGCTTGCGCGTGTAACGCACCAGATAAAACCTTCCATGACGCTGCTCGGCATCAATCATTTAAAAGATTCAGCCGTACAAATCGAAGAGCTTGCCAAAAGCAGCAAAGTTCCTGTTCTGGAACTGCAGCTTAACGTAATGGAATTCACGCAAACCTGCCGCGACATCATCAGCGATCTGGGTGAAGAACTGAAAAAGTTTTAGCCTATCGCTTCAGCACGGCCAGCTTGCGCTGGATCAGCCTCCTGTTACCCTGGTGAATCATCACGATATATACACCATCTGCAATGTTGGAAAGTTCCACTTGCTGGGGAATGGTCAGGTCACGGTTCAGGTTTCCTGACAGTACGGTTATACCGCGTTGGTCTACGATTGTAAACTGATAGTCTCTTGTTAAAAAAGTCTCTGTTGCAAAATTGATGTAACGCGTAGCAGGGTTTGGATAAATGGCGATGTCTTTAATTTGTGCAAGAACCGGATCGTCTTCAATACCTGTAATCTTGCCCTGGCTCTTCTCTTCATGAATTTTATACACAGCTGATTGATAAATTACATTTGACTGTGCCTTCAACTCCTGAGCAAAAGCTACAAGATATAACCGGTTGTTATTTTCACCTATCGGTGCTGTAATTTCCAACACAGTATCGATTACCATCGTTTGAGTCATCACCCAGATGTTTGAAACTGTCTTACCTGAAGGCCCAAGTAAGAACTTTCTCAGCAAGTTTCGCTGCATCGGTAAAGGATCTACCGTAACGCTATCCTCTACTAATGCAACCTGGAGTGTAACCGGGTTATTAAGAGCAGCTGTTGCAATATACGTGAATTCAATGTGCATGCTTATGGATGTAGGCGTTGCCGGGAGTGTTTCAATCTTTATGTCAAACAGGGGATCCTCAAGCGCCCTGCGATCAAGTATTTCGGATGTAATTTTGAGGTGATCACCGTCTAAATTATCACCATAATAGTTTCCATGAATTCCATCCATAATACCTGAAGGGATTTTTGTTATACCATAGAAAGAACTTCTGGCGTCTGGATCATCATGGTTTTGCTCATAAATTGGATCTGAGGACGGCCTGCTGGTATGATACTGTATTTTAAAGAAATCAGAACTATCGTTCAGGAACATCTGATTATTATATAAGTTATCAAAGTAATTATTGAGTGTCGGATTAACCCCGCTGTTGGTAAAATATTCAACCAGTACATTTCTTTTCTTTTCTCCTATAAATACATTATCAAAAGCAAAGCCGTTAAATACGTAATATTCGTCTTGAACCTCCGTAGGAATAGCGGGGTTATCGTTGTTACTTCCAAATGCAATTCGGAAAATAACCTCTTCTCTGTAAGCTTTTGGAATTACGTCAAGATTGTAGCGGGCATTTTTCCAGCCACCTTGCTGCCCCGTCCACCCGTACTGGCCAATATTTTGCAATCCGGGATTACCGGTGAGTGCACCACCATTGTACCAGTTTATGCCTGCTCCCGCATCATCTCCAATTGTTCCGCTAATTTTATCTCCCGTTGGCGGGCTAATCCATGTTTGTCCTCCATCCGTTGAGTATTGCAGGACCGCTCCGTCACTTCCAGGCTCGGAGTCAGACCAGTAATCAAACGAAATCATGGGTCGCTTGATAGCTGAAAGGTTGATACAGGGACCGATCACGGCAGACTTCTCATTCTTATAATATGTGCTGTGTACAGTTAGGGTTGTTGGGTTAGGGTTTCCACCGGTCCACCATGCATTGACGCTTCCCGAGGCACCTGTATTGATCTGGCTTCCCGAAGGCGGGCCATAAACCCAACTGGTGTCGGTGGCAATATCAATGTCGGCTCTTGTTGCGAACCATGACCCCTGGTCAGCTTCGAAATCTTCCGTATAACCAGTAGTTGGAGATGGTGTTCCATAAGAAAGAATGAATGCTTCACGCGGCAAAGAAGCGATGCAGCCATCCGTTGTTTCAACCTGAAGGGTAACGGTATATTGATCGAAATCAGCATAACGATGATGAGGATTAGAAAATGTTCCTGAAGTAATGCCCCCGTTCGATTGGGCTGGTGGCACCGAGTCGTTTACAAAAGCCGTACCGTACGGGCTTGTAACAGAGTTACCATCCCCGAACAGCCAGGTGTATTGAGCGATTGCCCCAACTGTAACGATTGTCTGGTCCTTAAACTTCGTATCGTTTCCCTGACAAAATGCAGACCATGTAAACTTCATATCCGGTACCGAACCGATCCGGATGGTTTTTAAGGTATCGTGCCTGCAACCATTATTAGTTACTACCTGTAGTGTAATATCATACGTACCTGCTAACGGATAAAGATATGGAGGCGGTTCCGGTTCCGTGCTACCGACTCCGTTTCCATAATCCCAAATAAAACCAACTAAAGTAGCAGCGGGCGTAGAATTGTTAGGAATTACAGATGAATGCGTAAACGAGACTTGTGATGTTTCACAGGTATTACCCACATCAATAATTGCTTTTGGCGCTGCTGCAACATGTATCTGCTTACTAAATTCCGATTTGGCTTCAAATTGATTGGTATATGTATACTTAACTACATAATCACCCGGGGGTAAGTTCTTAGTATTAAGGTAGAATTGGCCATCCGGCTTTTTAAAGATATACGAAGGCGAAGCATCCGGGGTAATGGTGAAGACAGGCGGTGTAATCGTGCTTGCATCCCCATTTAAGACATCAGGATCTCCTTTCAAAAAAACATCACCCGGTCGAATGGTTGCACATATCTGCGGTATCCCACCAACTTCAGGCACCCGCACTAATGGAGGTATTGAAGATACGAATACATCAAATCTAACCTCAGTCACCGGATTTACAATAGTTGATTTACTAAGCCTGCTGTTACATCCTGTAGCAGGATCCGTGTATGTATACGTAACTACGTTTATACCGAGATCAGCAAAATCCGGATTGAATGAATTGGTTCCGCCAATAATACCCGGACCCAGGAAGGTACCGCCTGGTGGAACGCCTGTTAGTGGCTGCACAGGATCATCCTCTTGATAAACAGGATCAAGGCCGAGGAATGTAACAAAGTTCAATGTGTCGTTAACGATAACACTTACCTGATCAGTTACTGCGGGACAAACACCGTCAGGATCATTTGTGGTTATAGTAAATACAAACGAAACATTCGTTGCATTCTTTTCAGCATTGGTGAGATTATAGGTTGTAATTGCAGCATTAGGATCTACAAATTGTGCTGCACCGCTTCCGCCAGTCCAGGTAACGGAAGTTGCAGAACCTCCCACGGTTCCGTGTAACGGAACAGAATTATACTCGCATATATTAATATCAGATCCGGCTGACACACGGGCTGCGCGGTCAATAGTTATACTAACATCGCCTGAAACGACTGTACAGGGGCCGCTTCCATCCGGATCATTGGACGTTAACCGGAAAGTAAGAATGTTCCCCACATCTATTGAAGCGCTATCGTAGCGGGCAGAAACCTGGAACGGGCCTGATCCCGTTAGACTGCTTACGGACAGTGTACCCGCTGCAGAACCCGAAACAATACTCCAGCCTCCAGATGTCCCGCCTCCTTGCACAGTTCCTGATAGATCTATTGTTGCAGGTTCACAGGTAGTATAGTTTGCCGGTACAATAACTTCGGCTCGTTGATTTACGCGAAGCTGGAATTGATCCTGAACGATTGAACAAACGGTAGGCGAACCGCTGGTCACCGTAAGTGTAAAAATGATTGTATCTCCTACATCAGAAGAACTTACATTATAAATCGGACTTAATTGAGTCGCATCCACAAATGAACCATTACCGTTATGTGTCCACATTCTGCTGCCATTAGCGGTGCTTGCAATAATGCTTCTCGTACTGAAATCAAAAGTGGGTGTACCTTCACAAACTTGAGCATCACTTCCTGCTTCTACTACAGGTTTAGGGATAATTGTAATTTGCATTTCGTCAGAAACAGGCAGACATACGCCATTTCCATTTGCATTGAGCTTAAATGTTAAAATACCGGTTTCACCAACTCCTGGCTGATAGGTTGGAGTTAACGTTGTTGCATTATAAAGAATGCCGGTAGGCGGTGTTCCTACTGATTGCCATAGAATACTTGAATAATCTATTGCGCTTGCCGGTATTGCCTGGCTACTGAAGTTAAAAATTGCTCCCTCACAAATATTTGCATCGCTTCCTGCGTCAGCTGCAGGTGCTAATGTATTCGTCAGCAATACATCGCTCGTGCTCGCGGCACACGTACCGCTCGTGATTGTCCACCGAAGCGTAACGCTGCTGCCGGCAGTCAAACCCGTTACTCCGCTCACAGGCGAGGACGGGTCCGTGATGACCGCTCCGTTCGCGGCTCCTACTATGCTCCATAATCCTGATCCTACGCCAGGGCTGTTCCCCGCAAGCGTGAAGCTCCCGTTGTTGCACTGCTCGATCGCACTACCCGCATCGGATGCGGTCGGAAGCGGGTCGTTCGTTAAAATAATATCGTCTTCCGTGGTGGAACATACCCCGTTCCCTACCGTCCATCTCAGCGTGGCAGTGGTCGTTACTCCCGTAATGGTGGTGGTCGGTGAGTTAATATTGGTGATCACCGCTGTACCGCTAACCAGCGTCCAGGTGCCCGTGCCTATTGCCGCGGGGGTGGCGCTCATCACAAACGTTCCGCTGTTACACTGCGTGAGTGTGGCAGGGCCCGCATCGGCCACTGTTGGAGTAGCATAGTTCGTCAGCAATACATCGCTCGTGCTCGCGGCACACGTACCGCTCGTGATTGTCC
>CAZIGG010000007.1:33333-38671 GCA_964538575.1 uncultured Roseivirgaceae bacterium
CTTCCGTGGTGGAACATACCCCGTTCCCTACCGTCCATCTCAGCGTGGCAGTGGTTCCGGCCGTTATCCCCGTTATTGTAGTGTAAGGGGAAGTGAGGTTTGTTATTGAAGCTGTTCCACTAACGACACTCCACACTCCTGAACCAACCAATGGTAAAGTTGCATTCATAGCAAATGTGCTGTTATTGCATTGTGTTATACTTGGAACCCCTGCATCGGCTAAACTTGGCAATGCATTATTCGTGAGTGTAACATCACTTGTACTGGGGGCACAAACACCGTTGCTGATCGACCATCGAAGAACAGCACTTGAACCTGGAGGAACACCAGTGACTCCGCTGGTTGGTGATGATGGAGTAGTGATTCCAGCAGATCCGCTAACTACACTCCAGGATCCCGTACCGGTTATAGGTGTATTTCCTGCCAGTGTAAAGCTGCCGTTATTACATTTTTGCTGAGCAATGCCAGCGTTAGAAGTCGTTGGAAATCCATCGAAGTGAATAGAAACATTATCGGTCGAAGGCGAACAAGCACCATTTGAAACACTCCACTGTAATACATATAGTGAACCGGCTGCTCCCGAAAAAGGACTATTCCGATTATTAATATCCCCAATTGCACCTAATCCATCAGGATTACTTACAAAACTCCACTGTCCTGTTCCTATTGCAGGGGCATCTGCATCCAATGTTGTCGCTGTTCCGCATACATTTTGAGCAGAACCAGCTTCAGCAACAGATGGAGGTTCGTTACTTACTAACGAAGATGAAGAAATATCATCACCCACGGTAAAGCCATTAATAACAATTGTTCCTGCAGGATTAGCTCTTTCCAATAAGAGCGAAGCAGCTGAGTTTATCGCTCTTACTCTGATACCAGATATGGTAATTGTGTTTAATAAAGGTCCTAATTCATTTGCATTATCTCCACTAAGGATTATTGTAATTGTAGTTGCGGTAACATCAATACTCGCGGTAACAGTAGCTTCGCCTTCTCCTGCAAAAGTCACGGAGCCAGCACCGGGCTCAAACTCAAATCTCGAAGCTAATGTCGGCTCTATGCTAAATGTGCCATCCGTCCCAATAATTCCGGTAAAATCAGTGGGAGCATTCTCAGAAATAACAATGGGAGAAATCGTTACATAGGATGCATCGCCCACGCACATGACGGGGGCCGCACCGCCTGAGAATAAAACCTGAGCGGCCGAATTAACCGAAAAAAACAGGCAACCCGAAAGAAGGGCAAGAAAAAGGAGCTTTCGGTAAAGGTTTATCATAGATCAGCCGACTACAAAATGTAAATATCCTATAAATGTTAAAAGTAACCTTTGCAGGCCGTCATTTAAAACTTCCATCAGGCCTTACTTTTATTAACGCCATTTTTGTTTGGTTTACTAATTCCATGGTACCCAGAATTAAAAGGTCTCCATTTCTGAGTTCCTTAATAGCACTACCGGTGTCATCATTGTTAGATCCTCCAAACGTAAATTGGATTTCAGTCTCTAAATCCGTATTCACTCTCCCCACCCAGATATTTCTCCCTCCTGTTCGGGTTTCATTTGCTATGACCCAAAATGTATTTGCATTGATTGATGATTCAGAAACAGCAACTCCATCAGCGCGATCCGGACCATTAAAAATAGTTCCTTCATTAAGCACATTACTAAAAAGGCCATCTATTATACAAGCATATATTTTATGATTATTCACATCTATTCGAGTGCCAATTGCCATATAAAGACCGGTCGTTGACCTTGTAATTCCACTCATAATTTCATCTTTATCCGACATGAGATCATCCGAATGCAGGTAAGGTGGTATTGAAAATCCATTAACATCCAATGTAGAAAATACCATATTCATATCATGATTTCCATCAGGACCAGGCAACTTTGCATTGGAATATCCGGCATACAAGAACTGGGTAGCTGTCCTTTCCAGAATTTTCACTCCCATAGCATAGGGCTCTCCTCCAAATGAGGTTATCCATCCCGGGCTCATTTCGTTGAGGTTCTTATCGTACCGGACTGAAAGATTATCCTTTATGTCAACATAACTTAAATCCCCATTATCCCCTGGAAGCGAAGACGGGTCAACGTTTCCAGTAATCACAAAGCCTCCGTCCGAGAGCCCAGTGAGTGAATAGCCATATTGCGTTGGGTAAGTATCATATATAGTGCTATCAACAGCAATTCCCTGTGCATCAACGACCAAAACTTTTACGTCTGTAGAATCGGAATTCATGCGCTTACAGTTTGACAAAATCATATAATGACCAGCAAAGGGGGAGCCAGCAGAAAACACATCAATGTCCCTGGCTGTTTCCCGGCCTGTTCCTAATTTCTTTGCCCAAATCACATTACCCTCCGAGTCTGCCTTGACCAGGTATATTCGTGAAGTATCTCCGTTTGCTTCGATCGAAGTTCCGACCATCACTATTGATCCGTCATCATTGACAACAAAATCTTTTGCAATCTGATTACCGTCATCTCCGTAATATTTAATGAAGTGATCTTTATACGCCAGATCAACTGTTCCTTCTGTATCGCATGAAAGCACGATACCTCCAAACAGAATCATCAGAAATCCTAAACCAAGAAATCCTAATCTTACCTTCATTTTCCCTGATTCTTTATTCCTTTGAGAACAGATTTGGTTTTAACCCGCTTAACTTTTCTGGGTTTATACAATGGCTTTATATAACCGATTGAAACCGAGAAATTATCGAGCCTGAAATAATCATCAACGTGTCCATAATCGAAAGCCGGCTGGCCGTATGGGTTCGTCACAAGGTTTGTCAATCCAAAATTGTAACGCATTTCCGCAAACAGGAAATTGACTCCTACTTTATATTTCGCACCTCCACCGACAAAAAATGAGGTATTAATTTTTCTTCTGTAAGGATTAAAGTCCAACTCTGGAGAAGATTCATCCAGTGAACCTTCCCCTGCATCACGTTTAAAAATCTTAATCTGGCCGCGATCGTTGAACAAAATATTAACAGCATAACCGGCAATGGCATACGGCCTTATTTGTTCACGTATGCGAAAAGTGTATTTAATACCCAATGGGACAGAAAGCCAGTTCTGCTTATCCGTGAATTCCTCAAGATCGTTATTAAACTTAATCTGTTTCTTCTTATAGGAAGTGAAGGCATAATTTAATTCTGCAGTAACCGCAAGCCGTTCAGAAAGATGCCAGTCTACACCGCCACCCATTTGAAACCCCATTCTTGCATTGTAATCGTTTTCTACTCCCTGCTCACCCGAAGAGTTAATAACGCTGATCACCCGAACCGGTGCAATGTTGCCGCCTATTTTTGCGGACAATGAAAATACGGGTGAAGCTGTAAACCGCTTGCTTAAGTAAACGATATCGATTTGATCACGTGCTGTATCTGCAAGAAATTCAGGATTTGCGCGAAGCACCTCGAGGTAACTGTTGTCAGCACCAATCGGGTCATCCATCAAAAGGTAGGTTTGTGTAAGCAGCAGGAAGGCACGCTGGCGTTGCTCACGGGAAAAGCCGTTGTCGATGCAAGGCTTAAGCATGGCCGGGATTCCATAAAATCTTCCCAATTCAAATTCTGCAGTTGCTGCATTCAATTGCTCTTCGCACGTATTGCCTTGCGCAAAAGCAGCCGCATGAACTACGCAGGTTAAGATTAATCCGCCAACAAGAATTCTGTAGAGTCTCATCAAATCAGAAAGGCTTTACAAGTAAGTTGGGACAGGTTGTTTCAAACGGAATATCTACTCCAACATATTTTCTCCATTCATCCTCGGTCATATTGCGTGAAAGCTTCTGACAAACCTGTGCAGCTAACAGATCAGGGTCTGTCGGCCAAACCCGAATTTCAGATTCATGACAGGCAGCTATTAAATAATCTGATCCTTTCGCAAAAGCAATGTCCCATATAAATCCATTGTTGTTATCCATTACAATAGGAAGGTCATTCGGATTATCAAGCACCCACATTTGCAAACGCTTATCTGATCCTGCACTGGCCAATAACTTTCCATCGGGACTGAACTCCACATCGTATACTCCTGCACGGTGCCCTGCAAATTGACGGTCGTCTTTTCTCTCTTTATCCACATCGTACATCTTCACCAAGCCCCGCTTGGTTTTAATTTCAAATGTTCCGTAGGCGATCTTTTTTCCGTCCGGACTAAACCTTACCGAAAGGATTTGGGCACCTGTGTCGCGCACTGCGATTTTATAATTCAATGTCTGAATATCAAGCAATACAAGCTCACCAGACCACGTGCCCCCTGCTAGTTGTTTTCCATCAGGACTAACCGATAATGATTTAAGTTCGAACGGAAGGGCTTTTGTGGATGTTACTTTCCCGGTAAGGTGATCAACAATGGAGACCGACTTATCGGTTTTACTTACTGCAAACCCTGAATTATCCGGAAGGAATTCAATATCATTTGTTGCTCCGGTAAGCGTAGTAACCACAACCGGTTTTGATTTTGGATTAGCAAGATTAAATATCTGCACATTGGCCGAATCCGTTCCGTTCGCTAAGAAATTTTCATCGATACTTAACGCCACTACTCTATTCGGGTATGGATTTTCAAAACTGGTAGGTTTACCTTTCAGCGTTTCATAATTGCCCGAAAAAATTCTGCCATCTGCTGCCGCTGCATAAAATTGAGCGGACTTGGTTGAGACCGCTACAGAGTTCATACGATTACGCGCAGGGCCCTGAACTTTTATTGCATTGTACGTTATTCCTGAAATCTCCTTCAACGCATGATATAATCCGGAATAAATATATGGATCGTAATGCTTGCCTTTATAACGTCTGTGGAAGTGAAACGCCTGCATCGCCTGGAGGCCAGCCAGATTCTTGTCATCATCTTCCTGAACAGATTTTGCAGCCAATGATTGTGCTACCGTTAGCATATATAACGCGTTCCGTAAATCGGCTTCTTCGGTTGCTCTTACAGTCTGTTTTTCTGCCTCCTTTCTTGCCTCTGTTTCTTTTTCTCCGGCAGCAATAGCTTTAGCCTCTGATTCTTTTGCCTCTTTTAAGGCCCGATTCGCAATTACTACCTGATTTTTGTACAACTCTAAGGCTTCATTCATTTGAATATTAGCCTGAATTGCTTTTTCCTTTTCTGATAAGGCGTTCGCTTTTTCCTCTTTAGCAAGTTTGGTTTGTTCTTCCGCAATAACTTTCTGAGCTGTCGCTTCCTTTTCACGTTGCAGCGCTAAATCTGAGCTGCGTTCTGCCTCAATGGTCTGGATCTGCGCAAACACGAAGAATAACATCGCAATCAATGCTGCAATACCCAGTACAATGGCCGTTACCCGTGCCCTGCGAAGCA
>CAZIGG010000007.1:38771-44407 GCA_964538575.1 uncultured Roseivirgaceae bacterium
GCAATCAATGCTGCAATACCCAGTACAATGGCCGTTACCCGTGCCCTGCGAAGCACACGCTTCTGCAGCATCTCCTGATTTTTTAATTCAGCTTCGTAGGTAATACGGCTGGTATCTAAGAAAACTACTGCACGCTCGAATGCTTCATCATAGCGTTGTGCCCATTCACGTGTGGGGCGTTGTTTCTTTTGCCAGTTTAAGGCGAGCTGTAAATCAGGCGGCCTCCACAAACCGGTTTTACCGATCTGGTACATCGCGGCTGCATCCGACAGACGTTTGTACATCTGTGCCGATTCAAACTCCTCCTCTACCCAGGAGTTGAGCTTGTTCCAGATACGCATTAAGCTTTCGTGCGAAAGCTCAATTACCGAATCACCGGTTAACGGAACGTAGTGCGCGGGCATCAGGAACGAACGGCCCGGTCTTCTGAAGTGCTCAACAACGTTGATTACTTCTTCTTCACTGGCATCGGAAAGCTCAGCCAGCAGGCTCAGCTTGCTCGGTCTGCGCATGCCTTTATTGTCGGCAGTTTTTTCTGTAATGCTTTTAAACATTACTTCGGCTATCTCCTTTTCGCGCGTGGAAAGAGATTCGTATAGTTCGTTCGCGTGCTGTGATAAGGCCTGGGATACTTTACCAATGGCATTGTAATGCCGCAGGTCCATCGGCTCGCCTTCTTCCCGGTTTTCAAGCCAGTAATCCCACGTACGCATTAATGCGTGCTGAAGGATCGGCAATTGATCCTGGTTCTTGCCCATATCGCTCAGCAAGCGCTTTACAAGACGCTGTGAGATCTTACCTCCGCCCACGGCAATTGGTCCTTCAATCACCATCTTGCGCTGTTCGCGCGACATCTGCGGCACGAGGTAATTGCTTTTGTTAATCTCGTCCGTTAAATGCGGAAATACAGAACAGCTCGCAATGAAATCCGAACGCATGGTAACTGCTGAATAAATCGGAACCTCGCGTTGATGGACGGCTGTTAAAACAAGGTTAACGTATAACTGTGATTCGTTAATGGCATCTTCTTCCTGGATTTCTTCCTGCAGCCGGAACAGTTCTTCAAACTGGTCGATCATGAAGAAAACGTTCTCCTCGCCATGCTTTTGCAGATAGCGTGAAACTTCTACCAGCCCATGCGAACCGCTGCGAAGAACAGATACGATGATTGCTTTGTGAATAGCCTTGTCGGCAACTGCTATCCGGTTCTGGGCGATCAGGTATTCAACAACTGACTCCGCCAGGTTCTGAATCGGTGATGTTCCGGGGCGTGTTACAATGATGTGCCAGTTCGGGCTTGAATGCGTCACAAATCCTCCATACAGTACCGGCACAAGGCCGCAATACATCAGTGAGGACTTACCGCTGCCGGAGTATCCCATTACACAGACAAACCTGTTCTGGGAAAGCTTAAGCAGGATATCATCCACCTGGCCCTCGCGGCCGAAAAACAGATGACATTCGTCTACGGTAAAGGGTCTGAGGCCCGGAAACGGGTTCGCTGGCCCGGGAGCAAACGCAGTTTGAACCTCGGGAAGGACGGCAATTTCCTCAGCTTGCAAAGTATTCGTTAACATACACCACAGACAACCTGAAAGTTAAGCAATTAGCATGAAAATGCTGCCGGCCAACTTCAGGATAAGCTTAAAAAATCTAAATATTCAGTCAGTCTAAAAAATATGAACTCAAATAAGGCAAAAAATGCATGAAAACCAAATTTTACGCGTATTGGAGGACCTTGTCAGCCAGCTTTACGTTGTCAGCCAGAAGCTCGTAAAACTTGTCTTTGTTGAATTTGATGATGCTGGCATTTGTTTTTGCTATGATCAGATTGGTATTCAGGTAGTTAGGCTTGGCCAGCATTTCGCCAATAAACTGCCCGCGGGAGAACTGGGACACAAAAACTCCCTTTTCATAGAAGTCCACCGAACCATTGATCAGCACGTAAAAGTCGTTGTTAACCTTGTCGTCCAGGATCAGGGTCTGCCCCTCTTTCAACTGGATCTCTTCGCTGATGTCGGCAAGGTAGGAAAGTGTTATGCCTGAGATTCCCTCTAACAGGTCTATCTGCTGGAAGAACAAAACCTCCTCCAGGTTGCTCAACCTGCGTTTCTCAATTACAATTTCATTAAGTTGTTTCCGTTGCTCTTCCGGTAAGCGCGTAATGTTTTTCAGGTAATCTTTCTCGTTAACCTGGTGCAGCGCCCAGCCCGCTACTTCACGTACCAGGCTGTCCGGGTTAAACATCTGCGCGATCAGGTCAAGCTTGAAGTCTGTTTGTTTGGAAAGACCGATCTGGTATAGAATACATGCTTTTGTCCAGCGATTGGATTGCGTAAAATCACGATTGATCATAAACTTCAGCGCTAACCTTGAGTCAAGCTTCACGCGCGGAAAAAACATATCAAGTTTGCTGATCCGGTCATGGTCCGGAATATCATCCAGGATTGGAATAACACGCTGCTTCAACTGATCGGACAAGAACACGTCCAGAAGTTCGATCGCATAGGTAATGCCTTCGGTAGTTCCGCTGTCGATATTTTCCTTTACGAGCTGTATCGAGCGTGTGTCGTACAGCATCGCCAGCAGCATATAGATGTGCTCAATATCATTTTTGATCTCTCCCCGTAATGAATTGACTATCTGACTATTAAAGCCTTCATGGCCAACTTCCTGTATAGCGCTTAAATTCCACCGGATGTCGGCAATATCCGTTTCGATTGCGTACTTGATACGCGTTATCTGCGATACCCCGGCTTTAAATCCGCACTCACCAAGTGACAAGAGCACCTGTGACACGATTATCTTGTTCGGGTAGTCGATCTTGTTCCAAAGAATATCTTTTGCACGCTGCCCCCCGATCCTGCCCATTACCTGAACAAGACGCAGCATTACCTGGGTACTCTGACTGCTCCGGTAGAAAGCATTATCCAGCATGGGTAATGTTTTACTTCCAATGAGTATCAATGTATTCATGGACTGATTGCTAAACACCGGGTTACCGAGGTTTTCGATCAATGAATAGATAACTTCTGTATTCCATTTTTTGACTGAAGAACGAATGGCTGTATTACGAACCTTGGGTTCAGAATCATTCAGGAGTTCAATCATGAAAGAAATACATTCATCTGCCGATGTATGCAATAAAAGCTCTGCTGCATATTGCCGGTCATCCGGATCTGTTGAACGGGTTAAGCGCTGAATCCGGGTCTTGGTTATATCTCCGCCATTCTGGATGATCAGTTCCAGATCAGTTTTACTTAGAATGTTTTTTGCGGCCCCGTCTACCCGGCTGGAATCCATGGTAATTACATACTTATCGGATACAGAAAGACCCTTGATTTCATTAAGTTTTTCCTGGGCATAGATATTTACCGATTCTTCCTGATTTCGGATCAGGTTGTTCACCCAAACCGACATCTGGCTGGCGTTGATTTTTTCGAGAAGTTTAAAGGAGAAGACTGCCTTGCGCGAATCAGGTTCCATCAGCATGGTCTCAAGCTTCCGGGTTACCTGGGTAAACCCTTGTTCAAGTTTATCTTGCTGATAATCAGCGTTTTCAAGTTTCAGTCTTATCTTGTTCCTGTAACCCGCATAAAGCCTTTTCACAACAAAGTAATAGGCAATTACCAACCCTATAAGGAATATGGATATATGAATGATTTTGAAAAACGGAATAAATGCCAGCGCAAAAATGAGGGCGCCTCCAACAAACCGCGCACTTTCGTTTACGATACCTTCCACCTTTGCCTGGATGTTGAACCGAAGCCGGCTGTCTAATGGAATAAACATGAGCTTGAATACGGGATTTTCCAGCGAGTCACGCAGCGTCCAACTGAACAGCCGGCTCATGGCTACAAACAGGAAGAAGTAAATGAACCCGGTGGGCGATGTTACTTTATCGTACCCCAATGTAAATCCGGCAATTACAGATCCTACCGAAAATACAGCCAGTACAAAAGGAAGAATCAATAACGAAATGCGTAAGCCATAGGTACCGATAATCCGGTTGTTAATAAATGTCTGCATCACGAGGCTAAGCACATAAACCGCGCCCATGAAAAACGCATTGAAGTTCGTAAGCTCGCGCTGATCGGGATATTGAACCTGAACCATCTGCTGGAACTGGTATTGATTCAATACAAATGCAGTCATGGACACCAGGAGCATGAGCGACATGATCATGATGTATTTATCCGAAAACATCCGGGTAATGGTTGTCTGTTTCTTTATATTTTCGTCAAACTCAGAAGGGTCGTTTTTGGAAAGTGTAAAGTAGTTCGCTACTACAAAAAGCAATCCCCCCACGATAAGTATGCTGAATGAACATACCAGCAAATAATCGGTTGTGTCCGGAACAAGCTTTGCAGTGAATGGAATTAAGAACGATGCCGTGATCGCAGCCACAAGCTGCCCTGTATCAATCCAGCCAATAATATTTTTGGTTTGCCGGAAATTGAACAGGCGGCCGAACGTACCCCAATACGATAGCAGGAGAACTGCGATTATCGGACCCGAGCCGCAATACATGGTAAAGATTACAATAGTTTGCCATTCCGGATTACCAAAATGAAGCAGCACGTAAACCGCCACAGTAAAAAGAAGGATGATCCCGACACTTACCTGGGTAAGGACCGAAAACCGTATAACTGACTGAAAATAAGAGAATAACGCAGTGGAAAGTATACCTAAAATACCTGCTACGAGGAAGGCTTTATCGAGGTACTGACCCAGCCGGTTAAGAAAAATGGAATCGGCTGTTACCTGGTAGGTGGCTATGAACACACCCATGAAAAACCCAACGGCAAGCATGAGCGCGACCTGGCGCTGCTGAACTGTTTTGAGCTTAAGAAATTCCGGAACGCCAGCCATAGCTCAACAAATATAAAAATAAAAAAACGGCTCCCGAAGTAGAGAGCCGCTTTCAATATTATTCAGCAATAAAATTACTTGATCTTCGCAGTATCAGCTTTTGCTTTCGTGCCTTTTTTCTCGTCAGCGTATTCACTATTCAATCCACTCACTACAGCTTCTGTAATATCTAATGCCGGCTTTCCGTACATCACATCACTGCTCAGGTCATACTTAACAACCATCTGAACATTGTTCTCTTCACAATATGTTTTCAGGAAAGCCTGAAGACGGTCATATAGCTCTTTCATGAGTTTTTGCTGATCAGCCATCATTTCCTGGTTAACCCGTTGCTCAAAAAGCTGTAAGTTTTGCTGTTTCTTGCCTAAGTCCTCCTGTAAAGCCTTTGCCTGGCCAATCGTCATACTCGACTCATTTCGCTGGTAAGCTGTTATCTCACTTTGCAGCGTTTCGGCCCGGTTACGAAAATCCGATTCCAGCTTCTTTCCTTTTGCCTCAAGGATTTTCCTGCGATCATCAATAAAAGCATATTGATCGATCAAGGAATCCGCATTAATAAACGCCACCGCCAGGTCTCCTGAAGCAGTGGTTTCTGAAGCCGAAACCATTTTCGGACGTGCAGCGGAAAAATGCAGGTAAAATAAAACACCAACCGCTACAAGCAGCACAGCGTTAAGGATAAGCGACAAATTCTTCATTTCCAGGGTCTATTGTTAATTAAGGGCACAAATATAACGATAAGCGGTAATTGTGCATCATGCCAC
>CAZIGG010000007.1:44507-51267 GCA_964538575.1 uncultured Roseivirgaceae bacterium
TGATAATATACCATTAATGTTCAGCTTCTTCTTCGGTGGTCTGGAATGAATAAAGGGTGTCGTCCAATTCCAATGCATCGTTGTTGAAATCTATTATGAATTTCTCAACAATTCCAGGTGTTATGGATTCTACGTGAAGGCCAATATCCAGCGCAATTCCAAAATCCACATGATTGTCCATATCAACATGTTCCTGAACTTTCACGGCTTCTTCCTCTTCCAGTTCCATAATAACCTCGGCCATATAAAGACCAATCTCCTCTTCGCGACTATCAAGCGTTGAAAGGTCACCGTTTTCATCTTCTTCGTACGCTATCTTTTTGTAATCCGGGAAATGATTGGCTGCACGGTGCTCCGCAATCTCGAACATTTCACTTTCATGCTGCATGCGTAACGTGTACATCACGGCATCGTATATCACTTCTGCTCCGCTATCAATTTTCCCGATAAAATAGAAATGAAGATATTCTTCGTTGTTATCGTCATCACTTTCATCAACAAGGAATGCCCGGCCAGTTGCGTTTATCCGTTTTTTGTAATCCTGGATTACACCCGGATCATATCCTTTATTTATCAATGTTTCCATAGCGCACGAGATTGCTCAGGAATATAGCAACTTATCAGAAAAAAAGGGAAACAATCGGAGGAATAAATACATCTCCTTTCTATAAAAGACCGGATAGCTCCCTTAACGGTTTTTGTTTTAAATCAGGGGGTTTTGAACCATTCGGCATACATCGGGTAGTTCCGTGCCGTGCGCTGGATGACTTCTTTCATCTCATCCCCCAGGTCTTTTACTTTTTTGGCCGGCATGCCGGCATAAATGCTTCCGGGTTCCACTTTTGTACCGGCCAGCACAACGGCACCCGCAGCAATCACTGAATTCTCCCCGATTACCGCATCATCCATCACAATGGCCCCCATTCCGATCAATACATTATCATGCACGGTGCAACCGTGAACAATGGCGTTGTGCGCAATGGATACGTTGTTTCCGATTACCGTTTTCGCCTTTTGATACGTGCAGTGAATAATTGCGCCATCCTGGATGTTGGTATTGTTTCCGATCGTAATGGAATGAACATCTCCCCTCACTACTGCATTGAACCATACGGTACAGTTGTCGCCCATCGCTACTTCACCCACGATTACCGCGTTATCCGCAAAAAAACAGTTGGCTCCGAACTTCGGGGTAAATCCCCTTACTGATCTGATTATGGCTGGCATCGGCTCTAAATTCGTACTGACAAGATGTCACAAAAAAACACTAAAATTTGTATTTTTGCGTCCTTATCAGGAATAATGAAGGAATTAATTGACGATTTGGGCATTCTGGATGGAACTGAGGCTTGCGAGACATACCAAACCTCGAAAGATTCAAATACAGGCAAGAGCCGGAAGCTGTACATCGAAAGCTACGGCTGCCAGATGAATTTCTCCGACAGCGAAATCGTTGCTTCGGTTTTACAGAAAGACGGTTTCGATACAACTTCGGATATTAATGAAGCTGATGTGGTGTTTCTGAATACGTGTTCGATTCGTGATAAAGCTGAACAAACTGTCCGCAACCGCTTAATGCACATCAATGGTTTCAAAAAACGGAAACCTGAATTATTAGTTGGCGTGCTCGGCTGCATGGCCGAACGTCTAAAAACCAAACTCCTCGAAGAAGAAAAAATTGTTGACCTGGTTGCCGGGCCGGATGCGTACCGCGATCTTCCTAAGCTTATAGCACAGGTGGATGAAGGCGATAAAGCCATCAACACATTTTTATCACGCGAAGAAACGTATGGCGATATTAGCCCGGTTCGCTTAAACTCGAACGGAGTGACCGCATTTGTTTCAATTATGCGCGGGTGTGATAACATGTGCTCGTTTTGCGTTGTGCCGTTTACACGCGGCCGCGAGCGCAGCCGTGATCCGCATTCCATTATTGCCGAAGCAAGAGCATTGTTTGATCAGGGGTATCGTGAAGTTACATTGCTCGGACAAAACGTTGACTCCTACAAGTGGAGCGAGGAAGAAAACAACAAAGCCAGGCTTGAAAAGACAGGCATTGATAAGATTGTGAACTTTGCCAACCTGCTTGAGCTCGTTGCACAAATTCATCCCGACTTGCGCATACGCTTCTCAACATCACATCCAAAAGATATTACCGATGAGGTGTTGTTCACGATGGCGAAATATGAGAACATCTGCAAGAACATTCACCTGCCGATGCAGAGCGGAAGCTCACGCATACTTGACCTGATGAACCGGGGTTACTCACGCGAGTGGTACATGAACAAAGCGAAACGTGTTCGCGAAATTTTAGGTGAAGACTGCGGCATTTCGTCTGATATGATTTCAGGTTTCTGCACCGAAACAGAGGAAGAACACCGGGAAACACTTTCGATGATGAACGAGATCAGGTATGATTTTGCGTACATGTTCTACTACTCTGAGCGCCCGGGAACACTGGCTGCTAAAAAGTATGCTGATGACATCCCTGAAGAGGTTAAAAAGCGCAGGCTTGAGGAAATTATTGCGCTTCAAACAAAACACTCCATCATCCGCAATGAGCGGATGACCGGAAAAGTACAGCGCGTGCTGATTGAAGGAACTTCAAAACGTTCGGAAGACTTTTTGCAGGGAAGAAACACCGATAACAAAGTAATCGTGTTCCCGAAAGAGAACTTTAAGAAGGGACAATATGTAAATGTTTTAGTTGAACGTTCCACCCGCGGAACATTGATTGGTAAAGCTGTTGAGTAACATGAACATTAGTGATTCAGAAATACAAAGCGTAAAACAACGGTTTGGTATAATCGGGGCTTCGCCCCTGCTGAACAATGCCGTGCGCGTAGCGATGCAGGTTGCGCCAACCGATATGTCGGTGCTGATTACCGGTGAGAGCGGAAGCGGCAAGGAATCCTTTTCAAAAATCATTCACAGTCTGAGTCCGCGCAAGCATGGCCAGTTTATTGCCATTAACTGCGGATCTATCCCGGAAGGAACGATTGACTCCGAATTATTTGGCCATGAAAAAGGCTCTTTTACTGGTGCCCACGAGGCCCGAAAAGGCTATTTTGAGGTAACAAATGGCGGAACGATTTTCCTGGATGAGATCGGTGAAATGCCATTGGGCACACAGGCACGTTTGCTGCGCGTTCTTGAAAACGGAGAGTTTATTAAGGTAGGCTCTTCAAAGGTGATTAAAACCGATGTGCGCGTGGTTGCCGCCACCAATGTTAACCTGATGGTAAAGGTTGAAGAAGGTAAGTTCCGCGAGGATCTCTATTATCGGTTAAGCACAGTTCCTATTTATGTTCCGCCTTTGCGTGAGCGCGGGAAGGATGCTGAATTGTTATTCCGGAAATTTGCCGGAGACTTTGCTGAAAAGTATAAAGTAAAGCCGATTTCCTTAACGGACGATGCCAAGGAAACGTTATTGAAATACCGGTTTCCCGGAAACATTCGTCAATTGAAAAACCTGGTTGAGCAGATGTCTGTTCTTTCAACCGATAATAAAGAAATTAATGCTGAGCGGTTACTGCACTACCTTCCGCAGGAAAAGAGCCTGCCCGCACTATACCGGAACGGCAGCGCGAATGCTGATTCTTTCTCAGAGCGCGACATTTTATATAAGGTTCTTTTCGATATGAAGAAGGACATGGTCGACCTGAAAAAGCTTGTGCTTCGTGCGTTCAGTGAAGGCGGCAATGCTACGCAAATGATGAAGGAGAATCCTGAATTGTTTGAAGGCATCGATGCTGTTCCCGCTGCAGATTCACAATTGTTAAATTATACTGCAGCCATTCCGAACGCTCACGAAGAAACAGATGAGGAAGAAGTGCATGATATAACGCATGAAACGGAAGATGACTCGCTTTTGATTGAGAAAAAAGAAAAAGAATTGATTCTCCGTGCGCTTCAAAAAAATAACAACCGAAGGAAAAACGCGGCACGCGATTTGGGTATTTCCGAACGCACCCTGTACCGCAAAATCAAACAATATGACCTGGAGGAATAATGTAACAGCTTTAGTGATCATTGGTTGTTTGTGCACTACAACTTCCTGCGCGGTTCAGTATTCGTTCCAGGGCACATCCACTACTGCCAAGTCGTTAACCATCGAAGAGTTCTATAACAATACCGACCTGGGCCCGGCTAACCTTGGGCAGACGTTCACCAACCGTTTGAAAGATTATTTTATTCAAAACACCAACATGAGCATCGTTCAATCCAATGGCGAGTTAACCCTCGAAGGTGTTATTACCGATTATCGCATCACCGCCATTGCGCCTGTTTCAAGTGGCGGGGATGACCGGAACACTACAGCATCCTCCACCCGGCTTACCATTACCGTTAAAGCAAATTATATTAACACGCTCCAGGAGGAAATGAGCTTTAAGGATAAGAACTTCTCTTTCTTCAAAGATTTCAACAACGAGCAAAACCTGGCCGACATTGAAGAGTCTTTAATCCGGCAGATCTTTGACCAGATCAGCTTAGACATATTCAACGCCTCGGTTGCCAATTGGTAAAAAAGTCCTAATTTTACTAAGGTCAAAAATTCCGGTGTGGACAAAAAGCAACTTACCGATCTCCTGAACCACTACACCGCTTCCTCAGCCCTGGAAGCCACGGAAGTGATCTCGCTTTGCGATCAGTACCCCTACAGCCAGCTTCTTCATGCACTCGCAGCTCGCGTGAGCAAAGATCATAATTTGCCAAATCAGCAGGTTATTCTTCAGTCGGCAGCAGTTTACAGCACCGATCGTTCGGTGCTGAAGGAGATCATGTCAGTGGCCGGAGCGGCTGTTGTTGAAGAAAAAGCAGCGGTATCCTCCGTCTCATCCATTACCATCACCGCAGAGAAAGATTCAATCGATTATGCCGAAGCCGTATTAAAAGACCTCAAGCGGCTGCATGAACTGAAGCATAATTTTGAAGAAATGGTTACAGCATTTGAGAACGGCATACCGATTGTACCCGAGAAGAAAGCTGTTCGAAAACCGGTTGGACGGCCGAAAAAAGTCGTAGAAGTCAAGGCCGACCCGCTGATTGAAGAAATCAAGACAACGAAGAAGAAAATTACACCCGAAAACGAGAAGACCAAGGAACAGATCGAGATCATCGATCAGTTTATAAAAGCACAGCCCAGCATCACGGCCAAACCCCGCTCCGAAATGGCTTCTGCGGGTGACCTGACCGAGGTGAAAAACGGAGAATTTGCAGACAATGTGATTTCCGAAACCTTAGTTGAAATCCTGATCCGGCAGGGCAAAAAGGAAAAGGCCATTGAGGTCCTGAAAAAGCTGATTTGGAAGTTTCCACAAAAAAAGACTTACTTTGCGGCTCAAATTGAAGACCTGAAGAAGTAGTTATGTTTACGCTCATTGTTGGAATCATCATTTTTATTGCTGTTTTACTGGTATTGGTTGTGTTAGCGCAGAACTCCAAAGGAGGCGGATTGTCTAACCTGGCAGGCGGATCGAGCGCCAGCAACATTATCGGGGTTAAAAAGACAGGCGACTTGCTGGAGAAATTAACCTGGGGATTTATCATCGCCATTATGGTGCTTTCGCTCTCCACGAATTTCATTACCCCGAACTCCGGAACAACAAATGAACTGCTGGATCGCGCAGGAGAAGGCGCAGCGCCTGCTACTACCCTTCCCATCACCCCTTCCGATCAGGGCACAAGCAACGATTAATTTCTACGATTTTATATTGAAAGCCATGCATCACCTGCATGGCTTTTTTATTTAATATTGATGATCAAATTCATCTATGAAGAACATCGCTATAATCGGTTCGGGTACTATGGGAAATGGTATCGCGCATGTGTTTGCACAATATGGGTATTCTGTATCATTAATTGACCTCTCTGCCGATGCACTTAAAAAAGCCCTGACTACCATCGAAAAAAATCTCGACCGCCAGGTAAGCAAACAACTTATTACGGAAGAACTAAAGAAGGCTTCGCTTGCCAACATCAAAACGTTTGCTTCCGTTGAGGAAGGCGTAAAAGCAGCCGACCTTGTAGTAGAAGCCGCCACCGAAAATGCCGATCTGAAACTTAAAATCTTTAAAGACCTCGATTCATTTTGCAAGCCCGAAACAATCTTAGCCACCAATACATCTTCCATTTCCATTACACGGATTGCATCGGTAACAAAACGGCAGGATAAAGTAATCGGCATGCATTTTATGAACCCGGTGCCCGTGATGAAGCTGGTTGAAGTGATTAGGGGCTATAATACAAGCGATGCCGTGACATCGACTATCATGCAGCTATCCAGGATGCTGGAAAAAGTACCGGTTGAGGTGAATGATTATCCGGGCTTTATCGCGAACAGAATTTTAATGCCCATGATTAATGAAGCTATATCCTCGTTGCATGAAGGCGTTGCCGGTGTTGAAGAAATTGATACGGTAATGAAGCTGGGCATGGCTCACCCGATGGGTCCGTTGCAACTGGCTGATTTTATCGGGCTGGATGTTTGCCTGTTTATTCTCAGCGTTCTGCACGAAGGTTTCGGCAATCCGAAATATGCACCTTGCCCGCTGCTGGTAAACATGGTGCAGGCCGGACATAAGGGTGTTAAGTCGGGATCAGGGTTTTATCAGTATTCATCCGGCAGCAAAGAACTTGTTGTAGCTGACCGGTTCAAAAAATAGGCAGTATGATAACAGAACGTGAAAAAACATTTCTTACTCCCTGGAAAAAGAAACGTGAAATCAGGAAATGGAGAAACTTCTATTTACCCTTATAA
>CAZIGG010000008.1:0-1864 GCA_964538575.1 uncultured Roseivirgaceae bacterium
ACTCTTCTTTTTCAGTAGCCCATCTCAAAAATACCTGATCATCCTCAAGGGCAGCCCTGAAGTATAATAATGTGATAGGAAGGGGGTTGTTCTCTGTTTCAGAAGCCAGCGTAAAGTACGTATTGTACACATTGATTTGTCCGGATGTTAGCTCTCCGGCAAACTGCGTTCCGCTGATCGCTGTTTGTTGTGCATTTATCCATTTTGATCCGTCCCAACGTGCTACGCGTAATTTATCCCGGTCGACAGGGTCTGCCGAAACACCGCTGGCTGCATCCCAGGTTAAATGAACCTTGCTGTTTGCAGAACCTGTACTGCCGCGATCGATTCTCCAATACTCCACATCGCTGACCGTTTGCAAAGAAGCTACTTTAGCAGCCCCTATAGTTACAATAGCGCTTTGATTGAAATATTCTGCTATAAACGTTGTTGCTGTGGCATTGCTCGGGTCTATCCCAAGAGGTCTGTATTTACCGCCCTTTCCAACCGGAAAATAAAAGGTTGGGGTAGTAAACGTTGTTTCTTTCCCCACCGGGCCGTTTACATAGGATGTTGCACTTCCTCCCGTATAACTTCCGGTAGCCGTAAAGGCTAACAGGTTGGTAATGGTAGTATTCACCAATCCGTTTGTGAGCGCCAGGTTGTTTGTAATTTTAATTTGCTGATTAATTGTTTTCGCCCCGGGACCATTAATCACCAGCGCGTAGAATTCTATCGGATCCTCGTCCCCGTCTACCGACTGAGGAGTTGAGCCAAGCAGTGAGAACGCGCCTGTACCCGGAATAAAAACATTGTTCTGATAAAAATCTCCGTACAATATAATTGGCTGTGCTCCTGAAACCGTTAGCGTTCCGTTTACAATTAAGCTAAACGGAGTAGTGACCGTTGCGCACTGCTCAAGACTTCCTGATCCGGAGAGTGTAAGCGTTGCGCCTTCGAGGATAACCAGTTCGCGGAAATTACCAACCGTAGTTCCATCTATGGCTGGTTGATTAGGAACTCCGGGGCCGATTTTAATAAGATCACGGCCTCCGCATGAAGGGATTATACCTCCGGACCAATTTGAAGCCGTGTTCCAGTCTGCGCTGGTGGCTCCGAGCCAGGTTACCAGTACTTCGCTTGCACCTATATCGGTAAGATTAGACCGGTGAGCTTTATCCACATCATTGCTCACAGGATTCGTTCCCACGGAAGCTGATCCTTTGTCAACAATATTATCGAGAACCAGTGAAGAGCCGTCATCGGGAATCCGAAGATTTCCATTGGGTATAGAAATAAATTTAGATGAAATGTCAATGTTTACCGAGTTTGCATCTTGTCCTGACGCGCCTTGCCATGTTGCAAAATTTCTCGATACACCCCCAACATTGGTGAGATTACCTGCAACAGCAGTGTATAAAAGATTGTAATTAGAGATTCCTGCTGCCGTTGTTGTACTGAAAAGAGCATAGTGAGTTCCTCCACCTGAACGATTATTGAAAAGTATGTTTGCCCTTAACTCAAAAACAGTTGTGCTTTCCCGGGAAAATGCTGAAGTCACACCTGCTCCTGTTCCAGTAATGACTACCGAGTTTGCATAAACCTCTGACGTTCCTGTGATACCAATTGGATTATAGATTCCCAGGAATTGCGTGTTGCTGGACACCCCATTCCCCAGCGTTATCATATTATTCTCTATCCTCGGATTAACACTTGCATTTACAGCTCCTGTAAGTACGCCCACAACCCTTACCGCATTTGGGTTCGAAAGATTATAGATTGTATTCTTCGAAATTAAAAGCGATGGCGCTGCTGCATTATCCGCAAAAACGCCTGCGGTTGCACCCGTTGTTGCCGGATTATTGGCCGCTGAACTGACATTAAA
>CAZIGG010000008.1:1964-50806 GCA_964538575.1 uncultured Roseivirgaceae bacterium
CGCCTGCGGTTGCACCCGTTGTTGCCGGATTATTGGCCGCTGAACTGACATTAAATATCAGGTTACTCAATATTTGCAATGAAGCGGAAGATGTAGAAGATATCCCCCTTGCAAAACTGTTCGTATTTAATCCCTGACTTGAAATATTTGCAATTTTGTTGCGGTCCAGTGTTACTGTTACAGAAGCCCGGAATACGTTTATACCAATTGTATTTAAAACATTAGAGGATGTGTTGTTTGTAGTCATGCGCACTACTCCGTCTAAATTTCCAATGAGATTATTTTTTACAACAATCGGATCCGTGCCCATCTGCTGGTCTATATAGATACCTGACACCTCACTTGTTGAAGAGGCTGTTGCTCCTGTGGAATTAAGCACTAAATTATCAATCCTGTTTCCTTCAATAACACCTTCTATTCCAGTACCTGAACCCTCGGTAAGAAATTCTATACCGGATATCCTGCCTCCGCTCGCAAAAGAGGTCGCGTTATAATTTGCCGTGAGCCCTCCTGTGGCGTCACCGATAATGTTGTCGCGTACATCCACTAATCCGCGCCTTATGGTTATACCGGTTAATGCTCCCTGGGCTGCGCCTGTTGAAGACACACTGGAGGTGGCGATGTTCTTTATGGTATTTCCGCTCACCAATGACAAGCCCGTGAAACCTGCTTCATCGATGTCAATCAGGTTTGCCAGAACAGCGCCCCCGGGACCGGCTGTAGCCGAGAATGTGGTTACACTTCCTCCGCATTCAGGGGCTGTTCCCCCGATAAAATTATTTACGATATTAATTGAATTACCACCGGTGCTTGTCCAGATAGCCGTATAGGAATGACTGCCCGGCAGGGATCGGTCAGCGCTCTGAAAAAATGAATTACCGATAATGGTAACCCTGCTGTTAAAGCTTCCCAGTTTTATTCCAAATCCACCATTGATGTCTTTTGCATAAAAGTTGTAGATATAATTATTTGAAATCCGAAGGTTATCGTTGTTCTGAGTTCCACCATTCAAATTTATTCCGCACCAGGGAAGAGTTGCTCCTGCATCCTTAATATCACAATAATCAATTACCAGATCGTCATTACCTGAAACATTGCCGTCACCCACGTCAACTGTACCCGTTATATTTGATGCGTTAGAGCTTTCAATAATCAAAAATCTGAGCGAGATGGAAACTGCGTCAAATCCAATGGCTATTGCAGGACCTGTTGTGCTCGTATTACGGATGGTGAGGTATCGCCCGGTTGAATGGCTTGATGAAATGTCAAGCGGTGCACGACCATCAAAAATCACCCGGTCGCCCCCTGAAATAGCAATTAAACCATCTCCATCCTTATCACCTGACAATGTGCGCATGGCAGCATCAACCGGTTGAATGAGGACAGTATGCGGACCACCCGCATCCTCAAAATCGCTGAGTACATTCGAACCATCTTCTGCCAGGTCGGTATAAATCTGAGCGACCACATGGTCACTGATTCCTTCGTCATTAAGTGCTTGAAAAAGCCCCCCCGCTCCTGTAATGGAGGTATAGTCACAATCAACACCCCCGCATCCACCGATTTTAGGAGTGCCTATTTTATAGGTGCCGCTCAACTGCGCAGAGGCATACAACGAGCTAAACACAAAAGCCAACAGCAATATTCTTTTCATACGCGGGGTTGTAATGACTGAATAGTAAATATAATCAAATCTAATTTGGTCAGCACATCTGAAAAAGAGTGTTTAACGGATAAATCCGGCTTTTTGACGTCTGAAACCATCTTATGAAGGTTTAGACTGACAATAATCTGACAGATTTGGCGAGAAGGGGCATTAACAGGGCTGGGTTGCCGTTATCTTACAGAGGCCCAAAAAACCCCTTGATTTTGGAAAATATTCAATTCCGGGTTACTATCGCATAGATGTACACTTCAGCCTTCGGTCGCCCTGCATGAACCCGCTTAAAAAATTAGCCGGCCAGACTGTTTTATATGGCATGGGAAGCATCCTCCCCCGGATGCTGAATTTCCTGTTAGTTCCGCTCCATACCGTTAATGCCTTTTCCAGTGAAGAATATGGTGTAATAACCAAACTCATGGCCATTGTAGCCGTAGTGAACGTGATTTTCATGTTTGGTATGGAAACCGCCTTTTTTCGATTTGCAACAAAAGATAACGCTGACCGAAAGAAGATTTTCAATGTTGCGCAAAGCGTTATTATGATAATCACCGTGCCGGCATCGGCACTGTTTATCATATTCAGCAGTCCGATTGCAAGTTCCCTTAACATTGCAGGTCATCCTGAGTTTATTGTATACCTCACCCTCGTAATGCTGATTGACGCATTGGTGGCCATTCCGTTTGCCCAGCTCAGGCTTACCAACCAGCCGTTGAAATTCGCTTCCCTTAAAATCATTAATGTATTGATCATTGTTGGGCTGAACTGGTATTTCCTAAAAGTCATATACGATCCTGCTATAAATGTAGGCTATGTGTTTATTGCCAACCTTGCGGCAAACTCATTTTTCATTTTATTTTTCCTGAAAGAACTTTTCAACTGGCGCCCGGCATTAGATAAAGAACTTACGCCTGCCATGATGCGATACGCATTTCCGGTAATGATTACAGGCATTGCGGGCATGTACAACGAAATGTTCTCGCGCGTTACATTGGAATACTGGCTGCCCGAAAATTTCTACCTGACATTGAATCGTCAGCAAGCCGTAGGTGTTTTTGGCGCGTGCTACAAGTTTGCTGTATTCATGAGTCTGGGCATTCAGGCGTTCCGGTATGCAGCCGAACCGTTTTTCTTTTCGAACGCGGCCAGCAAAAACTCCCCTCAATTGTTCGCGCGCGTTAATCATTACTTTATTATCACCTGCTGCGCGGTTCTTTTGGCCATCAGCATTAACCTGGATATTCTGAAATACTTTATCGGAAAAGAATATTGGATAGGGCTCCCGGTTGTTCCCATTCTCCTGCTCGCGTATTTGTTTCTGGGAGTGTACTACAATCTTACTGTGTGGTTTAAACTCACCGACAAAACACAATACGGAACATACATTACCATCGGTGGGGCCATAATCACGTTAGCGGCAAACTATCTGCTCATTCCATTATTCGGATACATGGGCAGCAGTTGGGCAGCTTTGCTTTGCTATTTTTCGATGGCGGCTGCCTGCTATTTCATCGGCCAAAAGTTTTATCCCATTCCGTATGCGATATGGAAGGGGCTCGCATACATCGTACTGACGATGGGCATTGTTGCAGTTGTAAATACGGTTGTTATCGATAATGTATGGCTTTCCGTAAGCTTTCATGCTGGCGTAATGGCCGCATTCGTTATAACGGTGTATTTTGTTGAAAGACGGTATTTCCGCCAGCCGGTCATGTAAACCATTTTTATTCAGGAACCCGGTGTAGGGGAAATTCGTTAATTTTGGCATGGTTTTGAGATTTAACGCTGACCGGCACGTGCATGAAGTTTCCTCTTATATATAAGGTTAATTACTTTCTTCTCTTCCTGGGACTGATCTGCCTGCTGCCTTTTGAAGGGCATACCCAAAAGAAGAAAAAAGACGACAGCAATCCCGTTGCCTCAGTCAAGCTTCGGGAAGCAGAATTTTACTTTACAGAAGGCGAAAAACATTTTATCCTGGAAGATTACGCCAAGGCATTGATCTACTATCAGAAATCACTGGATATTAATGCCGATAATGCCACGGTTCATTACAAGATAGCCCAGGTGCTGTCGCGAAGCGATAAGCGTGAAGACATGCTGCGGGCTGTGGTTAGCATTGAACGGGCGCTTGCGATGGAAAAGAAGAACAAATATTTCTACCTGCTGGCCGCAGAACTCTATGCAAACCTTACCCGGTTTGATAAGGCGGCACAAACCTACCAAACCATGTTTGCCGAGCTCCCGGAAACGCAGGAACATCTCTTTGAACTTGCCGCTGTTTACCAGTATGCTAACCAGAAAGAGGAAGCCATTAAAACATACACGCGTGCAGAAAATTTTTCAGGCGTCAACGAAATCTCATCGCTTCAAAAAGCAAGGCTTTATTTTGAGCTGGGCAAAAATGACGATGCCATCCGCGAAGGCGAAAAGCTGATCAGCGCATTCCCGGATGAAGAACAATTTGTGGTGGCCGTGGCGGAAATGCTTTCCCAATACGGAGTGAGGGAAAAATCCATCGGCTATCTTGAAAAATTCATCGCTGAAAATAAACCGGCTTCCAGCGCGCAACTTCTGCTGGCCGGCTTGTACCGCGACATCAAACAGGAAGATAAAGCCCGGCAGTTGCTCATCACCGCGTTTAACGATCCCGATCTTGAGCTCAACAGCAAGCTGATTGTTCTCGGCACCTACAACGCTGAGCTTAGCCATGCCAGAAGTAAAAATCAATCCGACCCCGGCAAGGAAAAATTTACACTTGAATTATTTTCCATACTGGAGAAACAATATGCCGAACAGGAGAATATTCATATCCTGGGCGGAGATCTGTATTTAACGCTCGGCAAAAAACCGGAAGCGCAAAAGCAGTATCTCGCGGCCATACGGTATGGTTCAACCAGCTTCGAAGTATGGCAGAATTTATTGTACCTCGAAACTCAGCTGGAGCAATGGGATACTATCATTGCGCATTCCGAACAGGCGATGGAGTACCATCCTAACCAGGCCATGATTTATTACTTCAATGGAATCGGGAACCTCCGGAAGAAAAAAAATAAAGAAGCTGCGCTATCCTTTGAACAGGCTAAGAAACTTGCTGCCGCCAACCCCGGGATGACCAGCGAGCTTAACGGCTTGCTGGGAGATGCCTATAACGCCTCAAAAGAATATGAAAAATCAGATAAGGCCTACGATGAAGCGCTGGCTTACAATGGCAACAACGATGTAATCCTGAACAATTACAGCTATTACCTGGCCTTGCGGAAAGCCAATCTTGAAAAGGCAGAAAAAATGTCGGCTCAACTGATCAAAAACAATCCGGATAATGCAACCTACTTGGATACTTATGCCTGGGTGCTGTTTGTCAGGGGAAAGTATAAGGAAGCCCGGAAGGTAATGGAAAAAGCGATCGGTACAGGACTGGCCAGCGCAACACATTTTGAGCATTATGGCGATATTCTTTTTAAATTGGGCGATGTTGAGAGCGCGGTGAAACAATGGGAGAAGGCAAAGAACATGCTCACCACCAGCAGCGAGACTTTAAATAAGAAAATCGCCAACCGAAGAAT
The DNA here is from genome assembly GCA_964538575.1 of uncultured Roseivirgaceae bacterium. Lineage (GTDB taxonomy): Bacteria > Bacteroidota > Bacteroidia > Cytophagales > Cyclobacteriaceae > UBA2336. The sequence goes on from CAZIGG010000008.1 coordinate 7,191, forward strand.
CTATGAATAATTTCCTGCGGCTTGCGCTGCTCTTACTGCTCTTTGCCTCCGCAGGATGCAGCAAAAAGATTACACCGCCTTCTGTTACGAACATCGTCCCGAACGACAGCTTATCCATTGAAGAAATTGACTTTGAATACCTGCATGGCAAAGGGCGTATGATATTGAAAGACGGCAACAAAGAAAACGAGGTAAAGGCCAACATCCGGATAAGGAAAGACAGTGTTATCTGGATGAACTTTACCGTGATTGGTGTCCAGGGCGGCAGGGCGCTCATTAACCGGGATTCCATTACGATTCTTAACAATGTAAAAAATGAGTACTTCGTATTCGACTATAAAGAGCTCTCCAGAAAATTTAACGTTGAGATTAATTACGATGTAATTCAATCCGCTATGCTGGGCAACCTGCTGATGCCGCGCACCCAACAGGATACGGTGGAACGAAAAACAGCTTCATACCTGCTGAGTCAACAATCCGGTACCGTAGATGTGCTCAACTACATCAGTGCCACTACCATGAAGATCCAGAAGGTAGAGCTAAAAGAAAATAACACCCACAATTCGCTCGTTATTAACTATGCAGACTTTCAGCCGCTGGATACCAAGCTGTTCCCGTATGACGGAACGATCTCGCTTTTTTATAAAGCACCTGCGGGTTTGTTGAATACAACAATTATTTTTGAGTACACTAAAGTAGAAGTGGGTGGCAAAGAACTCCGGTTCCCGTTCAACATTCCCAGGAAATATGATCGCAGGTAAAGCGCGTATCATTTGCCTGTTGCTGCTTGTTGCCCTTTCCGTTCCCGGATTAGCACAGAAGCAGAAAACCAAAGCGCAGCTCCAAAAGGAAAAACAGCAGAACCTCGAAAAGATCAAAGAGGTTGAAAAGATTCTTTCTGAAACTTCGAGCCAGAAAAAAAACACCCTGGGTGAATTGTCAGCGGTGAAGCAGCGCATCAGCGCCCAGGAAACATTGATCAGCTCTATTAAAACCGAAATCAGTTACCTGAATAATGACATTAACGAGAACAATGAATTCATCCGGGCATTACAGGATGATCTTAAAAAATTGAAAAAGGAATATGCTTCCATGCTGTATGCCGCACAAAAAGCAAACAACAGCGCCACCCGGCTAACGTTCTTATTCTCCGCGGAATCTTTTCAGCAACTGGTCATGCGCATGCAATACATGAAGCAATATTCCGAGAAAAGGAAGCAGCAGGCTGCGGCCATCACAGCAGTTCAGGACGAGCTTTCCGGGCAGGTAAAGATAATCGAGAGCAAGCGGAATGAAAAAAACATTTTGCTTGGTGAAGAGGTGTCTGAAAACAAAAAACTCAAGGACTTAAAAGATCAGCAAAACAAACTTGTCAAGAATCTCGAGAAGCAGGAGAAATCCCTTAAGCAAGATCTGGAAGAAATTAAGAAGTCATTGATTGCACTTGATAAAAAAATCAATGAGATTATCAAAGAAGAAATGGAAAAGGCTGCACGCGAGGCTGCAGCAAAATCTAAAAGCAATACAAGCTATGTAGCCCTTTCGGCTTCGTTCCAGGATAACCGAACCAAGTTTGCCTGGCCGGCCCAGGGATTTATTTCTTTAGGATTCGGAAGACAAAACTACCCGGGGCTAAAAGGCGTAGTGGTGGATAATGACGGGATAAACATTCAAACCCAGCAGAACGAAAAGGTTAAAACAATCTTCAACGGAGAGGTTAAAATGATTGCCTTTCTTCCCAACATAGGCAACACGGTAATCATTGCGCATGGCGAATACTTTACCGTCTATTCCGGCTTAAAGGACGTTTATGTAAGAAAAGGGCAGAAAGTCAATACCGGCCAGGAATTGGGCCAGTTGCAAATTAATAGCGAGGGGGTGTCAGAATTGCGGTTCCAGATCCGGAAAAACACAACACCGCTCAATCCTCAGCTTTGGCTGCGGAATTAGCACCAAAAGATCCGTTTTTGCGTTCTCTTTCTATATCCTATCTTTACACTTTAAATCTGAGCGTATGAATTCAGTTCTTTTAATCGGAATGCCGGGTGCTGGTGAGTGGGCAATCATCGCGTTGGCGGTATTGGTGTTGTTTGGTGCCAAGAAAATACCTGATTTTGCAAAAGGTTTGGGCAAGGGTATCCGTGAGTTTAAGGATGCTGTAAAAGACGTTAAGAAAGAAGTTGACGAAGGCGCAAGCGCGGGCAAGATCGAAGAAGGGAAGTAACACGCCTGATGAGGTCATACGCAACTTTTCGCGACATACAGCATGATCTTCAGCAAGGCACCTTATCGTGTAGCGATTTAGTACAACACCACCTCAGCAATATCAAAAGCAAAGCGCACCTCAACGCGTTCACGGGCGTGTATGAGCAGGAAGCGCTTGATCGCGCTGCTGAGGTTGATCAAAAAATCAAGCATGGAAACGCTGGCAGGCTTGCGGGTCTGGTAGTAGCCCTTAAAGATGTATTGTCGCACGCGCAGCATCCGCTGCAGGCCGGCAGCAAAATTCTCGATGGATTTATCGCACAATATAATGGTACGGCCGTCCAGCGGTTGCTGGATGAGGATGCCATCATCATTGGCCGTAACAACTGCGATGAATTTGCGATGGGTTCATCCAATGAAAACTCCGCGTTCGGACCGGTTTTAAATGACATTGATAACAGCAGGGTTCCGGGCGGCTCCTCTGGCGGTTCAGCCGTTGCCGTTCAGGCCGGCATGTGCCGGATTTCGCTTGGCTCCGATACCGGAGGCTCGGTTCGTCAGCCTGCAGCTTTTTGCGGTATACTCGGATTAAAGCCAACATACTCAAGAATATCACGTTACGGATTAGCGGCTTACGCTTCTTCGTTTGACTGCATCGGCATTTTCGGAACGTGTGTTGAAGATATCGCCCTCGTGCTGGAAGTGATTGCGGGCAGGGATGATTATGATAGCACCGTTTCACATGAAGTTGTGCCTTCTTACACTGTTTCCGTTAACAATAAATCAGCAAAGAAATATAAAATCGCGTACCTGAACGAAACGCTGGAATCAGGGGGTCTGCAACATGAGATTAAGGATGCAGCAGCATCAACGATTGATAAACTTCGTTCGGCCGGGCATGAAGTTGAAGGCATCGGCTTTCCGCTTATCGAATATTTTCTGCCAACGTACTACATTCTCGCTACCGCAGAAGCAAGCTCAAATCTTTCGCGGTATGATGGCGTTCGGTACGGGTATAGAAGTCCGAATGCAACCGATCTGCACTCGATGTACAAGAAGACCCGCTCGGAAGGGTTCAGCAAGGAAGTTCAGCGCAGGATACTGCTCGGAACGTTTGTGCTGAGCTCGAGCTACTACGATGCCTACTATTCGCAGGCTCAAAAAGTGCGGAGGATTATCCGCAATAAAACAAAAGAAATTTTTGAGCGTTATGATTTTATCCTGATGCCGGCAACGCCCACCACCGCTTTTAAACTTGGCGAGCATATTGCTGATCCGATAGAGATGTACCTGGCGGATTTGTTTTCAGTGCATGCGAATGTGGCCGGGGTACCGGGGATTTCAATCCCGTGCGGAACCGATAAGCAGGGATTACCGATCGGCTTGCAACTGATCGCGGATGATTTTGAGGAGGAGAAACTGCTGCACGCAGCGAATATGATGATGAATTTGAATTGATATGAACAACAGGTTATTTTTTGCGATTGTTTTCAGCTTCGTTTCTGTAGTGTCGTTCGCTCAGGACCCTGTACTGCAGCCTGCGGATTCAACCGAACTGGCTATTGCTGAAGAAGAAATCCTGTTCAGGGAAACCGGAGATTCGGCAAGCTTTGCGTTTTATGCATTGCCTGCAGCCGTAGAGTACATCCCGGGAAATGATTTACCCGCTGTTATTGAAGACCGCCTGAGCTGCCTTCAGCAAACCATCCCGCTAACCTATAACGACCGTGTTCATTCCTTTATCAACTACTTCACCGTCCGCGACCGCGAATACACCCGCATGGTTGCCACACGAATGGAAATCTATTTCCCGCTGTTTGAAAAATACCTTTCTAAATATGGATTGCCTGACGAGCTTAAGTACTTATCCATCATTGAATCAGGATTAAATCCAAAAGCTGTGTCGCGGGCGCGTGCCGTTGGCTTGTGGCAATTCATGGGGCCAACCGGCAGACACTTCGGATTGCAGAGCGACTGGTTTATCGATGACCGGATGGATCCTGAAAAGGCAACAGAAGCCGCCTGTAAATACCTGAAAGAATTATACGGAATGTTTGGTGACTGGGAGCTGGCGCTGGCTTCCTACAATGCCGGGCCCGGCAATGTAAAAAAAGCAATCCGCAGATCGGGCTATAAAAAGAATTTCTGGCAGGCGTATCCCTACATGCCGCGTGAAACCCGTTCGTATGTTCCCCAGTTTGTCGCGATCATTTATGCGATGAATTACTTAGATGAACATAACTTCTATGACGTTGGTGAAGAACAGATGATGCCTTACGATACGCTTCACTTAGACCGGTTTTTTAACTTTGAGACATTTGCCAGCTTAACCGGTATCTGTACGGAAGATCTTCAGGTACTAAATCCTTCTGTACAACGTAACGCTGTTCCGTATAAAGGCAAAAAGCAAATTGTTCGCGTACCGTTAATCGCCAAGGAAGTTCTGGCGCTCAATCGTTTTGCCATCCTGGACTCAGCTTCAAAAGTTGGTAAGAAAGAACTTGACATGCTTGCGAAAACATCCGAGGAGAGTACCTACGGCCGCGACCAGATTGTTTATCGTGTAAAAAGCGGGGATGTATTAGGTTCTATCGCGATGCGGTACAACGTCCGGGTTGCCGACATTCGTACATGGAACAACATCAGCGGAAATACAATCCGCGTAAATCAGCGACTGAACATCTGGTTAAAGCAGCCTGCAGGAAGTGTGTCAACAGCAGCCGCAAGCCAGGCAAAGCCGGTTACACCGCTCCCGCTGCCGGGCTCAAAAACTTATACCGTTCAGGAAGGCGACACCCTGTGGGACATTTCGAGGAAGTTTGAAGGACTCACGATCGAGAAATTAAAATCACTCAATAACCTCAGCAGCAGCAAACTGCAGCCGGGGCAGAAGCTCATCGTAGCACAATAGTTGTAAAACACGTCCATTCTGCTTTTTATAGTCCTCAATCCGGCAGGTTTCAACTGCTAAATGCCCCTTTTTAGAGCCAGAATACTATCTTTGGCAGTTCTAAAATCGACTACGATGTCTATCAAAATCAGAAGGGAAGATGCCCTCAATTATCACACGCAGGGCCAGCCCGGAAAAATTGAAGTAGTGCCCACCAAGATGCTCAGCTCACAGCTTGACCTGGCGCTTGCCTATTCACCCGGTGTGGCCGAGCCGTGCAAGGAAATTGCTGCCAATAAAGAGGATGTTTATAAGTATACCGCAAAGGGAAATCTTGTGGCCGTGATCTCTAACGGAACAGCCGTGCTTGGGTTAGGTAACATTGGTCCCGAAGCTTCCAAACCGGTAATGGAGGGCAAGGGCGTGCTCTTCAAAAAATTTGCGGGCATTGATGTGTTTGATATTGAGATCGATGAAATGGACCCCGACAAGTTCATTCACATTGTAAAATCATTGGAGCCAACCTTTGGAGGAATTAACCTGGAGGACATTAAAGCGCCTGAGTGTTTTAAAATTGAACAGGAGCTTCGGGATAAGATGAACATTCCCATCATGCACGATGATCAGCACGGTACGGCAATTATCTCTGCAGCAGCCTTGCTGAATGCATTGGGGGTAGTCGGTAAAAAAATCGAAAAGATAAAAGTTGTTGTAAATGGCGCGGGCGCTGCTGCCGTAAGCTGTACGAAGCTATACCTGCGGCTTGGCGTGAAGAAGGAAAATGTAGTGATGTGCGACAGTAAAGGCCCGATCCATGAAGGCCGAACGGACCTCGATGACATCAAAAAGGAATTTATTACAAAACGAAAAGTTACCTCCCTGAGCGAAGCCATAAAGGACGCTGACTTTTTCATCGGCCTTTCGGTAGCGGATGTGCTGACGGAGGAGAATATCAAGTCAATGGCAAAAAATCCGATCGTATTTGCGCTTGCTAATCCCGATCCGGAAATTAAATATGACCTCGCCAAAAAAGTCCGCAAAGATATTATTCTTGCAACAGGCCGCTCCGATCATCCTAACCAGGTGAACAACGTGTTGGGGTTCCCATACATTTTCCGCGGAGCGCTTGATGTTCGCGCAACCGAGATCAACGAAGAAATGAAACTGGCTGCCGTGCATGCCATTGCTAACCTGGCGAAAGAATCGGTTCCGGATATGGTGGTAAAGGCATACGGTGACGCCAAACTTTCCTTCGGGCCGGAGTACCTGATTCCAAAACCGCTTGATCCGCGATTGATCACCTCCATCTCTCCTGCTGTTGCCAAAGCTGCGATGGATTCGGGCATAGCAAAAAAGCCAATCACGGATTGGGGGGCTTATCACGCGGAGTTATTGAAACGCATAGGCATCGATCAGAAATTAATGACGCGCATCATTGACCGGGCAAAAGCAGATCCTAAACGGGTTGTGTTTGCAGAAGCGCATCATCATAAAATTCTTAAGGCCGCACAAATCCTACAGGATGAAGGAATTGCGAAACCGATCTTATTAGGCGATAAGGATGAAATTGAAAGACTGATTAAAGAGCATGGTCTTGACCTCAATTGTCCGATCATCTATCCAAGAAAAGAAAATGCCAAGGTAGAGCAGTTTGCCGAAGTGTTGTATAAGAAACGCCAGCGGAAAGGATTGTCGTTACGGGATTGTCAGCAGTTGCTGCGTGATCGTAATTACTATGGCGCCATGATGGTTGAAGTGGGTGAAGCCGATGCGTTGGTGTCAGGCTTGACAAAAGACTATCCCAAAACAATTTTACCCGCACTGCACATCATCGGCATTGCCGAAGGTGTAAGCCGTGTAGCGGGCATGTACATAATTCTCAATAAGCGCGGAACATTCTTCTTTGCCGATACAACAGTAAATGTTGATCCTACCGCAGACCAGTTAGTTGACATCATTGGATTAACCGCCCGCGGTGTGAAATTCTTTGATATGGAGCCGCGTGTTGCTGTGGTCTCTTATTCAAACTTTGGGTCATCAAAAGGTGAGGTGCCAGAAAAAACGCGTGAGGCAGTGCGGTTAGCGAAGAAAAAATATCCTGACCTGGTGATCGATGGAGACATCCAGGCAAACGTTGCCTTCAACACGGAGATTCAGCAGGAGAGTTTTCCGTTCAGCGCCTTATCGAAAGAAGGCGCAAATACAATCATTTTTCCAAATCTTGAATCCGGGAACATTGCGTACAAATTATTAACGGAGCTTGGCGGGGCCGAAGCTATAGGCCCGGTACTGTTAGGCATGCAAAAACCTGTTCATGTATTACAGTTGGGCAGCTCGATCCGCGAGATCGTTAACATGGCTGCCATCGCAGTTGTGGACGCGCAGCTTCACGATCAAGACGACCACCTCTAAAGAATTTTGATTTTAGATTTATGATTTTAGAATGGATAAATCGTAAATCTAAAATCGTAAATCTAAAATTTTAAAACCGCATGATTGCTTTTCTGAAAGGGAAACTTATTCACAAAGACCCAACGTTCGTTATCATTGACGTTAACGGAGTCGGCTATCATGTTAACATTTCGCTCCAAACCTTCGGAGAAATAAAAGACCAGGAAAATATCCTGCTGTACACGCACCTGAACATTCGCGAAGACGCGCACATTTTGTTCGGCTTCAGCAAAGAGGCAGAAAAAAAAATGTTCCAGTTGCTGGTGTCGGTGAATGGTGTGGGCCCGGGCACAGCCATTGTAATGCTTTCGTATATGTCTATTGATGAGCTGAGAAGTGCAATTATCAGCGATGATGCGGCTGCCCTTCAGCGGATAAAAGGCATAGGCGGAAAAACGGCACAGCGTGTAATTATCGAGCTGAAAGACAAGCTCAAAAAAGACTCATACGAAGAATTTTCAACCGGCACGGGAGTTCGGAACAATACTTTGCGCAACGAGGCGTTATCAGCGTTGGTCACCTTGGGTATAGCCCGGAATGTGGCCGAGAAAAGCGTGGACACCGTCCTGAAAAAATCAGGAAATACCATTACTTTAGAAGATTTAGTTAAACAAGCCCTGAAAAACGCCTAAGCTTCGCTTGACCTGTGTGAAGAAAATAAATCTCTCACATGCTGTCGTATTTACCTTGCTGACAGCATGGTTTGGTGTGATCCACACCCGCGCGGAAGCATTCCAGGAGCGTCAGGATTCCACACGCCTTAAACAGGATACAATCAAAACCCAGGAGTACAAGCCCAGCCGCAAGCCTACATTCCGGATCCGCGACCGGTATGGCGACCCGTTTTCAAATACACCTACGGAATCCCCGCTCTTTCTGAAAGATCCCACAAAAGTTAACCTCGATGTAGAACTCGATTCGAATCTCAATTATACGATTTATGAAAAGATCGGGGACTTGAACTATCGCCCCGTAACGACCATGTCGTTTGAGGAATTCAAAGCCTTGCAGGACAGGAAAATGTTAAAAGGTTACTGGCAGAATAAATCCCGCGGCATTGATGGTGAAAGTGCGGTAACCAACCGCGGAATTATTCCTAAAATTTACATTAGCCCCGTTCTCGACCGGATTTTTGGAGGAAGTTACGTTGAACTCATACCGCGCGGATTTGTAACGCTTGATTTCGGAGGGTCGTTTCAGCGGATTTACAATCCACAGTTGCCGATCCGGCAGCAGCGCAATGGCGGTTTTGAGTTTGATCAGCAGATTAACATGAGCGTTGTCGGCAAAGTTGGGGAAAAGTTGGCCGTCAGCGCCACCTTTGACAACAATAACTCATTCGACTTTCAAAACAACATGAAAGTTGAGTACACAGGATTTAAGGAAGATATTTTAAAAAAGCTTGAGATCGGTAACGTCAGCCTTCCGTTAAACAACACCCTCATCCAGGGCTCGCAAAACCTGTTCGGTATTAAAGCCCAGATGCAATTCGGAAAGTTGTTTGTTACTTCAATAGCTTCCACACAGCGGGGCAAAGTTGAGTCGATCAACATTCCGGGCGGCAGCAATGGTCAGGGCCGCGAATTTCAATTTGTTGCTTCCGAGTACGATGAAAGCCGGCACTTTTTTTTAGGTCATTATTTCCGGGATAATTATCAACGCTGGGCGCTGAATTCGCAGCAAAATTCAGGTATTAATGTAACCCGGATCGAAGTTTACCTGATTAACCGCAGTAACGATACCCAAACACTCCGGTCCGTAGTCGGATTCGCTGACCTCGCTGAGCCCCGGGTTATTTATAACCAGGATGTGGTAGCATCCAACGGTACATCTTTTCCTAATGACAACGGAGCTAATACATTGTTCCAGACACTTAGCACTGTAAACCGCGAAAACGATGCAGTTATTGGCGACCTGCAAGGCCTTATGTTGGTTAACGGAACGGATTTTGAAAAAATAAATTCCGCGCGAAGACTATCGCCTACTGAGTTCACACTCCACAAGCAACTGGGCTACATTACGCTTTCACGCAAGCTTCAAAGCGATGAAGCATTGGCGGTAGCTTACGAATACACGAATGCCGAAGGCACCTGGCAAGTGGGCGAACTTTCAGAAGACTACGCATCCCGGCCTGAGTCGCAGGTAATATTCTTAAAGCTCCTGCGTTCCCGCGAATATTATCCAACAGACGCGAATAACCGGACATTGCCCATGTGGGATTTGATGATGAAAAATATTTATAACCTGAATGTTAACCAGCTTACCCAGGATGGCTTTCAACTTCGCGTTATCTACCGGGATGACCGCACCGGTATTGACAATCCGCAGTTGCAGGAAGGTGTCTATGCCCGCAACCGGCAGTTAATTGAAATCATGGGACTCGACCGCCTTAACCCGGTTGGTGATCCACCCGGGGACGGAAACTTTGACTTCGTGGACGGCCTTACCGTTAATACGCAAACAGGCCTGATCATCTTTCCCTACCTGGAGCCGTTTAACACACCCTTGCGGACAGCCTTTGCCGAAGAGCCGCAGCGAACCTATCTTATTAACAAATACGTTTTCGATACACTCTATCGAATACCAAAGGCACAGGCGCAATTACTGGCGAACAAAAACAAGTTCTACCTGATGGGAACCTATAATTCTTCCGGATCTTCTAAAGAAATTATGATCCCGGGTTTCGGAGTAACGCCAGGTTCGGTCCGGGTTTATGCCGGAGGCACGCCCCTGCTGGAACAATCTGACTACGTGGTGGATTACACGTTTGGCCGCGTTACCATTTTAAACGATGCGATTCTTAATTCGGGGAAAAACATAACGGTCGATTACGAGCAATCCGATCCCTTTGCCTTTCAAACGCGTACGCTGCTGGGGGCGCGTTTTGATTATAAACTTAGCGATGATGTAAATTTCGGATCAACGCTTCTCTATTACAATGAGCGGCCGTTAATCTCGCGCAATGCTATTGGAACAGAACCGGCCCGAAATGTACAATATGGATTTGATGTAAACATCCGGAAAGACAGCCGCCTGCTTACCAAATGGATTGATGCAATTCCCGGCATCCAGACAAAAGAGCTTTCTAACTTTAGCTGGAATGCCGAGTTTGCCCAGTTGCTTCCAGGTACATCCAACATTGTTGACGAGAATGGTACGGGCTACATCGATGATTTTGAAAACACGGCTACTCCCTACTCATTATTAAACCCGGCAGCGTGGAAACTGGCGGCTACTCCCAAAAATTTATATGCCGCAACTGACGGGTCGGGGCTTGAGGCCGGTTACAGGCGCGCAAAACTCGCCTGGTACCAGGTTGATAATCAATTTTACCGGGATGGCGGGCAATTCAAACCGGATAACATCACCGATGAGGATTTGCTCAACCATTACGTGCGTGCGGTAACTCCGCAGGAAATATTTCCATACAAAAACCTGACGCAGGGAAATTTTTTCGAACAGGTTTTTGATGTTGCCTATTATCCGACCGAGCGCGGACCTTACAATTATGATCCGGCAAGGCTGGATAACACAGGTCAGTTTGGCCCCACTGAAGCAAAAGATAACTGGGGCGGCATTACTACCGCGATTCGTACAGAAGTAGACTTTACCAAAGCCAACATTGAGTATATCGAATTCTGGCTGATGGATCCTTTTATCCAGACTCCTAACGGAAGGATTATGGACGGAAATTTTAACGCCAATAACAACGGCAGCGGGGGCAAGCTTCTGTTTCACCTGGGTACGATATCCGAAGATCTTCTGCCGGATTCAAAACATGCGTTTGAGAATGGCCTGCCCACGGATGGCGATCTGCTGAACAGCGGGCTGGTGCAGTCAACTCCCTGGGGTTACGTATCCAGTCAGTCGTACCTGAATAATGCATTTGATAACTCCTCCTCCTCCCGCAAAAACCAGGATGTCGGGCTCGATGGACTATCGAGCAGCAACGGAAGTATAAATGAGCAAACCCATTTTGCCGAGGTTTACCTGGATAAGCTGCCGGCCGAGGTCCGGGGACTTATTTCTGCAGACCCATCGGGCGATGATTTTCAATATTTCCTGGGTGATGAACTGGACAACAGGAATGCAAAAATTCTTGAACGTTATAAGGGCTACAATGGCATGGAAAACAATACCCCGATTCTTTCAGGGAATGATCAGATTGCGCGCTCCGGAAGCCCTTACCCGGATAATGAAGACCTGAATGTGGATGCTACCATTACCGAACTAAGCAGTGAAGAATATTACGAATACGAAATCAACCTGAAGGCTGCCAATCTGAGGGTGGGAAATGAATACATTGTCGATGAGATTGATGCTACCGTTCAGGGACAGACAGAAAAAGTAAAATGGTACCTGTTTCGCATCCCGGTTCAGCAGGTTAAAAACAAAGTCGGAAACATAAGCGGTTTTACTTCGATCCGCTACGCACGCATGATCCTCACCGAATTCCAGCAGCCGGTAGTGTTGCGGATGGCTAACTTCAGAATGGTGGGCGCCCAGTGGAGAAAATATACAGAAAATCTTCGCGAAGGCGGTATAATTCCGGACCCCGAACCTGGTAATGACAACGTTGCTATTTCCGTAGTAAACATCGAAGAAAACTCCCGGGCTACCGAACTTAAATCCCCGTATGTTGTACCGCCCGGTGTAATCCGTGACCGGGACAACACTTCTTCTGTTGCCCGGCAGCTTAACGAGCAATCGATCCAGGTGTGTATTGATGACCTGAAAGATGGTGACTCACGCGCGATCTATAAAAATGTGGGCATGGACTTCTTTAATTACGGGCGCATCAAAATGTTCACCCATGCCAACAGTGCCCTTACCGAAGATAATGAGCTTGTCGTATTCATGCGGCTGGGCACCGACTTCGATCAAAATTATTATGAAGTAGAAATTCCCTTACAAATATCAGAGAACACATACGATGGAGACGAACGCGCGGTTTGGCCGGAAGAGAATGAATTCAATTTCGCCCTAAGCCAGCTTTATAAACTTAAGGTTGAGCGGGATAACAGTAATTCACCGCTTAGTGTACTGTATCCGCTTAACGGGCCCAGTGTTGATGGGCGGCACGGCTTCCGCATTTTAGGACGACCCGATCTGACACAAGTGAAAGTAATTATGATCGGTGTTCGAAACCCAAAATCTCCCGATAAAAAATCTCATTCCGTGTGCTTGTGGGCCAATGAGCTCCGCATGACGGATTTTGACCGTACCGCAGGATGGGCGGTTAATACCGTGCTGAATACCAAGCTGGCCGACTTTGCCGTTGTTTCCGGTGCGTTCCGCTACACCGGTTTTGGATTTGGAAGCGTGAACTCAAAAATAAGTGAACGTTCGCGCGATGAAACAACCACGTACGACATTACTGCCACCGTTAACCTGGATAAGCTTTTCTTAGGCAACACGGGAATCAAGCTGCCCATGATGCTCAGCTACGGCAACACTACAATCAATCCGCAATATGATCCCGCTAACCCCGATGTTCGGCTTGACGGATTTCTGAGCACATTGCCTCAAGAGGAGCGCAATGCTTACAAACGTTTAATTCAGGATCGAACGGTATCCCGGAGCATGAATTTCACGAACGTACGAAAGGTAAAAACCAATCCGCAGGCTGTAAATCATCTGTACGATATCGAGAATTTATCCTTCAACTATTCCTACAGGGACAGAATCAACAGGAGCTTTACGATCGATGAATACGTGGAACGCCAGTACAGTGGTAGCGCTGCCTATAACTATTCCGCAAAAGCTGGCGTCATTGAGCCTTTCAAAAACTCGGATGGGCTCAAGTCACCGTACTACCGATGGCTGAAAGAGCTTAAATTCGGTCTGCTGCCTAACAATATTCTGGTAAGAGCCGATTTAAACCGTTACTTCGAAAAGAGAGTTTACCGAAACTCCGAAACAAGTTCAGATCCTAATTACCGGAAATATTTTCTTTTCGACCGGAAGTATGGCCTTAAATGGGACCTTACTGAAAATCTCTCCCTGGAGTATGCCGCCCTTGCCAATACGGTTCTCGATGAGCCTGAAGGCGAAGGCGATAACGTTAAAGAAGAGCTGATGAAAAATTTCAAAAATTTTGGACGGATGAAAAATTACAATCAGGCCGTTACAGCCAATTGGGTGGCTCCGCTTGATAAAATTCCGGTAACAGACTGGCTGGGTTTTGAATACCGTTACCAGGTAATCTATAACTGGCGTGCCGGGCCGCTTTACAATCCGCAAATCGAGGGTTCACTTGATTTCAAAAACATCATTCAGAACAGCCGCGACCAAACGGTTACCGGCCGGATTGAAATGGTAAAGCTCTACAACAAAATATCTTTCTTAAAAGATATCAATACTCCGCCCCGGGTAAACCCCGTCAAAACAAAACAGCCGGATACTGTCCGGACTACCGCACCTGCCGTAAAAGGATTATTACGTCTGCTGATGTCGTTACGTTCAATTAGCGGAACCTATTCCATTATAGAAGGAACCATATTACCCGGTTTCGCACCCTCGCCCTGGTTATTTGGACTGGATCGTTACGGAGCTCCCGGCTGGCAATTTGTGCTGGGTGATCAGGACGGTGACATCCGGTTCAAAGCCGCCAGCAATGGCTGGCTGACAAAGCAGCCGGAGCTTACCAACTACTTCACACAATCACGAACGAAATCTTTGGCCCTTCGTGCGCAGGTCGATCCTACTACCGATTTCAAAATTCAGCTTGATGTGAAAAAAGATGTGACGGATACCTACCAGGAAATTTTCAGGTATAACGAAACCAGTGAAGAATTTAATTCATTAAGTCCAAGCCGGGTAGGAACGTATAAAATTTCAACCATCAGCATTCTTACTTCTTTTAACAGAACCAACGATGATATATCGTCCGATATTTTTCATCAGTTCGAAGATAACCTGGATATTATCCGGGATCGGTTTAATCTTGAAAACCCGGACACAACTACCTACAACAGAACAAACCAGGACGTAACGATCGCTTCTTTTATATCCGCTTACACAGGAAAGGATGCGCAAACTGTCAGCCTCAGTCCTTTCCCGAAAACACCTTTACCAAACTGGCAGGTCACCTACAACGGTTTGATTAACATACCCGCGTTTAAACAAGCCCTTCAGGCTATTACCATTACGCATGGGTATTCATCCTTTTACCAGGTATTGAATTATAACAATTCGCAGGAATACCAGGACCCCAATAAAATAGGCATTGATGTACCGATTGAAGATTACAACAACGGAACCTTTGGAACCGGCAATTTGCCCATTTATGTGATCAGCCAGGTGCTGATCTCTGAACAATTTTCGCCCCTGATCGGTATAAACATTCGCACTAAAAAACGATTGACGGTTCGTGCCGATTACAAAACAAAACGGGAATTATCTTTATTTGTATCCAATGCGCAGATCACGGAACTTAACAGTAAAGATGTTTCTGTTGAAGTCGGGTACACGAAAAACAACTTCCGCCTTCCATTCAAGACAAAGGGCCGTACCATTGTACTGAAGAATGATGTTACTTTTAGATTAAACGTAACTGTTGCCGACACAAAAACCATTCAACGTTCGATTGAACTTCCTAACCGGATTACCAGTGGTAACATTAACTTCCAGTTGCGCCCGAACGTAGGGTACATTGTAAACCAAAAGCTTAGCCTCCAGCTTTATTACGAACACACCATTAACGACCCCGTGGTATCCAATGCCTTCCGCAGGTCAACAACCCGTTTCGGAGCCCAGGTTCGCTTCAGCCTGGCACAGTAAAAGTTTATATTTAGGGCTTAACAATGAATAATTGTCCTTAATTTTGGGCGCTTAAAAATTAATTATCCTATGAATATTCCTGCCGGATTAAAGTACACCAAAGACCACGAATGGGTTAAAATTGAAGGAAACACAGCTACTGTTGGCATTACCGATTTTGCCCAGGGCGAGCTTGGCGATATCGTATATGTTGATATTAACTCGGTTGGCCAAACCGTTGAGCATGGCCAGATCTTCGGAACAGTTGAAGCTGTTAAAACGGTATCTGACCTGTATATGCCCGTTAGCGGTAAAGTCCTTGAGGTAAATCCTGCATTGGATAAAAATCCTGAAAAAGTAAACGAAGATGCGTACGGAGAAGGCTGGATGATCAAAATAGAGGTCGCTGGCGGAACAGACGGCCTGTTAACGGCTGATCAGTACAAGGAACTTATCGGTAAGTAATGTTTGTTAGTAATTGGCTGACAATTGACAAGCCTTCAATTGACAAAAATTGTCAATTGCCATTTTGCACGTTGTCAATTATTCCATGATCGAACTTCCCGTTATATCAAAAGAAGAAACCCGCAAGCGTAAGCCGGACTGGCTGCGTGTGAAGCTTCCGGTTGGCCCCGAGTATGCGAAAGTGCGCAGGCTCGTAGATGACCACAAGCTTCATACAATTTGCGAAAGCGGCAATTGCCCGAACATGGGCGAATGCTGGGGAGCGGGCACCGCAACGTTTATGATTCTCGGCAACGTGTGTACCCGCAGTTGCACATTTTGCGCAGTGGCTACCGGCCGCCCGACCGAATATGATGTGGAAGAACCAAAGCGTGTTGCCGATGCGATTAAGCTGATGGGTGTAAAGCATGCAGTGATTACCTCGGTGAACCGCGATGAGCTGAAAGATCGTGGCGCTGAAGTCTGGTATCAAACCGTTGTGCAGACGAAAGCCGTCAGCCCGGAAACAACTATTGAAACATTAATACCCGATACAAAAGCAAACTGGGACGCGCTCTATAGAATGATTGAAGGCGGCCAGGAAGTTGTTTCGCATAATATGGAAACCGTGGGCAGGCTTTACCGCATGGTACGGCCGCAGGCCAAATATGAACGAAGCCTGGAGCAGATCAAACGGATCCGCGAAGCGGGTAAACGAACAAAATCCGGTATCATGCTGGGTGTTGGAGAAACTCACGAAGAAGTTTTTAAAGCGATGGATGACTTAGTCGCCAACGGCTTGATGATTCTCACGCTCGGTCAATATTTACAGCCAACCAAAATGCATCTTGAAGTAGCCGAGTTTATTCACCCCGATACGTTTGCTATGTATAAAGAAGAGGGCTTGAAGCGCGGCTTAAAATATGTTGAAGCCGGGCCGCTGGTTCGTTCTTCGTATCACGCTGAGCGTCATGTGAACGTGCCGATCGATGGCTGAGCCTGACCGGATCGCGTTGCCTTCCCTGCCCAGGTGATGGAGCGCAATGTTGTGTGCTGCTCCAGCGGTTTTATTTTACCCTTACAGTTTCATAGGGTCTATACTATTCAGCCCATCAATGTTTTTGAAATCGCTATCGCTGGTAACAAGCGTAAGGTTATATACTATCGCAGTAGCAGCGATGATAGCATCGGGTGTTTTGATTTTTTGGCCACGCCTGATTTTAACACATTGAAGAACAATATCAGAGGTAAGGGGTAAGATAGTGGCATCTGTTACAAATGACCGGACAATAGCCTCTTTCTTTTTATCAGGATTAACCCAGGACAACGCTTCTATTTGTGTAATAACAGAAATAGAAGGAATCTGGTCAATAACATCTGCAACAAAAGACATCCCTTTTTCGGGAAAAAGTCCGGAAAAATAGCTGGAGATTGTATTGTTGTCTATCAGGTATTGCTCCATTCTTTCCGCATTGCCTGCGTATGTTCGTTAAAGCTTTTGGCATCTTCCTTAGAAAAAACGCCTTTGTATTTATCAGAAAGCTTGGGACTGGCAGGAACAATATTCTCCTTCAATACTTTTATCAGGTGCAATTCTTCCAGCTCGCGCAGAAGCTTCACCGCTTTTTGATTGGTTAACTGTATAAGCATTGTATCCATCTGCCCGTGTTTTGATGCACAACAAATTTAACAAAAAAACAACACTTGCTGCTAAGTACCGGATAATTGCCCCTACACCGCACTCCTCTCCCCCTCTAAATATTTATTAAGCCACCGTGCATAAAAAACTTCCTTATAGCGTTCTTCCATGCTGGCCTGTAAAACGGAAAGCCGCGCAAGATAATTGTATACCGGACCTACCCGGACGCGATTGTAGTTTTGGAAGTTTTTGAGAAGAAAACCAGGCAAACACCCAAACAAGTGATTAACACTTGCAAGCAACGGATTAGAACGTATGATAGTAATTAATAAAGAGTATAGAAATGAATAGTGCAAAGAAAAAACGTCTTGAAGCAAAGGGATGGAAAGTTGGCAATACTGTGGAATTCCTGAACCTTTCATCTGAAGAAGCTGCCTATATTGAGCTTAAACTTGCCTTAAGCAAAGCTCTTCAGGATTTGCGCAAGTCAAAAAAACTTACTCAGGTTGATCTCGCCAAACGTATAAAATCAAGCCAATCAAGAGTAGCCAAAATGGAAGCTGCTGATACTTCGGTTACTATGGATCTTATGTTTCGCTCATTGTTTGCACTTGGCTCATCCGGAAAGAAGGTAGTTGGAATGCCGGCATAAATAGTTTGCAGGCTCTTGCATCTTCCTTTTTGAAATATTGTACCTGTGTTTTGCCAATTTATCCTGTTCAAGGTTACATAGTCTTTCTTCTAACGGGCAGATGCGAGGCTGTACGTGTGCCCGGGTTTTTTCGTATTTTTACGACTTAAATAATAATGCAGTATGGAAACCGTTATCAAAGTAACTCCCGCTGAATTAAACGCATCCCTGCTGGATAAGATCAAGGCATTCATCGGTAACGGGAAATTTTTAAGGCTAAAAACGGGTTATATGCCTTACTGATGGGGAAATTGACCGCATCTGATTATCTTTACATGCCATGAAAAAAAGCGCTCCTGTACAAAAAACCGCCAACTCAAAAGGCGCAGCTATCTTCAAAAAAATGCTTGAAGACAAGAATGCTATACATGAGCACCTGAAAAAAGGCTGCAAAATCTCTGACCTGAAAAACAAATTCAATTTTGTTAAGCCCGTATCCATTAAAGGGGTTCTCTTATCTTTGTAAAACGATTCTAACAATGACATGAAAATATTATTAGAAATACCCGACAGCAAATCCGGCTTTTTTATGGAGGTACTCAGAAATTTTTCTTTTGTAAAAAAAGCCACTCCGCTGTCTGATGCCAAAGCAGAGTTGATGCAGGATATTAGAGAAGCAGTTGAAGAAATGAAACTAATCCGGGCAGGAAAGTTAAAAGGAATACCTGCCAAGGATTTACTGGATGAGCTATAGCATTATAGCTATTCCCAAGTTCGAAAAAGAACTTAAAAAACTGGGTAAAAAATACGCTTCCCTAAAGAATGATTTAACGGCTTTATTTGAAAGCTTAGAAACTAACCCCAGGCAAGGCACTCCACTGGGAAATAACTGCTACAAAATACGGCTGGCCATTACTTCCAAAAGCAAAGGCAAATCCGGTGGGGCAAGAGTAATTACTAACTTTATCGTTACTGTCAATACTGTTTACCTGCTCTCCATTTACGACAAGTCCGACAAGGAAACCCTCTCAGATAAAGAATTAAGCGAATTGTTAAAATTTATTCCGGAATAAATTTCATCAGGCCGCATTTTTTAATTATCCAAAATTGCACCAGGCAACTATTACATCACAAAAAAAGAAAAAGGCAGCCTCAGGGTTGCCCTTAACTTTACCTAAACTAAACTTAATCGTTGTTCAAATTCAGCAAGTCGGTATTCTACTTCTCCACTTCTTCTTCCTTTTTAAAATACGCTGTTTGTGTTTTATCAATTATCCTGTTCAGGGTTACAAAATCCTTTCTTCCAGCGGGGTTATTAGAACCTGCCGTTAAAAATAGCCCGCCAATTGAGTTTAAAATTCAACAAAAGAATGATTAGAAGCAGAGCCAGCTTTTTCACTGCCCCTACACCGCACTCCTCTCCCCTTCTAAATATTTATTAAGCCACCGCACATCTTTCCTCCACGCACAAAAAACTTCCCTGCAGCGTTCTCC
The DNA here is from genome assembly GCA_964538575.1 of uncultured Roseivirgaceae bacterium. Lineage (GTDB taxonomy): Bacteria > Bacteroidota > Bacteroidia > Cytophagales > Cyclobacteriaceae > UBA2336. Next base: position 26,706 of record CAZIGG010000008.1, read on the forward strand.
CATGCTGGCCTGTAAAACAGCAACCCGCGCAAGGATTAATTTTCGAGAATTTCTATTTCTACCCGAACGTTGGATTGAGCCTGCGGGCTAAGCTTATCATAAATTGGTTTCCTGCCGCCCCACGCTTTTATCACCAAACGTTTTTCAGCAATTCCATTATTGACCAGGTATGTTTTTAACAGTTCAGCACGCTCTTTTGAAAGCTTCTTGGCTGATCCGAATCCTTCTTTGGTATCGTTTAATGCAAAATAGTTTTCAGAGCCTTCTTTTAAAGAGATAATCTTTCCGTGTGCTTTACCGTTGGTATGGCCATGGATTTTAATTTTATATTTTTGATTTTCGTTCATCATTTCGAGCAGGCTTCCTACTTCGAATCGTGATTCCGGGCGCATGATTGCCGCATCTTTGAAAAAATACACGTCATACATTACAGTCACATCGCCTTTTTGCAGACGTACTAATTGAAAGGGGACAACAATTGTGCTGTCCTGTACTTCCACACTGTCACCGGCCGGATCGAGATAATTTAACCCATGCTGAATTCTCCGGTATCCGAATACACTACACGTCATGGTAATCTTCCCCGACTTACCTTTTGGCTTAGGTACATCAACCGTTTTATTCCCATCGTAGGTTCCGATTTTCCGGGCCTGATCAGCATCCACCACCAGCACATCACCTTTGACTTCCGTACCGTCATCAAGCCGTGCGATTTTAAAAATAAAAGGTTTCGTTTCTTCCTTTGGAACAACCTGTTTTGGAGCAGCGGTATTTTGTGCTACGCTTTCCGGAGAAGTTGTTTTAGCAGCCGGGCTGATGTCCCTGCCGGTAATTACTTCGCCCTGCTTCGACTTTTCAAAAGAGCCATGATAAACCCACGCATCACTGAACAGCGAATCAGGCCGCGCACGCAATGCTAACGCTGTCTCAATTGCCTTTGTACGGTCATCGGTGGTTAACACATACACGTAATAAAGATTTCGGTTTTGATTCAGCGCAAACCTGGCTGACAGGTTATGCTTCGGAGCCTGTCGCGTAAAGCGTACCGCATTTTTCGGAACGGAGAATGCCCCGATAACCACGTAATAAGGTTCATTAAAATTATTCGTGGAATCGGCTTGTGAAGAGGCAATGAATGATATGAACATCGCCAAGGCCAAAAAACAGAAAGCCTTCATAGATTAAAAAGTTATATAAAGCTATGATAATTTTGTTAACAATTTGAATTTCAGGCCTCAAACTTCCGGGCTTCAGCGTTTTGAGATTATCTCAAATTGCCGTTCAAGGGTTTCACCGGCTTCGTCAACAAGGGTAAGTACATGTTTCCCCTGGGATGGATTCAGCGCCATGTGGTGAACTTTTTTTGTGGTGCCGATAAACTCGCCATCCACATGCCAGTACACCGTTGCCGCTGCATTGCGATGGGCAAGCTCAAAAATTGTGCTTCCCGCTTTTCCATCAAGCTCGCGCGGAATAAAAATTCTGGCATTGGGTTTTGGATAAATCAAATCCATAGTAATAATGGCCGATGCCGGCTGGCAATCCGGCCGAAAGGGCGGTAATAATTTGTACGTAACATCTTTCTCCTTGAAATAATGCTCCTGCAAGGGAGGAAGCACAAACCAGTTTACATGCACTATTTTATCTAAGGGTTCACAATCACTATGCACCCTGAATTTTTTATTCGCGGTCAAATGTACTTTTTTATGAAAGCTGCAGAGAACCGAGTTCTGACCTGATTTAATGCTCCAAACCATATCGGATTGTTCACAATTTTGTGAGTACCGCTGACCGCTTTTAGCGCAAACCATTATTTTTTGCATTTCAGGCATAGGCTGCTGAAACCAGTTGGTTCCTGACAGTTGCGAAAAAATATCAAACATCACGGGAGCAGCGGTTTCAGTTCCTGTAAGTCCGGGTCTTCCTTCGCCATCTGCATTGCCAGCCCACACACCCACTGCATACTGCGGTGTAACGCCAACAGCCCAGCCATCGCGGAAGCCAAAGCTGGTCCCGGTTTTCCAGGCAATTTTTTTTGAGCTTGAGAAATAACGCCACCCGGTTTCTTCCCCCGGACGATAGACTTCTTTCAGGGCATCAAATGTCTGATGAATGGAAGCCGCGCTCAGCCACGAATTTTCTTCCATGTATTTTTCAGGCACACCGGGTTTGATTACATAGGTTGGCTGATGAAAATCCTTTCGGTCGTATTTATTTTTCCATGCGGTATAATCTGAATAATGATTGAGTGTTCTGGCGAGGGAAGCATACATTCCGGTAATGTCCCAAAGTGTGCCTTCCGCTCCTCCTAAAATCAGCGAGAGTCCGTAGTGATCCGGTGGCTGATTCAATGAAGTCATCCCGATATTTTTCAGGAGCTGGTGGAATCGTTCGTACCGGTAATCACGGAGCATGTAAACAGCCGGAACATTAAGCGAACGGATAAGCGCCCGGTCTGCCGACACTGCACCGTCATACGCCCTGTTGAAATTTTGAGGAGCAAACCCGTTGATCATTGTAGGAATATCGGGCAGTAAACTTTTAGGAAGTATTTTACCATCATCCAGCATGGCTGCATAAAGAAAAGGCTTTAGTATACTGCCGGTGCTTCGGGGAGAAACAATTACATCCACATCTGTTCCGTGCTCAGCGTCTGTGTTCGTGTTCCCCACATAGGCCAGCACATTTCCGGTTTCAACATCCAGCACGATCGCGCAGGCATTAAAAATCTGGTTTGACTTTAACCGCTGGTGATGACCTTCTACAACTTGTTCCACTCGTTGCTGTAACGCAAGCTGCACGGTTGATTTTATTTTCTTCCCGGCATTCCCATCCTTTGCCGCGTGCGCAAGCAAATGGCGCGCATGGCGCGGTAATGAATGAGGCTCTGCAGGAACAGGCTCGAGCACCGCCAAATCATAGGTAAACTGATCAATGATGTTGGTTGCGTTTAGTTTGGCAAGAAGCCGGTTGCGTTTAACCAGCAGTTTTTCCCGGTTCTTCCCGGGGTGGATCAGGGAAGGAGAATTTGGCAATACCGCAAGCATTGCGGCTTCGGCCCACGAGAGCTCTTTTGGTTCACAGCCAAAATATCTCCAGCACGCAGCCTCAAGCCCGACTACGTTTCCGCCAAACGGAGCATGTGATGCATAGAGCGCCAACACTTCTTCTTTTGAATACTTCAGTTCCAGGCGGGTAGCTAAAACTGATTCGATCATCTTTTCAAGAACAGTTCTGCCCCTTCCCTTCCTGGAAAGCCGGATCACCTGCATGTTAATCGTACTGCCACCGCTGAGAATTTTTCCGGCTTTAATATTTTGCTGTATAGCCCGGCCAATAGAAAGCACATCCACGCCCGGATGATTCCAGAAACGTTTATCCTCAAACGCGACTAAAGCCTTTGCGAACTTTTCCGGAACAGTATCCAGTACGGGGAATCGCCACTGGCCGTCTGCGGCAATCGAAGCCGCAAGAAGCTCACCCTGGTAATCTTCGAGAACAGTTGAGTACGGATCCTCAAACAATACAGAAGGCAGGCAGAAATAATATCCGATCAGCAGGATTGCTATCAGTCCGAAAAAATATTTTTTATATCGGATAACAAGCTTCTTCATTCACGATTCCCCTACGGCAATCGGTTTGCATGCCTCGAGGCCAGCAGCCACTTCCCGTTTTTCAGAATGTACACTTCCGTGTAGGAAAGGTTAAGTTCCAGATCATTTCCATCCAATGTTACTGTAAACTTTCCTTTGCCATTCACGATAGCCGTTGAAGGATAAATGCGTGCAGAAGATTCAGAAACCTGGATATTTTTATACCGAAGTTTCCCTGATTTAATATCCTCAATAAATTCATGCTTTGTTTCTGTCCAGCCATTGGAATGGACAAACAAGAGCCGCTCCTCCAACACGGCCTCCAGCGAATCATATTTCATCCGGATCATCAAACCAAATTTCTTTTTAGAGAGATCCAGAACCGCTTGTTCCGGTGTTTGAGCCTGCGTACAAATGCATAGAAGCAGAAAGATTATAGTAACACAATATCTTTTCATATTCATACTGTTATTGAATAGCCGTGTCCTTTACCACTTCTACCGGCTGGCCTTTTGTCCGGGCATAAATACTGCGGTCATACATAGCCTCGCAACTGACAGCAGGTAAATAATAGCTACCCGCATAGCTTGCGGTGAGCAGCACGCGGAAAGTTTTTTGCTGACGGGGCGCTAAATCAAAATAGGTATAAACGCGGTCGTCACGAATATCCTGATACGCAGGCACATCGCCACTTATTCTGCTTTCTGCCTCATCCAGGCGCAGGTTGTTAATCTCCCATCCGGAAGGAAAGATCTGGTTGATAGCCAGATTTTTATAAGCGCCACGCGTGCCCGGATTCGATACGGATACAACTGCTATAAATTCTGCACCCTGCGCTAACCGTGCCGGATTAACGGGGGCGCCATCCGTATTGGTATAGGAAACATTAATACTCAGGCTATTTGCCTCTTCCTGTTCGTTTCCTCTTGCGGGAGTACCTTCTGCAATGAGCCTGACAAACAACATACCTTTGCTTTCGCTTTCAACTTTTAATGCGGCAGATTTCACTCCGTCCACCGGAAGCGTAACCTGTGCAAAAGGGAGTTCTGTGCCCGCCTCTACCCGTTTGCCATTATACGTGTAGCTGAATTTAAGATCACCTCTTTTTTCAGCGCTTGCAAAGCTTCCAACGGATTTCAGGCACCAGGCAACCGTTTGCGTGCTCATCCAGTATGATGAATTGCTGAGGGAGGCTGAAATATCTTTTAACAGCTCAAATCCTTTCGCGCGTTCGTTCAGCAGGATGAGTGTTTCTAAGATAATTGCTTTATCGCGAAGATCGGACCCATACGAGTATGCCATTTCCTGGTAGGGTTGTACGGTAACAGGAAGATTAGTCATAATTTTTTTCGCTGCTTCATCCTGTCCTGCTTTTGCATACGCAGCGGCCAGCATCCATGCTGCCGTTGCCGGTAAGTTTCCTTGCTCACGCAGCTTGTTCATGGCGCTCAACTCCGCATCGCCAGCCAGCGCCAATGCATAAAGCCTGTACGCCTGAATCAATTCGCTGCTGGAGTATTCCTGATTTTTCCTCCAGTCCTGCGCCTTGTTACGCTGATATTTTTTCCAGCGCCTGATCATTTCGTTAGGCACAAGATATCCTTTTGCTTCTGCTTCAATAAGGAAATGGCCTGCATACGTTGTCGCCCAACTGTCGGCATTTTCTGCTCCCGGCCAATATGAAAACCCTCCATCGCGCTGCTGGAATGATTTAAGCCGTTCGATGCCTGCCCGCACATTAGCCTGGATGGCTGATTTCTCTCCATCGGTAAGCATTTTCACCTGGTCGAGATAGAGCTGAGGGAAAACGGATGAGGTGGTCTGTTCAATGCATCCGTAAGGATATTGCAACAGGTATTTCATTCGCTGCCCAAGGTTGATGGGAGGAAGCGAAGAAATCTCCAGTATGGCGGAATTTGTTCCGGCCATACCAACAGGCGCCACGCTGGCATTCCAGGCTTTGCCTGCTTCCAGCAAACCTTCCTGAACACTTGTTACAGGTGGGTTTGGATTCCGGATATCGATCTCAATAACATCGGTTGCCTTGTAATTTCCGGAAGATGCCGTGACTTCAATTTTTCCGACACCTAACAAGCTTTTCACATTCAGATCAAACTCAATTGTCATGTCGCTTCCTGACATCGCTATGTTCTTCACCGACTCCGTCACCTGGAGCGGCCCGGAAGCTTTCACTTCCACTTTTATATTTTTAATATTTTTTTCCATCGTGAAAAGCGTCACCGGAAGCTTCAATTTTTCTTCCGGCCCCAGCACACGCGGCAAGGTCGCCAGCACCATCAGCGGCTTACGAACAGGTGTTGCTTTTGCAACTGATCCGTAAGCGCCTTCGTAACCGGCCACCAGCATAGTTTTCACTGAGCCGATGTATTGCGGCATGGTGAACCGATGCTCATTGCTACCGCCATCAAGCGTAAACGGACCAAGATATTTGACTACAGGCTTGAAACGGTTTGCTTTTGCATCGTCTTCCTTAGCTGCCATTTCTCCGTCTCCACCGATGGCAAGCAGCCGTTCTAATCGTGAGCCGAATGCGCCCATCACGTTGTCATACAAATCCCAGGTTTTTACACCCAATGCTTCCCGTGCATAAAAGCGCTTCCACGGATCAGGTGTTTTGAACCGCGTGAGGTCAAGCAACCCTTCATCCACCATGGCAAGTGTATAGGTCATTTTACGTTTCGATTTCTCCGAAACTTTAATTACAACTTCCTGACCGGGTTCAAGCACATCCGGCATTTCAAGCACAGGCTCAAGATGCGTTCCGGGATCTTCCACCTGAATAGGGATGACACCGTAAAGCCTTATCGGGAGATCGTTCACGGTTTGCGCATGCGGCTGCAGTGAAGTGATGTGAACAAAAATATTCGGAGTCATTTCTTTGGTGATATCGAAGTTAAAAGGCGTATCGCCTTTCTGAGTTTCCACCCAATAACTGGCAATCACCCGGCTTCCGTTTTCAATGCTCACCAGTGCCCTGCCCTGCCCGCTTCCCGGAATCGTGACAGTAGCTTTTTCTCCTATGTTATAGGCGGGTTTGCCGGACGAGAAAGCAAGCATCGTTGCTCCTTCGTTACCTCCGCGTGAACGACCGGCCCATCCCGGCCAATCGATGTAAACAATTTTTGCAGTGCTGTGACCCGAGACAGGGTCATACGCTTTAACAAGGTAACGGCCCCACTCCGGATATTTTATTTTGAAATTCCAGGATCCTTTACCTTTTGCAGTCGAGATGTTTCCGCTGCTCAGCAGGCGCGCATAGGAATTGGACAGGTACACTGCATTTTCTTCTGAATTATCCCACCACCAGCGCCACTGCAATTTGTAGATTGACATTTCTACGCGATCTCTCGAAACCGGCTGACCATCGGCATCAACCGTGACAACCTCTACCTGATGGGTTGTATCGGTCAGTAACATTCCGCGCGCTGCATCTCCGGGAGGGAGCTTAATCCCGGTGAACGATTTAAAAGGATAATACGGAAGGCTGAACCGATCGATTGAAAAATTACCGCTTTCTTCATACGCCTTGCCCCGGAATACTGCATTGAGCATGCCGGCTGCGTTGGAAGGAGCTTCGATGGTCGCGTTTACCGTAGCGCGTCCTTCCTCATTTACAAACCCTTCAAACACTGGCTGTGCCTCGCTGTAAAATTCGCGCGAAGGATCTTCAAATGTGTAATCCGGATATTTTTGGAATTTCGTTTCAGCTTTCGTGAGCAGCACTTCAAACTCAGCCTTCAGGCCGCGGCCGGGCGCGCCATGCAGCCAGTTAACCTGGAGCGTACCCGAGACATTATTATTCCCGGCTGTAACTTTCTCTATACCAAAATCAAGATTGATTTTAAGACGATTGGGCTTTACCATTTCAATTTTCACCGGCTGTGAAAATTCTGTTCCTCCCACTTTCACACGTCCTGTCCAGTTGCCGGTAGGTGCATCGGAAGCAGTGGCAGTGGCAAATTTGTAAAAACCATTTTCTCCGCCCGAGCGAACTAACCGGCTCGTTACCTGTCCCTGCGGATTTTGGAGCTCAAACACCACGGGGTGCTTGGGAGGAAGCAGCTTCATTTTATCTTCCAGCATAAACGTCATGAAGAGGGAATCGCCCGGGCGCCAGACACCACGCTCGCCATACAAAAATCCTTTCAGCCCCTTGCTGATTTGCTCTCCCCCGACATCAAAACTGCTGATAGACAGCGACTCTCCGTCAAACATGCGCAGGTAGCCGCGTTGCGTGCCATGCCTGGCAATCAACGCAAAAGGCATTTCCTTATTGGATTGAATAATTGCTTTTCCATCTCCATCGGTTGAAGCCGTGCCGATTACCTGCTGCTGGAAATTATAAAGCTCAACCGTAACACCTGACAGCGGTTTTGTGGATTTCAAATCGTTGGCAAAAACAATTGTATTGCCATCACCTCCGCGTTTTGCAAGCAGCCCCAGGTCTGAAGCCAGGACATTCCGCTGAACGGTTCGGTTGCTTCGGTAATAGGAAGAGTGACATGGATTATCGCGTTGCTGCCAATCATAGTCTTCATCATAATAATAATCCTGGTAGGAATCCCAATAGCTGTTTTCACCATCGGGTTCATTCCAGCTTTCTTCTGTTTCAAAAGCCAGTTGATCGCTGGCCGGAGTTTCCTCACCATCCGCACATCCGTACGTGATGTACGACCTTTTAAAACCAATACGCACCTGATAGATTGCACCGGGCTCTGTGTTGATCAGGGTTGAAAGATCGAGCGTAAACCGGTTCCATTTTCCAAGATCTGTAACACCGGAATTATCAAGAGAGATCGCCTTATTCAAAACCGGCTTGCCAACCCTGCGAAGCTCAGCGCCACCATTAAGCTGATTTACCTGAAGGAACTGAAGAATGTTTTTTTCAAAAACTTTAATAATCTGAACGTCTACCGTTTTCAGGTTCACTGCTTCGAAGGGAAGAATAAGTCCATCCGAGCTGGGAAGAATAGTTCCCTTGCCTGTAAACCGAACAGCAGGATTCAATTGTTCGAATACAACATCATACGATCCGCCTTCTTTTAACCGGTAGTCTAATATGTTTTTTATGCCTGCCTCAATGGTTAGTGTTTTGGACCCGGTTTGCCGTACGGGAGGAAACACGCGGATCTCGTTATCGCGTACTTCAAAATCAAGTGTTCCCGCTCCACGCACACTGATAAGTCCTGCGAGGTTTTGTTTTTCGCTGAGCGGATCTGAAAACCGGACGATGATACTCTGAGTGGAGCTTTGCTCTACTTTAACACTAATGATTTTAAAATCACCCAGCGCTGGAATTTCAATTTCACGTTCATCACGCTGTTCTACGCCAAGCGCTTTTCCATCGGCCGTTAAGGTCACTTTGCTTGCCGATTCCTTGCGCGCTACCTCTTCAACAACAAAATTGTGGCGCTTTCCTTCCCCGGCATGAGCCCACGTAACTTGTAGCGCTTTCCCATCCTGCTGAACTGTTAGCATTTTTTCTATCGATTCGTTCTCAGCAAAGTCAGATGTCTGTAAAACGCCTTCAATTTTCTGGCGCTTCAGATCAGTCTTTACATACGTATTTAAATTTTCAATTGAAACCTCAAAGTTTAACGGGATAACCTGGAAGGTGTACTTAAATGTTTTAAGCTCTGCCGGAATATTCCCGATCAGTTTTGACAACGAGAAATCAACTTCGTAAACCTGCCCGGCAGTCAATCTTTTCTCAGGACGAAACTCGACCGTTCTTTTGTCCAGCCAAACTGTCTTCCCCTTTACAGCCGGTTTGAAATCAAAAAGCTTCACGGAACTTTCCCGTCCCACAACAGATGAGTCAGCCGTTTCCTCTGCCAGTACGATACGGAGATACGACCCGGAAGGCAAAACTCCCGCTGTGTAGGAAGAGATGTATTCGCCAAAAGCAGGATTAACAAATTTTGACGTCTTTGCTCCTTTGCCCGGGGTGAAATAAAATATGGCCAGAATAAAAACAGCTATGCCAACTGTTCCGATGGCAATCTTTTTCCAGGGAAGATTTCTCATAAGGTTTGAGGGTTAAGATGCTAAAATATGCACAATTTCAATCTGCATAGTAGCAACTTGCATAATAATTTATACGTACTAATTTTACATTAAAATACGTACAATGGAAACAAAACTCACCTTGAAAGTTAAACAAAACGTAATACGACAGGCGAAAAAATATGCACAGAAAAGGAAGACCAGCCTGTCAAAACTTGTGGAGAATTACTTGCAAAAAATAACCAGCACAAAGAGTGAGTCCGGGCAAGAGCAAATTACGCCATTGGTAAAGAGTCTTTCCGGAATTTTAAAGGATTCAGGTAATCTCAAAAAATCCTATGCTGATTTCCTGACCAAAAAGTATCAATAGTTGGAAAAGGTTTTTATTGATACGGATATAGCGCTTGATCTTCTGTCAGAGCGTGAGCCCTTTTATCTTCACGCTGCAGTTTTATTCTCAAAAGCGGATCGTAAAGAAGTCAGCTTATTTGTTTCATCGCTTACATTTGCCAATCTGAATTATTTACTATCAAAGCAATACCCTCCGGGTCAGGCAAGAAAAATTCTAACGAAGTTTAAAATTCTTGTAACTACATTATCGGTAGATGAAAAAATTGTAGAACTAGCGCTGTCATCCGACTTTAAAGATTTCGAGGATGCCATTCAATATTATACCTGCATCCAGAATAATCTCAACACGCTTCTTACCCGAAATACCAAAGATTATCGGAAAGCTCAAATTGCTATCATGACTGCCGAAGAATTTTTAAAACATAACTAAGTCAAAGTGGTAGCCGTTCTACAACGTGTTTCTTCTGCTTCTGTGACCATTGAAGGTAACGTGAAGTCCTCCATAAAAAAGGGTCTGCTTGTTTTAGTAGGCATTGAAGACACTGATACACAGGAAGATATCGATTGGCTGGCCAACAAAATTGTGAACCTCCGGATTTTCAATGATGCTGAAGGCATTATGAATGTAAGCGTAAAAGAGGATGGCGGGGATTTGATTGTAGTGAGCCAGTTTACGCTGCATGCCAGTACGAAGAAGGGCAACAGACCCTCTTATATAAAAGCCTCAAAACCGGATGTAGCCATTCCGATATATGAGAAGTTTGTGAAAGCCGTTGAAACCGGACTTGAAAAAACCGTTCAGACCGGTGAGTTTGGCGCAGATATGAAAGTAAGTTTACTCAATGACGGGCCGGTGACGATTGTTATTGATACGAAAGACAGGAAATAATTTAACAATTTGAAAATTTGAAAATGAGACAATTATCGTTTTTGATTATTCTCTGTATTATCTCTACAGCCATTATTGCACAGAACAAATATGGCCTTACACCTACCGACTATGAAGGATATTTAAAAACTGTTAAAAATAATCCTGAAAAGGAACTTATTGATCTTGAAAAATTTATTCCTGGAATTGTGTTAGACATCCGGTATGCTACCACGAATAATTTCACGGGCGAAAAAATTTACAACCTGGCAAAAGCATATGCCCGAAAGCCCGTGGCAGAAGCTGTTAAAAGAGCACAAGCTGAATTAGCGAAGCAGGGATTAGGAATAAAAATCTTTGATGCTTACCGCCCCTACTCCGCGACAGTAAAGTTCTATGAAGTTTATAAAGACACAACGTATGTTGCTTCGCCTTATAAAGGCTCACGCCACAACCGCGGCTGCGCAATTGACATGACGATTATTAATCTGAAAACAGGTGAAGAACTTGAAATGCCAACAGGCTACGACTCCTTTAAGAAAGAAGCCTGGCCCTCAACGCCTGTGAAAGACCCGGTGATCCGGAAGAACCGCCAGCTCATTATTGATACCATGCAAAAGCAAGGCTTTAAAGTGAACAGCTCAGAGTGGTGGCATTTTGATTTTACCGGGTGGCAGAAATTTGAGGTGATGGATATTGATTTTGAGAAGTTCGAGGCTGGACGTTAGAAGTTCGAGGTTCGAAAAGCAGTTTTTTTTAATTTTTCACCAAAGTCTCGAACTTCGAGCCTCTAACTTCGAACATCATGACTATACAAGAAGCCCAAACACAAGTTGACCAATGGATCAAAACGCATGGTGTTCGCTACTTCAATGAGCTGACTAACATGGCCATCCTCACGGAAGAAACCGGGGAAGTTGCGCGCATCATTGCCCGCAGGTATGGCGAGCAGTCAGAAAAGGAATCGGATAAAAACAAAGACCTGGGTGATGAAATAGCTGATGTGCTTTGGGTGCTGATTTGTTTAGCCAATCAAACCGGAGTGAACTTAACGGAAGCTTTTCAGAAAAATTTAGAGAAGAAAACATTGAGAGATCACGACAGGCATAAGTCGAATCCAAAACTAAGCTAGAACTCATCTCAAAAATATTCTGGGTCATTCCGATCCCGCCAAAGCGGGAGAGGAATCTTCAAATTTCGCATGTTCTGTATGTTCGAAGATCCCTCGTTCCTCGGGATGACCGCATTATGAGTATTTTTGAGATGACTTGTAGTTATTTCGTCTGCATGAACGAACAGCGATTTCTTTCACTTGACGTTTTCAGAGGGTTAACCGTGTGCCTGATGATCATCGTTAATTCACCCGGATCGTGGAGCGATGTTTATCCCGTACTGCTGCACGCTCCCTGGCACGGATTTACACTTACCGACCTGGTATTTCCTTCTTTCCTGTTTGCAGTCGGGAATTCGCTTGCCTTTACACGAAATAAAGATATTGATGCAGGAGACCGGACCTTCTGGAAGAAAACGCTTAAACGTTTCTTCTTAATTTTCCTGATTGGATTACTCTTGAACTGGTTTCCGTTTATAAACTTCGAAACCGGCACACTGCTTCCTGTAGATACGCTTCGTATCATGGGCGTGTTGCAACGCATTGCGTTGTGCTATCTCATAGCAGTCGTTATCGTCCACTATGTATCCAGGCGGAAGATAGTTTTCCTAAGCATTAGCATGCTGTTGATTTATTGGGCGATACTTTTCTTTTTTGGATACAGTCCGGATCCGTATAGCATAACCGGTTATACCGGTAACAATCTCGACTTCTTAATACTTGGGAAAAAACATCTGTATACAGGCGAAGGGATTCCATTTGATCCGGAGGGTTTGTTAAGTACATTACCTGCTGTAGTAAATGTTTTGGGCGGCTACCTCGCAGGAGAATTCATTCGCAAGAACGGCACGAATACCGCTACGCTAAAAAGATTGTTATTCGTAGGCGCAGGATTACTTCTTATTGCATTGGTGTGGCATGGTCTTTTCCCGATTAATAAAAAAATCTGGACAAGTTCGTTTGTTAGCTTAACGGTTGGGTTCGATTTGGTAATCCTTGCAATCTTAATCGGAATACTGGAAGTTCAGAAGTTTTCGAAATGGAGTTACTTCTTTGTTGTGTTTGGCCGCAACCCGCTGACGATTTACATTCTTTCTAATGTGCTCATCACGCTGCTATACAGCATAAGTTTTAAAAACGGAAGTTTATATGTTTTGATTTACCAGGCCCTTAGTAAAGGGACACCGCCTAAAACTGCATCGTTGCTTTTTGCCTTGCTGTTTATGCTTGGGTGCTGGCTGATCGGATTCTGGATGGACCGGAGGAAAATATACATCCGCGTTTAAGAGCGCAATGTACCGTCACGTAACACGGGCACAACTTTGTATTTATCGAAGGTTAAGCAGAAAGCCATGTCTTCATGGATATTCAGCTTATTTAATCTCCTCACGTGGCTTGATTCACTAAGAAATTGCGCCATATCATTCTTTGCAGCATTGTAAAGATGTCTTGTCATCAGTGGCGCATCGCATGCATCGGTAAATCGACCTTTTAGCTTTTCAGCCAGCGCTCCCGCAAACACGGTATCCTCCAGGTTAACTTTCCCTTTCCAGCCAGCGCATACAATCAGTATGTTGTTGTTGCTTTTTATCAAATGCTCTGCAACCGCTGAAAGATTTAAAAACGCCCCAATAATTATTTCCTTGGCGCCAATCGATTTGGCAATGGCTTGTGTTCCGTTAGTTGTAGTAAGCGCAATGCGCTTCCCTTTCAGGTTTTCAGCCATGTATTCAAATGGCGAATTGCCCAAGTCGAAATCAGCTACCTTTTCGCCATCGCGTTCACCTGCAATGAGATATCCTTTGGCTTTCATCAGCCGACAATCTTCCAGCTTAGCAACCGGGTAAATGCTGTCAACACCATGTGCAAATGCAGTTGTCATCGAAGAGGTAGCCCGCAAAATATCCACCACCACAACAGACTTGTCTTCCACCGAATAGAGGTGCATAAGTTCAGGTGAGAGACAAACATCAATTGTTTTCAAGATGATATGTTGATTTATTGATTTGCTAATTCGATTATGGCCAATTATCGAATCAACGAATCGTCAAATTAGCTAATTAACGGTGTCTTACTGACTTGAGCTTTCAACGCTTTCCCCCGCACATCAATAAAAATCTCTGACCCAACGGCTGAGTGTTCAGTTGTTACATAGCCTAGTCCGATTCCGATACCCAGCATGGGCGACATTGTTCCGGAGGTTACTTTACCGATAACATTACCGGCAGCGTCTTTAATAACATAATCGTGGCGCGGAATACCTTTATCGATCATTTTGAAGCCTACCAGTTTTTTCTTAACACCTTCTTCCTTTTGTTTTTTAATGGCAGATGAGTTCGTAAAGTCTTTGGTGAATTTGGTGATCCAGCCTAAGCCGCCTTCTAACGGAGAAGTTGCATCATCAATATCGTTTCCATATAAACAGAAACCCATCTCAAGCCGTAATGTATCGCGCGCGCCTAACCCAATTGGTTTAATACCAAATTCCGCTCCGGATTCAAATATTTTATGCCACACTTTTTCAGCATGATCTTTATGCACATAAATCTCAAACCCGCCTGCGCCCGTGTAACCGGTGTTTGACATGATCACATCCTGCACACCGGCAAATTCACCGATGGCAAAATGATAGTATTTAATTGTACTTAAATCAACGTTGGTGAGTTTTTGCAATGTCACAACCCCTTTAGGGCCTTGTACAGCAAACAGGCAGATCTCGTCAGAGATGTTTTTCAGCTCAGCTCCTTTTGTGTTGAACTTGCTGATCCAATTCCAGTCTTTATCAATGTTGCTGGCGTTTACTACGAGCATATAGTCATCATCCTTCTTCTTGTAAACGATCAGGTCGTCAACAATCCCACCTGTTTCGTTTGGAAGACATGAATATTGCGCCTGGCCATCAATTAATTTGGAGGCATCGTTGCTGGTTACGCGCTGAATGAGATCCAGCGCGTTCGGGCCTTTTACTAAAAATTCACCCATGTGCGATACGTCAAACACGCCAACCGCATTGCGCACGGTCATGTGCTCTTCAATATCTGATGAATAACGAACCGGCATATTGTATCCTGCAAAGGGAACCATTTTGCCGCCAAGCTTTACGTGAAGATCATTCAGGGGGATTTGCTTTATTTCCATGGAGAATATTTCTGACATTATAGTTTTCCTTTTTCAATCGCTTCCAGTATAAGCGCTTTCATCTTCCTGGCACTTTCAAGTTTGGCTTCAATATATTGTCGGTAGTCTTCTCCCTCCGTACTGTCTTCTGGCGGATAAACCCCATGCATCCAATCCATCATGGATTTATGCGCAGAGTCCACCAACTGTATACGCCCTTCGATATCTTTCTTCAAAGCTTCGTTAAGTCCCGGGGTAGCAAGCGTATCCTTCAGCTTGCGCTTGACTGACATGAGCGTGCCCATTTTCGGCATTACCTCATCGTGAATATCCATAGCTTCATTATACAGAGCCTGGTTTGTATTTTCTGCAACCGGATCACCCGCAGGCGAATCTTTACCTGATTTTCCGCAGGCCGCTAACATTCCAAAAACCGCTATAAACAATAGTTTTAAGATATTTTTCATGATTAAATTCTTTGCCGCAAAGGTATAACAGATCGGTAAGCCTGCAACCTCCCTAACGTGCATTAGCACAAAATTTCACAAAAAGTTGCGGTGCAGCCTTGCAGCTTCTGTTAAAATGATTCTATCTTTATGCAGTTAAGAAAGCAAATGAAACTCAGCCACTCATTCTTTTACTTTTGGTACTTCTATTTTAAGACCCGGGCGGGACTTGAAAGAGCAGAGTGTTGTTGCTGAATTGAAACGATACAAGAACTCAAGGAAGTCCCCCGAAAAATCGGGGGACTTTTTGTTTTAATATGATAAAGAAGAAAAAAATACGCGTTGCCATCCAGGGTATAGCCACCAGCTTTCATGAAGTTGCTGCGCTCACCTATTTCGATCAGCCGATTGAAACGATTGAGTGTCTGTCTTTTCACAGGCTCTGCGAGGCGTTAAAAAGCGGAAAAGCTGACGTTGCCGTGATGGCTATCGAGAACTCGATTGCCGGAAGCATTCTTCCAAATTATTTCCTGTTACAAGACTATCATTTCAGCATTGTGGGTGAATTGTATTTGCCCATTCACATGCACCTGCTGGCATTGCCTGGCGTTAAGCTCGATGATATAACATCCATCGAATCACACCCGATGGCCATCCGGCAGTGCTCGGAATTTTTATTCTCTTTGAAAGGAGTTGAAATCCGCGAAAGTGATGATACAGCCGTTTCCGCAAGGCGTGTTAAAGATTTTAAATTAAAAGACACCGCGGCTATTGCGAACGAACATGCCGCTAAAAAATTCGGACTCAACATTCTGGAGAAACGAATTGAAACCAATAAGAAAAACTTTACCCGGTTCCTGATCCTTAATAGAAGAGGAAATGGAAAGACCGAAAGCAATAAAGCTTCGCTCAGCTTTGAAGTGGCCAATCATGTTGGCAGTCTGGCCGATGCACTCACAACTTTTAAAGAATACAGCATTAACCTTTCGAAGATCCAGTCTATTCCGATCATTGGAAGACCCAGCGAATATTCGATCCACGTTGATGTAGAATGGAAGAAAAGAAAAAATTACGATGAAGCAATGCGCGACATTTTACGGCAGGTAAAAAACCTGAATATTTTAGGAGAGTACAAAAAAGCGCAAATCAAATTTTAGGTATGATACAAACAGCGAAACGCATAAACGCAGTGGAGGAATACTACTTCAGCAAAAAGCTGGCTGAAGTGCGCGGTTTGGACACGCCTGAACATCGTGTGATCAACCTCGGCATCGGAAGTCCGGATATGGCGCCTGCTCCTTCCGCTATCAACGCATTACTTGAATCCGCACAGAACCCGGCTAATCACGGCTACCAGAATTACAAAGGCATTCCTCAACTGCGAAAAGGTATTGCTGATTTTTACAAGCGCACCTACAACGTTACGCTTGATGCTGAAACCATGATCCTTCCGTTGATGGGATCGAAAGAAGGAATCATGCACATCTCGATGGCATTTGTAAATGAAGGTGAAGAAGTGCTGATTCCCGATCCGGGTTACCCAACCTATTCATCCGTGTCTAATCTTGTGGGCGCAAAGATCAGGACGTATGCGATGAAAGAAGAACTGAAGTGGGGCATCGACATTGAAGCATTGAAGAAAGCTGATCTTTCGAAGGTAAAAATCATGTGGATCAACTTCCCGCACATGCCAACCGGACGTATTGCATCGCGGGCCGAATTGAAAGAGCTTGTTGATCTCGCAAGAAAAAACAATTTCCTGATTGTAAACGACAATCCCTACAGCCTCATTCTGAACGAGGAACCGATGAGCATCCTCTCCATCGAAGGCGCGGAAGATGTTGCGTTGGAGCTGAACTCATTAAGTAAATCGCACAACATGGCAGGCTGGCGCATTGGCTGGGTTGCCGGAAAAAAAGAATTTATAGATGCCGTATTGAAAGTTAAAAGCAACATGGATTCCGGAATGTTCCTGGGCTTACAGCATGCAGCCGTTGAAGCGCTACAATCAACAAGCGAATGGTTTACGGAATTGAATAAAATATATGCAGAGCGCAGAACGGCCGCACACAAAATCTTGGATGTGCTGGGCTGCACATACGAGAAAAAGCAATCGGGCTTGTTTGTTTGGGCAAAGGCTCCCGGTTCCCTTGCCGATGTTGAAAAATGGATCGATGAAATTTTATATGGAACAAAAGTCTTTATCACCCCGGGTTTCATTTTCGGAGAGGCTGGCCGAAGGTTCATCCGGATTTCATTATGCAGCCCGGTTGAAAAATTGAAGGAAGCATCCGGCCGGATTGAAAGATTTGTACACGCAAAATCCAACGTCTGAAATAAACCGCTAACGCTCGTAAACATGAAAGCAACAATCATCGGGTTGGGATTAATCGGGGGCTCCATGGCGCTCGACCTGAAAAAAGCAGGTCTTGTCACAGAACTGACCGGCATTGATTTAAATAAAGATCACGCAGCAAAGGCGCTTGAGCTTGGATTGGTCAGCACAATAGACACAGAAGGGAGAACAATTGCTGCAGCAGACCTTATCATCATTTCCATTCCGGTAAGCGTGCTGAGCCAGCTTCTCCCCTCCATCCTGGATTCTGTTAAAAAAGACGCAGTAATCATTGACACCGGCTCAACAAAAAGCCTGGTATGCAAAGCGGTGCTGAATCATAAAAACCGCGGCCAGTTCGTTGCTTCACACCCGATTGCCGGAACGGAAAACTCCGGGCCGGCCGCAGCGTTCTCCGGATTGTTTCAAAACAAAACCAACATCATCTGCGAAAAGGAGAAATCATCGGCACACTCTTTAACACTGGCCGAAAAGATCTTCACTGCATTGGAGATGAACACCATTTATATGGATGCAGGCGAGCACGATAAACACGTTGCTTACGTGTCGCATCTTTCGCACGTGAGTTCATTCCTGCTCGGCCAAACCGTGCTGGATATTGAACGTGATGAGAAAAATATTTTTGCACTGGCAGGCAGTGGTTTTTCATCCACGGTTCGCCTTGCGAAAAGTTCGCCTGATATGTGGGCGCCAATCTTCGAGCAGAATGCCGAGCACCTGAGCCAGGCGCTGCTGGAATACATCATGCACCTGCAAAAATTTCAATATCACCTGATGAAGCGTGACGTCAAAGAGCTTCACAAGATCATGAAAGAAGCCAACCGCATCCGGGAGGTATTGAATGGAATAGAGCTTAAACAAAAACAGTAACAGAAAATAAATAACTTTGTGATATGAAGAAGGAATTGGAGCTTGAAGCAATGTCAACCTGGCTGCCGACAAACGGCTTGCCGGCAGTGATCAGCGGACCGTGCAGCGCGGAAACAGAAAGTCAAACGATAGCAACAGCAAAACAGCTTGCCGCAACGGGTAAAGTGAACGCTTTGCGTGCCGGTATCTGGAAACCCAGAACGCGGCCCGGGCAGTATGAAGGCGCTGGAACGGAAGGTTTGAGCTGGCTGATCCAGGCGGGTAAAGAAACCGGTTTGCCTGTAACTACAGAGGTTGCCAACGCAGCGCATGTTGATGCTTGTTTAAAGGCTGGTGTAAATATCCTTTGGGTTGGCGCGCGCACAACGGTAAACCCATTCTCCGTTCAGGAGATTGCCGACTCATTAAAGGGCGTTGACATTCCGGTGATGGTGAAGAACCCGGTTAACCCGGATCTTGAATTGTGGATCGGAGCGCTGGAGCGGTTGAACAAAGCAGGAATTAAAAAACTTGCAGCGATTCATCGCGGATTTTCTTCTTTTGAAAAAGGCCCGTTCCGAAATGCACCGATGTGGGATCTTGCGATTGAATTAAAAACACGCATTCCGGAGCTGGATATTATTTGCGATCCAAGTCACATTGCCGGTAACCGCGATTTGATTGCGTTGATCTGTCAGAAAGCGCTTGACCTGAACATGAGTGGCTTAATGATTGAAAGCCATATCAACCCGGATGCTGCGTGGAGCGATGCGAAGCAGCAGGTAACGCCTGTAGTTCTGGGAAATATTATTGAAGGATTGGTGGCCCGTAAACCCTCTACCGACAACAAGAATTTCAAAGATACCCTTGCCGTGCTGCGCGAGCAGATCGACCAATTAGATGATGAGATCATGCAAAAGCTGGCCAGGCGCATGACGATCTCTGAAAAGATCGGTCAGTATAAAAAAGAGAATAATGTTACGATTCTACAGGTAAACCGCTGGGAGGAAATTATTGCCACACGTTTGGCTATGAGTATGGCGATGGGGTTGAGCGAAGAATTTACCAAAGAAATGCTGAAGCTTATTCATAGCGAATCCATCCAGATTCAGACTAAAGTGATGAATAAGGAGGGTGAACGCGTTTAAGTAAAAACAAAAGTTACTTAAGGCCTGTTAGTGATAGCAGGCTTTTTTATTGCAGACTATACCGCCCAAGTTTATCAACTTTAACAGACTTCAGTTTTTTGGAAGATTGAAAATCCTGATAAATAGACTGAAGATTCTCCCAAAAACGAATGGTTTCTACAATTGATGTTTCCTTGCGGAGATAATCCATTCCATCAGCATCAAGCTTTGCCGGGAAAATATGCACCGGAATTTTTTCCTGACCCCCGTTTTTCGCTTCAACCGCGATCACGTAAAGTTCTTTTATCTTATCATCGGTGATAGGAATACAACCAATTGTTACGCAATTACCATGAATGTAGATCGCGCCTCCGGGGTGCGTTTTATCGCTTAAAATTTTATCCGATTCATTCGGGTAGTTAATTCCCAGCGACAGATAAAAATTGCTTAGCGGATTAAAGTGATTGATGTAGTAAATGCCTTCCGGAATCTGCAGGTCGCCTTCTTTCCTTTTTGGTCCCAGCGTTCCGGAAGAAGAACAAAAATTATACGTATGAAGCAGCGTAAATTGTTCTTTATTTTTTTCTTTTATCCAAACCTCCAGGATTTGTTCTTTCTTAAACGCCCTCAAAAACAATTGAAACTTATCCATCGATAGGTTCTTATCTGCAAAGTATTGTTTCACGGCTACATCTTTTTCAGTATAGGCAGTTTTAACACGGCTGTACGTACGCTGCGTTTCCTTAAAAGAAGCTTGCTGGAACATAACTAACAACGTAAAAATGAATACCGGTTTCATTACGTGGTTTTAACACGATGTTTCTTTAACGTATTTCGCGCGAGCAAAGAACTGATCAGCATCATCACAGCGCCTAAAATCATGGCCGCGCCCGGAAAATAAACCGGGGCATTGTCACCTGTAAACCAGGCAAAGACACCGTTCATCATCAACGGGCCAGCGATGGCTGCCAGACTCATTAAACTCGTAAAGCCTCCCTGAAGCTCTCCCTGTTCGTTAGGCGGAATTGATGATGACATTATCCCTTGTAAAGCCGGGCCGGCAATGCTTCCCAAACAATAGATGATAATGACCGGGTACATCATCCAGCCTTCCGTGGCAAGGCCGTACAATAAAAATCCAACCGCATATAAAGCAATGCCGAAATAAACGCTCCGCTCCTGCCCAAGCCTGGGGATTATGATGCGGATCAATCCACCCTGGATAACGGCAAACGCAACTCCAACAACGGCCAGCGACCAGCCGATTTGTGCGGCAGTCCAATTAAACTTCTCTTTAACAAAATAAGCCCAGTTTGTTTGTACCGCATGGGACGAAACGTATATAAATGCGAGCGCAAGTATGAGTCCTGAAATAACCGGGTACCGCGTAAGGCTTTTCAGCGTACCCACCGGGTTCGCACGTTTCCATTCAAATTTTCTTTTGTTTTCTTCCTTCAACGATTCGGGAAGAATAAAGAAGCCGAAAAGCCAGTTCAGCAACGTTAGTCCTGCACAAACAAAAAATGGTGTGCGCGTTCCATACTCCGCAAGCAAGCCGCCCATCAAAGGACCGATGATAAATCCAAGTCCGAACGCGGCCCCGATCATCCCGAAATTTTGTGCGCGCTTTTCAGGCGTGCTGATGTCAGCAATGTAAGCGCCTGCTGTAGTGAAACTTGCGCCCATTACACCGGCAATGATGCGTCCTAAGAAAAGCCACCAGAGCGAGGGCGCCAGCGCCAGGAAAAGATAATCAATGCCAAAACCGAAAAGTGATCCCAACAATACCGGCCTGCGCCCGAACCGGTCGCTTAACGCTCCTACAATGGGTGCGCAAGCAAATTGCGTGATCGCATATGCAGCAATCATCCATCCTCCAATTTTGGAAGCATAGCTTAATGAGTCTTTTGCTCCGGCCATTCCGGAGAGCTCAATAATCAGATCGGGCATTACCGGGATAATGATCCCGAAGCCGATAACATCCAGTAAAAGCGTTACGAAAATAAAGCTGAGCGCGGGCGTGCGGTTGTTGCTCATGGAAACATTTACTACTTTTTACCGCTGTAAGATAAAGAACTGTTATGGACAACCAACCCGGACATTGTAAGAATTGCAACGAAAAACTGTCGGGTAAATATTGCAGCAACTGCGGACAACCGGTTTTTAAGCGGTTTAGCATTTCCTACTTATGGCGGCTGTTGTACCAGGATTTATTTGAGATAGATCATGGATTGTGGAAAACGTTTAAAGATCTTATGGTGCGTCCGGGGTACATGATACAGGATTTCCTGGGCGGAAAAACAAAGTCATATTTTAGCCCGCTGAAATATTTGCTGGTAGCTGTTACACTGTTCTACCTGGCAGTATCGGTTGAGTTGTTCTTGGAAAAAGATCAAACAGATTTACTGTCTTTTGAACGGGGACGGGAATATCTATTTAATAGTCATGCCCCCTTTTCAATTGAAGCGCTCGGTGACTTCTTTAATGCAGTTCTTGCTGTTCTCAGTAAAGGATTAACATTTTATTTTTTATTATTTATTCCATTTCTGGCGCTTGGCTGCTTACTCGTTTTCAGGCGCTGCAATTTTACAGAATACCTGATAACCCTGACCTTCATGTGGGGTCAGGCGGTCATACTCATGTCCATCACGGTTGCGTTCATATGCATTAGTAAAATTTTTACTTCTTCAGAAAGTATTTCCATTGTACTATTGTGTATATTCTCCGCCTCCGTATTTTTTCATTGGGTGCTGCTTTTCAAACAACTGCACGGACTGAGCTGGATAAAATCTTTCTTAAAATTCATGCTTGCCCTATACGGAAGTCTAATCCTCTTTTATATAATCTTAATCGCCTGCTTCATGGTATTGAAAGCAATGCTTGTCTGATCAGGCATCGTTAAGACTGATCTTAACCAGGATACCCACAGCGTTCATCAAGGCTATCTTGCTTAAAAAATTTTCTTTTTGCTTCAGCAGAATGGAGGCATTCATACTGCAATGATCTGTAAATTCCTGGTTCTCAATTCGCAGCTCAAAATCTTTAACGAGCCGCATGATCTCGGGCGTAAACTTATAGTCGTAGTGTAACGAAAACTTTGCTTCAACCTGCTTCTCAATGATCTCAATTTTATTCAACGCTTCTTCAGCAGCAGTTTTGTAAGCCGTTACCAACCCGCCCACGCCAAGCTTGGTGCCTCCGAAATACCGGACAACAACAACCAGCACATTGGTTAAATTCCTTGAACGGATCTGACCTAAAATCGGATCACCGGCAGAATGATTAGGTTCCCCGTCATCGTACGCCCTGGATTTACTTTTGTCTGCACCCAGCACATACGCATAGCAATGATGGCGGGCATCGAAATACTTTTTTTTGACCTCAACCAACCGGGCTTTGACATCATCTTCCGAAGTAACCGGAAATGCCAGTGCAATGAATTTGCTGCCTTTTTCCCTGTACTCGCCTGCGGATGAGCCGCTTATTGTATGGAAAGAAGTGATCATGTAACGCAACAGGCCGTTTTGCCGTCTAAAGATTAGAAATAAACCTGTTTGTCATCCACATCACCCTATGATAATTAAAAGTCATACTCTTGACTTATTAACTCAAGTAATGCAATTGAATTCTTTAATCTACTATCGTTTAGCTTTAAAAAAGACTCATAGTCCTCCACATTGGTCATTAATCGCATTTTAGCAACATTGTTTTCTTTAATTAATATCACAACTGGAATACTTGATACAATATTGTTTCCACAGAAAAAATGAAAACTTCCTAATTCAATTTCACTTTGTCTCAGTCTTGGTGTAGGAGTTTTTACACCTACTTTCTTTTCGACAATTATGTTGTCCTTACACTCATATAAGGCTATTGAGTTACTCTTGTCCAGAACCATCATTTTCGCCTTTGGATAGGAGTTATCATACTTCAAATTAATCTTAAGAATTTTCATATAAGAAGAATCCTTTGCATCGAAAAGCTTAATTATATCTTCCAATCCGCCTATTAATTCTGGAGAATAAGTAAAGGCTGTTTCTAGCATTTTACAGTTTGGATTCATTGATTCATTGTTGGTAATCAAAATATTATTTTTTGAACACCCCAAAATAAATATCGAAGTAAGTAAAATAGTCAAAGAAGAAGTTAGTTCTCTTTTCATTTTCCCTTTCGCAGTTCTTTATATTTTTTCTGTAATCCGCACACTGGCGCGGAAGTTAGAGGCTGTGTAAAAACTAAAATTCTCTCAATTAAAG
>CAZIGG010000009.1:0-29146 GCA_964538575.1 uncultured Roseivirgaceae bacterium
CTGCAGGTCCGGCTTCTATTACCAAGTATCTTACATTATTATTTTTATATGTATGCGTTAGAAATTGATATTTAAGTGTCATGTTACTAGGTACACCATGAAGTTCTCCGCACATGATGAATTTAGCTTCTTTATCGATGCTAATATGGATGTTGTCATTGAAACCGGGAGTCAAAGGAATTAATAAGTCCGATATGTCATTGCCTTCTATTTTTTGGCTATAACAGTTTAAAGTCATAGTCATTGTCAGAATAACGATTAGTAGTACTTTCATGTCTTTGCGGTATTGGTGCTAACACTTGAATATATGCAATTGCATATATTTACTGTATGGCATCCAATAGTTAAAAGTGTTGATTTTTTGGGAAACCCCCATAGCCTTTCGGGGTTTCGTCCCGGTTGCGGCACATAATCTTTTTCTGCTATCTTTATTGTGCGTTCGGAAATAACCACTACCCAACATGTCTGATTCGGCCAACATCCGGGAAGAAACGCGCCCATCTAAGGACGAGCTTCTTACTGCGTTTTCCAATTTAAATCAAAAAATCGAGCTGCTGCGGATGAACGTGAAATTATTGATCATCCAATCCATCCGGGAAGGCAGGCGATCAAAAAAGTCCTGAAGATCTCCCTCGTGTGTAGCATTTGAAAACAGCGATTGTATCACACGTTAGTGCCGGCTCCTTGTCAGAACTTAATTGAAATTTCAAGATGTCCACCGAGTCCTTCCGTTATGATTCTCTGAAGTGTCGAAAACCGAACGTCCTTTAAATCCTTCTCAAGTTTTGAAATGTAAGACTTATTTGTCCCCGACAACTCAGCAACTTGTTCCTGCGTCAGTCCTTTTTCTTGTCTTGCCTGTTGAATAAGCACTCCAAGTTTGAAAGCTTCATAGTCAGCTTCAAATTTGTCCCTTTTCTTTGTTCCCCTTTTACCGACCTTTTTATCGATAAACTCACTTAGGGTTGTTACGTTTTTTTTCTTCATAATACTCACGTTTAATTTTTTCAGCCCGCTCAATTTCTCTGTCAGGTGTTTTTTGAGTTTTCTTTTGAAATCCATGCCCGATTACAATCAGATTATTGTTGTCGAAAAAGCAGAAGATTCTAAAAATGTCGCTACCGCTTTGAACCCGGATTTCATAAAGTCCGTCCGTACCTTCTAAATGCTTGAAGTAAACTTCTGGAATCCTGTCCAGGTCTTCAAGTATTCTCAAAGTCCAAAGAATTTTCTTTTGAACCTTGGTTGTCTGGTCGTCATAGAAGTCCTGGAAGTAGCCCTTATAAAATAGGAGGTCACGTTTTTTGTCCACGAAGCAAAGGTATGAAAAGTAGTCCAATCGGACAACCGTGGGTTCGCGGTCCGTGCCGTTTTCAGTACGCCTGAATTAATACGTCAGTCGGAATATTCAGCTTGTCGTGGAGTTGTCTGATCATCTCTAACGACAACTTTCTCTTTTTACTGAGTATTTCACTTGCCCTGCTTTTAAGCCCAACTACTTTCGCTAAATCTGTCTGAGTATAACCAAGTTGTTCCATTCTGAATTTTATGGCTTCAATTGGATCCGGTAAGTCAATTGAAAAATATTCATTTTCGTATTGGTCAATCAATATGCCTAATATCTCAAGTTCGTCACCTTCCTTAGTTCCTTTTTTAGCGTCAAAAATTAACTCAAGTCTGTCCAATGCTTGTTGGTAGTCCTTTTTAGTCCTTATTGGCTTTACGTTCATAGTCGTCAAATTTTATTCGCATCAATTCTGTCGTATTCTTTATGAGTCCCGACAAATCGTATCCACATCATTTGATAGTGGAAATTAATTTTAACAATTATTCGGTAGGTGTTCCCTTTTATGTTGAAAACAACTCTATTGTCCCTAAGAATACTTGCTGTCGGATACTCCTTTTTGATTTCATTGGTATTTTTCCATTCACTCTTTTCAGCTTCCCGATACCATGATTTAAGTTGTTGTTCGCAGTCCGAATGTTTAGTCCAGAACTCTCGGAGTACCTTTTTCGCAATTACTCTCAAGTATTAATCTTTTATTAAAGGTACATAAAAGTTCCCGTATTGGGAAATGTCATTTTAGATATTTTTTCTTGATGGCCTCCCGGTCAGACACACTGATAAGAATCATGCAAAAGACCTGACAGTCGTCAGGATAAATCTGAAGCTGTTCACCGTTATTTATCTGTGAGTAAAGTTTTGACAGCCCGTGCGCAGCTCCGGTTTTCGCTCACGCGATTGAGGCCATTGCCGCAACCCTTGCCGGGGCTGCGCAGGTTCTGTACGTAGTAATGATGTGAAGTTCTGTACCACCTTAAAACAAAAAAATTATGAACACCGATGTAATGGAACCCGAAAAAGTTTCCAAAAACAAAAACACAAAAACCATGAAGGGCCTGGTGTATGGCGGCCCCGGAAAAAAAGAATGGAAAGATGTGCCCCGGCCGGGCATTATTGCCCCCACGGACGCAGTGGTAAAAGTATTGAAAACCACCATCTGCGGCACCGACCTGCACATCCTGAAAGGCGATGTGCCCGCGGTAACCGAAGGAAGAATACTGGGGCATGAAGGAGTAGGCGTAGTGGAAGAAACCGGCAGCGCGGTAAACAATTTCAAAAAAGGCGACCATGTTCTCATTTCCTGCATTACGTCATGCGGCAAATGCGAATACTGTAAAAAGCAGATGTACTCGCATTGTGAGGACGGTGGCTGGATACTGGGTCACTTAATTGACGGCACTCAGGCCGAATATGTGCGCATACCCCATGCCGATAACAGTTTGTACCCCATACCGGCAGATGCCAATGAAGAGGCGCTCGTTATGCTGAGCGACATTTTGCCTACCGGTCACGAAATTGGTGTACTGAACGGCACGGTAAAACCGGGCGACACCATTGCCATTGTAGGCGCAGGCCCGATAGGGCTGTCGGTGTTGCTGACCGCGCAGTTTTATTCACCGGCCAAGATTATTATGATTGATATGGACGAAAACCGTCTTGAAGTAGCCCGGAAATTTGGCGCGACCCTCTGCATTAATCCCGCCAAAACAGATGTAGCGAAAGTAGTGGCGGAGCAAACGAAAGATGGTGTGGATGTAGCCATTGAAGCCGTGGGCGTGCCGCAAACATTTGATATTTGCCAGGCCATCATCCGCCCCGGGGGGCACATTGCCAATGTGGGTGTACATGGCAAAAGCGTGGATTTACAAATCCAAAAGCTGTGGATACAGAATATCACCATTACCACCGGGCTGGTAAACACGAACACCACGCCCATGCTGCTGAAAACCGTTGAGAGTGAAAAAATTCAGCCCGAAAAGCTGATCACCCACCGGTTTACATTCAGTCAGATACTGGATGCCTATGATGTGTTCGGCAATGCCGCACGGGAAAAAGCAATAAAAGTGATAATCCATACTTAAACATTAAATGGATTATAAATCCGGAGGCTGTCTTAAAATTAAGGCAGCCTCTTTTTTCTCTTTGCGCTGGATTGTAGATGTACTAACCAGGGGTACATAAAACAGGAACGTTTTAAACACTAAAAAAATCCTGAGAATCTTTAATCCTGATCTAATATCCGTTGTGCAGACGGTTTGATCAGAACCATTAAGCATTCCCCAATGCTCATTTTGCGTTTAATAAAATAAAGACCGATTTTAGAGATAAGATTCAAAAAAATGGTAATTGAGCGAACAAAAAATGAAGTGATCATCAGGCTTCCGGCCTACATTGATACGGAGGGACTTCAGAATCTTATTAGAACTCATCTCAAAAATAGTCTGGTCATTCCGATCCCGCCAAAGCGGGAGAGGAATCTTCAAATTTCGCATGTTCTGTATGTTCGAAGATCCCTCGTTCCTCGGGATGACCGCATTATGAGTATTTTTGAGATGACTTGTAATTATCTGACGTACAAAGAAGCAACCGACAAATCGCAGGCTAAACAGCAGGACGTTGACAAATTAGCTAAGGACATTAAAAAAGGCTGGTGGAATAAAAACCGTAACCGGTTTAGAGTTAATCCCGCAAAAAACATGGGAAGACGCTGAGAAAGTTACCGAAGGAATAGACCTTGACGATACCGACTTTGTAGCATTAACCAAATACCTGAAAGGGAAGCTTTGGACTGGGGATTTAGAATTGAGAAAGGGACTAAAGAAGAAGGGATTTAAAAATGTCCTTACTACAGCAGAAGTTGTAAAACACTGGACAAAGAAAAAAGAATCTTAAACAAAAGATGCTCGCAAAATATCTGCTGAGGTTAACACTCCACCAAAAAATCCTGAAAATCCTTTAATCCTGACAATCCTGATCTAATACTGATTATTTTTGTACCCGAATTGAGGGCGCAAGATTTTCTGAACATCTATTGCGCGGATGGTTTAATCAAAACCGTAGCCGCAGGGATTCATGCGCCTGAAAATTCAAACCTCCGCATAAAAGGCCTTGCCGGAAGCTTCGATGCGGTAGTTACAGCCGGCACATTCAAGCTTCACCCGCACGACTATATTATCGTGCTGCAAGACAAAGAGGAGGCTGCCTATTTTCAAAACGATTTGCAAAGCCTGCTCGGAAAAGAAATCCTGCTCTTCCCGATGTCGTACAAACGGCCGTATGAATTTGCGGAGATTGAAAACGCCAATATTCTCATGCGTGCCGAGGTGCTCAACCGCCTTGCTGAAAAAACAAAACCTGATATCATCGTTACCTACCCGGAGGCGCTTTCCGAAAAAGTTATTAATAAGCGGTCATTGGCTTCCAATACGTTTACCGTTAAGCTGAAAGAGAAACTTGAAATTCCATTCCTGGAAGAATTTTTACACGGTTACGATTTCGAGAAAACCGATTTTGTTTACGAGGCCGGCCAGTTCTCCGTGCGCGGAGGCATCATTGATGTGTTTTCATTTGCACACGAATTGCCTTATAGAATTGAGTTGTTCGGTGATGAGGTAGACAGTATCCGATCGTTCGATCCCGGCTCGCAGCTTTCGGTTGATACGCTTACGCAGATCAGCATCATTCCTAACGTGCAAACCCGCCTGATGCAGGAAGAACGACAGTCGCTGCTGGATTTCATTTCGCCTTCCACACGCTTATGGTTTAAAGATTTTAAGCTAACGCTGGATGTTCTTGAAAAGTCGTTCGAAAAAGCGGAAGCATCGTTTGATAAGATCATTCAGCAAAGCGGGGCGCAGGTTGTATTGAAACCGGAACAGCTTTTCGAAGTTTCGGATGATTTTAAAACCAGGTCGGAATCGTTTCAGCGCATTGAATTCGGAAGCCGGTCAGCAGTAAAGAACCCCGTTACGTTTGAATTGCCTGCTGCTGCTCAACCCTCATTCAACAAGAACTTTGAATTATTGGCCGGAGATTTATTAGAGCATCAGGCGCAGGGATACACCAATTTTATTGCGGCTGACGTAGCCAGGCAGCAGGATCGCTTAAAAGAAATTTTTGAAGAGATCCACCCTGAGCTGGAGTTTAAACCGCTTGAGTTTGCGTTACGGGAAGGGTTTGTTGATCAAACCTTAAAGATTGTTTGCTACACCGATCACCAGATTTTTGAACGCTTTCACCGCTATCGCTCAAAAGAAAAATTTTCGAAGTCCAAAGCAATCACGCTTCGCGAGCTGCATACCCTACAGCCCGGTGATTTTGTAACGCACATCGATTACGGCATCGGCAAGTTTGCGGGTCTCGAAAAAAAAGAAGTAAACGGGCACGAGCAGGAATCCATCCGCATTGTTTACAAGGACAATGACTTGCTGTACGTAAGCATTCACGCGCTTCATAAGATTTCCAAGTATTCCGGTAAAGACGGAACGCCTCCGCAGATCAGCAAGCTTGGTTCGCAGGAGTGGGAATCCAAAAAAGCAAAAGTTAAAGGCAAGGTTAAAGACATTGCAAAAGAGCTGATCAGCTTATATGCAAAACGAAAAACCGCTCCCGGCTTTGCGTTCACTCCGGATAGCTACTTACAGGCCGAACTTGAGTCTTCGTTTATTTATGAAGACACGCCCGACCAGGCCCGCGCAACCGAAGATGTAAAACGCGATATGCAGGAGCCTCACCCGATGGACCGTTTAGTCTGTGGCGATGTTGGCTTTGGTAAAACGGAAGTTGCCATCCGCGCAGCATTCAAAGCAACAACCGATGGAAAACAGGTAGCCGTGCTGGTTCCCACAACGATTTTAGCGATGCAGCATCATCGCACGTTCACCGAACGCTTAAGCAATCTTCCCGTTCGGGTTGAGTACATCTCCCGTTTCCGGACTGAAAAAGAAATCAAGAAAATTGTTGCTGATGTTAAAGAGGGCAGGGTTGATATTCTTGTGGGTACCCATCGCATCGTCAGCAAAGATCTGGAGTTTAAGGATCTCGGTCTTTTAATTGTTGATGAAGAACAAAAGTTTGGCGTTAAGGTTAAGGACCGGTTGAAGGAATTAAAAGTTAATGTGGATGTACTCACACTAACAGCAACTCCAATTCCGCGCACACTGCATTTTTCATTAATGGGGGCACGCGATCTCAGCATCATTTCAACACCTCCGCCAAACCGCCAGCCGGTAACAACCGAGCTTCACACGTTCGATGAAAAAGTTATCCGCGATGCGGTAAGCCATGAACTGCGCAGGAACGGCCAGGTATTTTTTGTTCACAACCGCGTGAATGACATCGAATCTGTTGCCAATACCATTTATAAGCTCGTTCCTGATTCAAAAATCGGAATCGCGCACGGCCAGATGGAAGGCCACAAGCTTGAGAAAGCCATGATGAAGTTTATCGATGGCGAATATGATGTACTGGTATCGACTAATATCATTGAATCCGGTCTTGATATTCCAAACGCCAATACGATCATCATCAACCAGGCGCACATGTTCGGGCTATCCGATCTTCACCAGATGCGTGGCCGCGTTGGACGTTCAAACAAAAAAGCGTTTTGCTATTTACTAACTCCGCCCGCATCGTTGCTTACATCCGATTCACGGAAACGGCTGGCCGCACTTGAAGAATTTTCTGATCTGGGTGACGGTTTCAAAGTTGCCATGCGTGATCTTGACATTCGGGGTGCCGGAAATTTATTGGGCGGTGAGCAAAGCGGTTTTATCAACGATCTTGGTTTTGAAACCTATCATAAAATTCTGGACGACACCATCCAGGAATTAAAGGAAACCGACTTCAAAGAATTGTTTGCTGTTGAGCTTGCTGAAAAAGCGAAGATCATTGTTCAGGACTGCGTGATTGAAACCGATCTTGAAATTCTCATCCCGGAAACATATGTCAATAACACGAGTGAACGTCTTCAGCTATATGCGCGTCTTGATAATATTAAAGATGAATCTCAGCTAAAAAAATTCAATGAGGAGTTAAGCGATCGCTTTGGCGAAATTCCTGCGGCTGTTCAGGAGCTTATTAACTCGGTTCGTTTACGTTGGTTGGGAGAAGAACTGGGCTTTGAAAAGGTCAGCTTAAAAAATGAAAGGTTCCGCGGATTCTTTGTTAGTAACAACGATGCGTATTTCAATTCCGAAGTCTTCGGTAAGATTCTGAAGTTCGTTCAGGCTAATGCGCGCAGATGTAAAATAAAAGATCAGGGCGGCAAGCCCATGATCGCAATTGAAAATGTTCCTTCCGTTGATTCGGCAATCGAATTGTTAAATCAAATGATCGGGCGTTTATCGAGATCCGACAAGGAAATCATGTCTAAGTAAGGTTCTAATCCTGCTTCCTGCTCAAAAGCATTAATCATTAACACTTTCTGATACTTCGGGGAATAATAAACTTCAATGAAGAAGTTGTCGGTATTATAAAGGAATACCTTACACTCGCCTAAAAACCTGTGGGCCAGGTACTGTCCGAAATACGTGACCACATCGCACTTCTTCTCGAATGGCATTACTCTAAACTCGCTTATATTAATCATAACCGGGGGTTTCCCACCTT
Organism: uncultured Roseivirgaceae bacterium; assembly: GCA_964538575.1. GTDB lineage: Bacteria > Bacteroidota > Bacteroidia > Cytophagales > Cyclobacteriaceae > UBA2336. The sequence goes on from CAZIGG010000009.1 coordinate 7,955, forward strand.
GCTTCAATTACATGCCAGTCCCCTTGATCCTTTCAAAATGCGTTTTAACCCGCATTTTTGCTCGCTTAACGGCTCAATCATTCTTATTTTGGGACTATTAAGTCCCGAAACAATACTAATTACCGTGTGCCGTTTAATAAAAGCGTTTATACCATAGATTTATGATTTACCGCCTACTGCTTGGAAAACACATATTTATCTCTCTATATTAGCATTTGTTTTAAACTTAAAACCCAGATGAAGACTTGCTTCAGACTTCTTTCTCTCTTAGCCGTTAGCTCCGCAATCCTCTCAGGATGTGGACTTTTCGGAGGTCGTGGTAAACCCACTTCTACAAACCCGGGGCAACTGAGCACCGCTACAGGACTTGCTTACAACGATGAAGACGCAGGCGGGTATATGGTGAATGACTATAAAGGCCAGCCGGACGCTCCAAACATGATTTTCATTGAAGGCGGACGTGCCGTTATGGGTTCTTTCGAAGAAGATGTAATGGCGTACCGCGATAATATTGAAAGAACAGTTTCTGTTGCCTCCTTCTTCATGGATGAAACTGAAATTGCGAACATTCACTGGCTGGAGTACCTCCACCACCTGGCGAAAGATTCTTCACAAGAGGTTTACGCTGCTGCAAGACCTGACACTACCGTTTGGGTAGGGAAGCTTGCCTTTAACGATCCTTATGTTGAACACTATTTAAGATATCCCGGTTTCCGCTTCTTCCCGGTTGTGGGCGTTAGCTGGACTCAGGCAAGCGAATACGCTGTGTGGAGAACCCGTGCAGTTAACATTGCACTGGCAAAAGATGCGGGGGGCGAAGAATACGCAGAGACAGATGGCCGCATTCCGCTGGAATCCGGTATTGTTGTTCCTGCATACCGTCTGCCAACAGAAGCTGAATGGGAATATGCTGCGCAAGCTATGATCGGAACGCAGTGGCTTGATGAAATGCAAACCCACCAAAGAATTTATCCATGGGATGGTCATGCTGTTCGTAACCCGTACGGAAAACAAATGGGTTACATGCTGGCAAACTTCAAACGTGGCCGTGGTGACTATGCCGGTATCGCTGGCCGTTTGAATGACGGTGCGTTGATCACTTCGCAGATTTATGAATTCCCTCCAAACGACTACGGCCTGTATAACATGGGCGGTAACGTAAGCGAGTGGGTACAGGATGTTTATCGTCCGATGACCTTCCAGGATTTTGATGATCTTAACCCGGTTCGCAGAGATGGTTTCTTAGATAAAGCATCCGGAAAATCAGGTGAAGGCAACGGTTACTTTAACATTGATAACGATCCCACAGCATTTACCTCACTGGTAACTGACCATGCCCGCGTGTACAAGGGCGGTAGCTGGAAAGATGTTGCTTACTGGATGTCTCCGGGTACAAGAAGATTCCTCGATCAGGATAGTTCTACCGCAACAATCGGTTTCCGTTGCGCCATGATCAAAGCCGGTTCAAACTACTAAAAACTTAGAAATTCATAGTAAAAACCCTGATGGTAAAGCCCGTCAGGGTTTTTTATTTGCCTTCATCGGTGTAGGCAATACTGGCTATACTTACGCTTTTGCAGCCCGCCTCCAGCAGCATCTGCGCACACGCTTCAATGGTTGCACCGGTTGTAATTACATCATCGATCAGTAGAATATTTTGCTGATGCAGTTGTTCGGGTTTTGCCACATGAAACACTTCGCTCACATTTTGCCAGCGTTTTAGTTTCGTTTTTTTCGTTTGAGTCTCCGTTTTTGTAATCCGGATCAGCACATCTTCCTGACAAGGCTTGTTCAGGCTTTTCGAAAGCCCTTTGCCAAATTCTGCGCTTTGATTGTAACCGCGTTTGCGTTTTCGTGATGCATGCAGCGGCACGGGGATGATCATGTCGATCTTCTGGTCAAAAGAATGCTGCCGGAGTTCTTCACCATAAACCCGGCCAAGGGTATCTCCAATCTCCGGATGATTGTTGTATTTCAATTGATGCAGCAGCCGCTGAACTTTCCCGCGCTTCCTGAAAAGAAAAAAGGCAACCGCAAATTGCAACGGCACCCGCCCCTGCAGGCGATTCATTAATGCATTTTCAGGATCGGTGTGATAGTGCGTTCGCGGAAGCTCAAGCATGCACGCACTGCAAACTGTTTCCTCACCTTTTGCCAACCCCTGGTCGCACGCAAAACAATACCGTGGATAAAACAGGGAAATGAAATCCGTAAATATTTCGGTTGCAAAGAATTTCATGCTGGGTACATTTGCAGCAAACCTTACTAATATTACTCAGGTTTTTAATCAATAACAATCAATTGCCTCCACTATGGGATTAGTAGAAGATTTTAATACATACCGCAGCAAAATGAACGAGAAAATCATGGCCTCGGACGGCCTGATTGTGAAGCGGATTTTCAACCTCGATACCCATGCGTATGCAGAAGGGCACCTCGATGTAAAAAGCAAAGAGCTGATCGGATTGACGTGTTCATTAGTTCTCCGCTGCGATGATTGCGTAAAATATCACCTCGGAAAATGCAAAGAGGCCGGCTTTACCACCAACGAAGTACATGAAGCGATGGGTGTAGCCACCCTGATTGGCGGAACAATCGTAATCCCGCACCTGCGCAGGGCTTTTGAATTCTGGGAAGAGCTGCAACATGTTTAAGCGCGATCTTGATTTTGAGCGCAGGTGGCAGGTGTTGCTAAATACGCTTCAACAGACAATTGGCAAAAAGCCGAAAGACCTGAATGGTGTACTGTTCCTGATCGGTGTTCACGAACTGGGCGGGGGGCCAAAAGTTTTCTCCAAAGAAGAAAAGCAGGACCTTATGCACATCGCAATTTGCAAGGTTCTAAGCCTTTCCGGGTATTATGAGCTTGAAGGACTGGACGAACAGGGCTGGCCGCACTGGAAAATGATTAAGAAACTTCCGCATTTCGATCTGCTTGAGCAGGAGAAACTCCTCAAGATGCATGTGCTTGAATACTTTGAACAGGAATACGGCTGGACGTTCGATCCTCCGCCTGCTGCAGAAGCCTGAAAATTTCCTCTCATACCAATTCCTTTTGTTGAAAAATGAATTAGCCTGTATCTTTAGAGAAGGCGTATTCGTTTTTACGTGTAAACTATTGTTGCGGAATGGGGAACGGCATAGAGAGTATCCGGCAGAAAATTAACTCCTTCAAAAGGAAGTACTACCTGAACCTGTTGGTTCGGGGCATCCTGTTTACGCTTTCTATTTTGTTCTTCTATTTTCTTACAGCGGCATTGCTTGAGTACGTACTCTGGCTCGGAACCTGGGGACGGTTTTTGATTCTCGTTCTATTTTTCACGCTTGTTATTTATTGCGGCTTCCGATTTTTTAAAGACCCGATCGCATACTGGATTTCCAAACGCGGCCTTGACGATGAGCAGGGCGCCCGGCTGATCGGAGATTACTTCCCAACGATAAAAGACCGGCTGGTTAATCTCATCCAGCTTTCCGCAACGAGCGACTCCGGTTTAGCGCGGGCCAGCATCCTTCAGAAATCAAAAGAGTTCGAGCCGGTTCAGTTCGAGTCCGTTATCCGGATTGACGACAACAAAAAGTATTTAAAATACCTGCTTATCCCGGTAGGTATCATTTTGGCAATTCTATTGCTGAATAAAGCCATCATCACGCAAAGCGCTGAGCGGATTGTAAATTTCTCTCAGCAATATTCTCCGCAAGCACCTTTCCTGTTCAATGTTCAGAATAAATCACTGGTTGGATTTTTCAACGAGGATTTCACGCTTCAGCTTTCGCTGGAAGGCGATGCGATTCCGAAGGAAGCTTACCTTATTATCGGAAACCAGCATCTGAAAATGGAAACGCTTCAGGGGGGGGTGTTTCAATACACATTTGAAAAGCTGCAACAGCCGAAATCATTTCAAGTTGAAGCGGCCGGTTATTACTCCGGAAGTTTTGAAATCACATTAGCCAACCGACCCGAGCTAACGCAATTGGCAATTGAACTGCAATACCCAAAATACCTCCAGCGAAAAAACGAACGGCTCGTAAACGCAGGTAATCTCGAAATCCCGGAAGGCACGTTGGTTACCTGGAAATTAAATACAGCACACGCCAGTAATGCATTCATGCTTTTTACTTCCGATAGCTCAAAAATTGATATACAATCAACTGATAATCAGTCATTTATATATTCAAAACAGTTTAAAAACCCTGATCAGTATGAAGTGTTTTTAAAGAATAAAGAAAGCCAGAATAAGGATCGCATTTTCTATTCGGTCGATGTTGTCAAGGATCAGTTCCCCCAGCTTACCATTAACAATTTCAGAGATTCAGTTTTATACAAGCGCATTATCCTGAGCGGAATAACTGCGGATGACTATGGCATTACACAGCTTACCTTACAGTTTCACGTGAAAGATGCCCAGCAAAAAATTCTTGTTAAGAAAACTGTTAACATTCCTGTTGCATCCAATCAGCCGCAGCAAAGCTTCTTCTTTAACTGGAACCTCGATACCCTGAGCCTTAAGCCCGGCCAGCAGCTTGAATATTTTTTACAGACCTGGGACAACGATGGCGTGAACGGAAGAAAATCGACCCGCTCAGCCATGTATACTTTCTTTATCCCTGACAAGGATCAGCTCGTTACGGATATTTCAAAAACGCAATCGCAAACAGAAAGCAAAATCGAGCAAAGCACTAAAAAGGCACAGGAATTTCAGAAACAGATTGAAGATCTCAATCAAAAGCTGAAAGGAAAGCAATCGCTCGACTGGCAGGACGAGAAGAAGCTTGAAAATATTCTTGAGCAGAAAAAGAAGCTCGATGAGATGATCAACCAGATGAAAGAGCAAAACAAATTGCTTGAGCAAAAGAAAGAAACGTTCACCGAACAAGACGAAAAACTCCGTCAGAAGGCTGAGCAGATCCAAAAACTAATGAATGAGCTTTTGGATGACGAAACAAAAAAATTAATGGAAGAGCTTGAAAAGCTATTGCGCGAAAAAAATAATCCGCAGCAGCTTCAGCGCACATTGGATAAGCTTAACCAGAATTCTAAGAATCTTGAAAAAGAATTAGAGCGTACGCTTGAATTATTCAAGCAGCTTCAGTTCGAATATAAGTTCGAACAGGCTATTGCCGACCTGAAAGAAAAGACTGAAGCCCAGGAAAAACTGCAGCAAAAAAGCGAGGAGTTGGAAAAGCAGTCCGAAAAATCCGACAAAAAGGGGAATAAGGAACAGGAAAAAGGAAACAACGACAAGAATCAGGACAAAACCGGAGAGCAGTCTAAAACGGAAAAAAGCCAGGAATTGGCCAAAGAGCAGGAAAAACTGAACGAAGAATTCAAAAAATCGGAAGAAAAATTCGAAGAACTCAGGAAACTGGGTGAGGAATTGAAAGAACAGGGCGCTCCCGACAAGGAAAAATCCGAAGAAATTCAGAAGTCACAGGAAGAAAGTGAGCAGAAATTAAAAGAAAACAGTCCTTCGAAAGCAAAAGAATCGCAGAAAAAGGCGGTTCAACAAATGAAGCAGATGCAGCAGCAAATGGAAAGTTCACAAAACTCCATGAGCATGGAAATGGAAATGCAAAACCTTGAGTCGCTGCGCCAGATTATTCATGGATTAATTAAAATCTCGTTCGACCAGGAGAATCTGATCAAGAAATTCCGGGAACTTGAACAAAACGATCCCCGGTTTAATGTACTCGCGCAGCAGCAGTTAAAATTAAAAGATGATGTTAAAGTGTTGGAAGACAGCCTGTTAGAGCTTAGTAAAAAGGATGCCATGATGAGTTCTTTTGTTACGCGTGAAATAACTGAGCTCAATACAAGGGTTGATAAAGTTATTGAAGCTAACAAAGAACGCAGACGCCAGCAGGCTTCTACCGAAATGCAATTCAGCATGACGGCCATTAATAATCTCGCTTTAATGCTCGATAGCCATTTCGATATGATGATGCAGATGATGAAAAACGCAAAACCCGGAAAAGGAAAATCGAAAAATGGAAAGCAAAGCTTAAGTCAGATGCAGGAACAACTGAATCAACGCATCCAGGAATTAAAGGGCAGCGGAAAGCAGGGCCGCGAATTATCAGAAGAACTTGCTGAAATGGCTGCTGAACAGGAAAGAATCCGAAGGGCCTTGCAGCAGATGCAGGAAAAAATGAAAAATGAGAATGGCGGAAAAATGCCGGGCGGTGATTTATCGCAAAAAATGGAAGAGACCGAAACAGAATTAGTGAACAAGCAACTGACGGATAAGTTAATTGAACGTCAAAAAGAAATTTTAACCCGTTTGCTTGAATCAGAGAAGGCTGCACGCGAGCAGGATATGGATGAAGAGCGAAAAGGGGAGGCTGCAAAAGACTATGAAAAAGAAATTCCGCCTGCGGTTGAAGAATATTTACGTTTAAAAGAAAAAGAAGTAGAATTGTTGAAAACCGTGCCGCCTAAGCTGTATCCCTACTATAAGAAGGAAGTCAGCGAATATTTTAAACGAATTGGCGGTAATAAATAGCGAAGATGAACACCATTAGTATCCAGATTCCCTCAATAATCGAAAACATCAGGATGATTGAGAGTTTTATTGACAACGCAAAAGAGCGTTTTCACCTGGATGAAGACTTGTACGGAAATATTATGATTGCCGTTACCGAGGCGGTAAACAATGCCATTAAACACGGAAATGGCGGCAATTCATCGAAAAACGTATTTCTCAGCCTTACGCTGAATGATAACCTGCTCAGGTTTGTAGTGAAAGATGAGGGTTCCGGTTTTGACCATAACGAACTTCCTGACCCCACTGCTCCTGAAAATCTTGAAAAGCCGGGAGGCCGCGGAATATTTTTAATGAAACACCTTTCTGATGAAGTTGAATTCCGCGAGAACGGAAAAACTGTAGAGTTGAGCTTCTACATGAATTCTTAATGGCCAGTATCAATTATTTCTCTCAAAAGCCGCGCTTTAAGCTTCAAAATCCTAAAAAAACTTCCTCGTGGATCAAAAAAACCATTGAAAATGAGGGCTCTTCATTGGTTTCGCTCAATTATATATTCTGCACCGATGACTATCTGCGCGAAATCAATATTCAGTTCCTGAAGCACAAAACGTTTACTGACATTATCACTTTCAATTATAACCCCTCCGAAACCGAAATTGAAGGTGAAATCTATATCAGCATTGATCGCGTGCGCGAAAATGCCGAAACCTACAAAACAGATTTTTCCACCGAATTGAACCGGGTGATGATTCACGGGGTTTTACACCTGCTCGGTTATAACGACAAGTCCAGAGCGGAAAAGAAGGCGATGCGCGAAAAAGAGGACTCTTACCTATCTTTGCGGAAATAAGGCCTGTTTCACGTGAAACTTGTGGATAAGCCTTGTGGAAATGTGGAGTACCTGAAAATGGGTTTCACGTGGAACTAAGAAATTATGCTGCCAGAATACGATGTAATTGTTGTAGGTGCCGGCCATGCCGGGTGTGAGGCTGCTGCCGCTGCCGCTAATATGGGCTCAAAAGTGCTTTTAGTAACCATGAACATGGGCACAATTGCGCAAATGTCCTGTAATCCGGCTATGGGCGGTGTTGCCAAAGGCCAAATCGTGCGGGAAATTGATGCGTTAGGGGGGCAATCAGGAATTGTTTCCGACAAATCCATGATTCAATTCCGGATGCTCAATATGTCAAAAGGCCCTGCAATGTGGAGTCCGCGCACTCAAAATGACCGGATGCGCTTTGCTGAGGAGTGGCGCCTGGCTCTCGAAGGAATTAAGAATGTTGATTTCTGGCAGGAGATGGCAAAAGAACTCCTGGTAAAAGACGGCCGGGTTATTGGAATAAAAACGGCTCTTGGGCTGGAAATTAAAGGAAAGGCAGTTGTGCTGACGAACGGCACCTTCCTGAACGGTAAAATTCATATCGGGGAGAAGAATTTCGGAGGCGGAAGAACGGGGGAGAAGGCAGCAACCGGATTAACTGAACAATTAGTCACGCTTGGATTTGAATCCGGAAGAATGAAAACCGGAACACCCCCGCGTGTAGACGGTCGTTCCCTCGATTATTCAAAAATGGAAGAACAGCCCGGAGACGAAAATCCAGGCAAGTTCTCGTACAGCGATACCAAGCCGCTCGAAAAACAAGTAAGCTGCTGGATCACCTATACAAATGAAGAGGTTCATGCCGAGCTTCGGGAGGGATTTGAAAAATCGCCCATGTTCAGCGGCAGGATAAAGGGCCTTGGTCCAAGATATTGTCCTTCGATAGAGGATAAGATAAACCGTTTCGCTGAACGCGATCGCCATCAGATATTTGTTGAGCCGGAAGGATGGAATACGGTTGAGATCTATGTGAACGGATTTTCAACATCGCTCCCGGAAGATGTTCAGCATCATGCGCTCACAAAAATTCCAGGATTTGAAAATGCCAAAATGTTCAGGCCCGGATATGCTATTGAGTATGATTTCTTCCCGCCAACTCAGCTAAAATTAACTTTAGAAACACAACTCATTGATAATCTGTACTTTGCAGGTCAAATTAACGGAACTACGGGGTATGAGGAAGCGGCCTGCCAGGGTTTAATGGCCGGAATAAACGCACATAATAAAGTGCATGAAAAAGATCCGTTTATTCTGAAAAGATCTGAAGCTTATATCGGTGTGTTAATTGATGATCTTGTAAACAAAGGCACCCAGGAACCTTATCGCATGTTTACTTCCAGGGCTGAATATAGAATTTTGCTTCGCCAGGATAATGCTGATTTAAGATTAACCGAACCCGGTCATAAACTTGGCCTTGCCAGCGATAATCGCCTGGAAAACCTGATCGATAAACGAAACGATATTAAACACCTCACAGAAGAACTGCTGAAAATTAAGGTAGAGCCTGAAACCGTTAATTCAGGACTGGAGAATCTCAATACCTCTACCATTCAGGAAAAAGTAAATGCCGTGAATCTTCTCAGAAGACCGCAGATCGGACTAACCGAATTCAAGGGAATTAATTCAGACATCGCAGCGCTCTTTAATAAATATTCACAGGAAATTCAGGAGCAGGTAGAAATCGCGGTGAAATACGAAAGCTACATCGACCGTGAGCAAAAGCTGGCGGAAAAAATCGGTAACCTTGACGCTTATAAAATCCTGTCGGATTTTGATTACGATCGGGTAAAGGCATTATCATCCGAAGGGCGCGAAAAGCTGAAAAAAATAAAGCCTGAAACCATCGGCCAGGCATCACGCATCAGCGGAGTTTCGCCTGCCGATATTTCCATCCTAACTATCTATCTTGGCAAGTAATGGTAGATGTTACAGAGTGCCCGGTTTGTAAAAGCCGGCTGATCAAGCCTTTAAAAAGTTGTAAAGATTTTACCGTTTCACATGAAACGTTCACCGTCAACCGGTGTGAGGTCTGCACATTGGGAATAACTTCTCCCCGGCCAGACACTGAAAATCTCGGTCGCTATTACCAATCGGAAGAATACATTTCGCACTCCGGCAAATCTTCAGGACTGATGGGCCCGTTGTACACAACCGCCCGGAAATTTGCACTCGGCTGGAAAGCACGGATTGTAAAAAGTCAGGGTATAAAAGGAACTGCGCTCGATTTTGGCTGCGGCACTGGAGAATTTCTGCAAACCTTAAAAGCAAAGGGCTGGAACATCGAAGGCGTAGAGCCCTCCGGCCTTGCGCGCAAAAAAGCTGAATCGCTTACGGGTCAAAAATTATATAGTTCACTTTCTGAAATTCCCACGAAGCAGTTTGATGCAATAACTGCGTGGCATGTTGTAGAGCACGTGCCTGAATTATCTTCTGTGATTCAGCAGTTGACTCAATTGCTCAAAAAAGATGGCACTATATTTATTGCTGTTCCGAACTATGAATCCCCGGATGCTGAAAAATATAAAAACCTGTGGGCCGGTTATGATGTACCGCGTCATCTATGGCACTTTTCCCGCAAGAGCATGAAACAACTTCTGGAAACTCATGGGTTGAATGTTATAAAAACCATTCCGATGAAACTTGACGCTTATTATGTAAGCATGCTCAGTGAAAATTATAGAAATGGTAATAAGGGATCGGTTGGTAATTTAATTAAGGGGTTTATCTCCGGTTTCCGGTCAAATCTTGCAGCGGAGTCAAATAATTATTCAAGCCTGATTTACATTGCCAAGCGTTTATGAAAATCCGATGGATATATTTCATTTTGATCAGTGCCCTGGCTTCCCAGTGCGCTAAACAAACCTCACCCACAGGAGGTCCAAAGGATGAAACGCCACCTCACCTCAAGAGTTCATATCCAAAACATGAACAAGTCAACTTTAAGGGTAACAGAATTGAGTTGTTCTTTGACGAACACATTCAGCTAAGCAATGCCCGTGAACAAATAATAATCACTCCAAGTGTAGGTAAGAAATTTGAGGTGAACTTCAATAAGAACAGGGTTACGCTGGATCTTAAAGAAGTTCGTCTCCAGGAAAACACTACCTACAACGTTAACTTCCGTGACGCCATTCAGGATCTTACTGAAAAAAATCCGGCTATCGTTAAACTCGCTTTTAGTACAGGTTCATATATTGATTCGCTTAGCATTAATGGAAAAGTACAGGATGCACTCACCGAAAAATTTCAAAACAATTACACAGTCACGTTAGTTGAGGCATCGGATACATTTAGTATCTTCAAGCATCCTGCTTCGTGGATAACCTTCACCGATAAAAAAGGCTTTTTTTCACTTGAAAATCTAAAACCCGGAACATACATCCTGTATGCATTTGATGATAGAAGCAAAAATTTGATTGTGGACAGCAAATCCGAGCAATACGGCTTTCGTGGACAGCAAATCAATCTGACTGAAAATATCGATTCATTAAAGCTGAGAACATTTAAGCTGGATATCAACAAGCTTAAATTAATAAGTGCCAGAACAACCTTTGCTTATTTTAATTTACGCTTTTCTAAAAGTCTGGTTAGCTACCACGTTTCAGCTGTAGACAGTACGATTAAGGTATACTCATCCTTAGAGCCTGACCTGACAACCGTTAAGCTCTATAATACTATCCCTGACCTGGACAGCCTCCAAATCAAGGTTAGTGCAACCGACAGTTTAAATTCTACAGTCGATACGCTGTTATACATGAAATTTCCGAAGAAGGAAGCTACACGCGACAAGTTTGTAGCTAAGCTTGAAAAAGTAACTGTCCATGAAAGCAACTCGATTTTGTCCGCAAACCTTTCTTTCAATAAACCGGTATCAGCGTTCAGCCGGGATAGTACATTTATCGAGATAGATTCAATTACCCGGCTGCCTTTTTTACAGGAAGATTATCTATGGGAAAACAATCAAACCAAGCTCACACTAACCAAAAAGGTTGACCTAAAAATCCTGTTTCCTCCTGACACAAGTGCTGCCGACCATCAAAAGTCAAAATCACTCACTAAGCAAAGTCCTAAAAAGAACACCGAGCTGATTTTTACTAAAGGGACATTTGTATCCATTGAAAATGATACAGCTCAATTGCTTAAAATGTCTCCAACGGTTATCAAAGTTGAATCAACGGCAATCATCGAAACTAAAGTTCAAACCACCGAAAGCTTTATCATCCAGCTTTTAAACAAAGCGGGAAAAATCGTGGCACAGGCAGCTAATGAAAAGGCATTTAAATTTGAAAATCTTGCTCCTGATACTTACCAACTGCGTCTGATCATTGATATTAATAAAAACGGAAAATGGGATCCCGGTGATTTCTCCGCCAGGAAAGAGCCTGAACCGATTGTATATTACATCGATAGAAAAGGATCAAAGAATATACAGCTTAGAGCAAACTGGACAATAGCTGACTTGTTGATAACTTATTAATTGGCTGTGGAAAACTTTAGAAAAGCAGGTCGATTTTGTCTAAAATCAGGCTTTCGACAAATATCGCGACCTGATTGTTGATAAACTGAACGTTAACCACACATCAAAACATTGGATTTAATCAACAACAAATCCATCCACACTCATAAATTTTGTTGATATTGAACTAACTAACTGATCGATCGATCGTTAGAATAAACATAAAAGTCACACGTTATAAACACGGGAGAAAATGCCGAAGTTGTCCACAATTCAACATGACTAATTATAATTATAATATATATATAAATACATTAATAATAAGGGCTACGCACATGTGTATCCTTTTCATTCTTCTATCCTTTTCGGGCTTCTCTCAAAATCAATCTGAGATACAGCTTGCGAACGAATATCTTTTAAAAGGCGATAAACGAAAAGCGCTGGAAATTTTTCGTGACCTTGCGAAGAATGACGTCAATGTTCCGTTTATTCACAACAACTACCTGAATACCCTGCTCGATCTTAACGAAGCTTCCGAGGCTCAGGCGTATTTAAAAAAACTGCTAAAAAGGGATCCGGAAAACCTTATCTATAATCTTGATGTTGGGATTGTTTATGTTCGCACAGGAGAGGTAGCAAAAGGCGATAAACATTTTAAGGAACTTATCAATAAATACAGGGGCAGCGTGTCGATGATTAAAATACTCTCCGACTACCTTGCAAGCAAGGCACTTGGTGAGTATTCGATTATAGCCTTAACCGAAAGCCGCAAGTTGTTAGAGAATCCGATACTCTTCAGTTTCGAACTGGCGATGCTTTACCGCATACAGGGGCAGCGGGAAAAAATGATTGAAGAATATCTCAATTATGCCAATCAGAATTCAGGCAGTATTCAAAATGCCAAGAACATGATGCAGATCCTGTTAACAAAACCCGAAGAGCTCGAAATGCTTGAGAAAATTTTATACGACCGCATCCAGAAGTTTCCGGATACGGATGTTTACGCTGATTTATTGATCTGGGTAACCATGCAGCAGAAAAATTTCGGAGCATCGTTTACGCAGGCACGCGCCTACGACCGCAGGTATAAAAGATTCGGTGAGCGAAGTATTGAGATCGCTAAAGTTGCACTTGATAATGAAGATTTTGAAACCGCTGTTAAAGCGTATGCCTATGTAATACGCGAATACCCGGGCGGACCTTATTACTTACAGGCTCAGCTTGGTTTAATGCGTACGCACGAAGCGAGGATCAAAAACTCTTTCCCGGTAAATGCGGATTCGGTAAAACGTCTTGTAGTTGATTACCGGCAATTCATTTTAAAATATCCTGAAAATGCCAATGCGCTGGAAGCACAGCGCAGTGAGGCAATCTTGTATGCCACGTACCTGGATGAAAAAGATAAAGCAATAACGTTATTGGACGACTTACTCAAAAATCCCAAAATAACGCTGCAACTTAAATCGAAAGTTAAACTGGATCTCGGTGATATCTATTTGCTGAAAGGCGAGCCCTGGGAGTCAACCTTATTGTACTCGCAGGTTGAAAAGCTCCTGCAGGAAAATCCGGTCGGATACGAAGCCAAGTTGAAAAACGCCAAGCTTTCATATTATAAAGGTGATTTCCGGTTAGCGCAGGAGCATCTCGATATTTTGAAAGAAGCAACAACGCGTGAGATTGCCAACGATGCAATGGAACTGAGCATGCGCATAAAAGAAAACATCGTGGCCGACTCAGTGGGCGAGGCACTCAAAGCGTATGCAAAAGTTGAATTGCTGTTGTATCAAAATAAAAAGGATGAAGCATTGCAGGCGCTGAGGCTTTTAGCTGAAGGTTCTGCCTTAGTTCCTGATTCAACAAATTCCGGCAAGACGATCCGGACTTCTTTTTCAAACCGGGCAATTCTTGATGATGTTTACTGGCTGGAGGCCAATATCCGGATGGAGCGGGGAGAGTTTACAGAATCCATACACTTGCTGCAGCGAATACTGAATGAATACCCGGATGACATTCTCGTTGATGATGCATACTTTTTACAGGGTGAAATTTATGAGCGTCACCTAAAGGATAAAGAGAAGGCCATGGAAATTTACAGAACCTTTCTGGATAAGTACCCCGGATCGGTGTTTGCGGCCGAAGCGCGAAAAAGGTTTAGGGCGCTTCGCGGGGATTTTAAGGACACACCCGTTCCGCAGAGTTAAAAAATAAGACCGATGTTACCCGGTCTTTATAATTATTCACTTCTCAGCGATGTCACTGGGTTATTCCGTGCAGCGCGGATCGATTGAAAGCTCATGGTGATCCAGGCAATACCGAACGCAAACAATCCCGCGGCAGCGTAAACCAAAACCCCGACCTCAACTTTATACGTGTAGCTTTTCAGCCACCAGTTAATGGCGTACCAGGAAAGTGGAGCAGCTAAAACAAATGCAATCAGGATCAGCTTACCGAATTCCTTCGAAAGCAAAACCACAATGCTGCTGACCGAAGCGCCCAGCACTTTACGAATCCCGATTTCTTTTGTGCGTTGCTCAGCCGTAAACGATGTCAGTGCAAACAAACCAAGACAGGCGATGATTATGGCAAGGCTGGCAAAAACAGCAAATGTTTTACCCAATCGCTGCTCAGAGACGTACATCCGGCCGAAATCTTCATCGAGGAAAGAATACTGGAACGGCTGTCCGGGCGCAAGCTTTTTCCATGTGTTCTCAACGGCTGCAATAACATCTTGCGAATTAGCCGCTTCAAACCTGAAGATTACAGTTCCATTGTTCTTCTCGAGAAAAAGTGCCAGCGGGGCAATGGTTTGCTTCAGCGATTCGAAGTGGAAATCCTCCACCACACCAATGATCGTCCAGGATTTCAGGCTATTCCTGTCTGGCGATCCATCGGGATTATTATTATCAAATGTGCTGATCTTTTTCCCAATCGGATCCTTTTCATAGTTGAAATGCTTCAATGCCGACTGATTGATAACAATGGCTGATGAATCGGAAAGAAAATCAGCGGAAAAATCCCGGCCCTCTATAATTTTCATGCCCATCGTTTTTACGTAGTCATAGTCCACTATCCAGGTTTGCATACCCACCATATTTTCCGGAGCAGGATCGCTGCCGTCCGGCCAAAAGGTGTTGTCGCTTCGCCATCCGCCCGATACCGGTATAAAACCGGAGATGCTGCCGCTTTTTATAAGATTACTCTGAACGACCTCGTCTTTAAAAGACTGAATGTTTTTGCCTAATGCATAAGCATCATTCACAAGTAAAACCTGATCTTTTTGAAACCCGATTTTTTTATTCTGAATGTAATTAAGTTGCCGGTTAACCGTAATTGTGGCGATTACCAAAAAGATGGAGATCACAAACTGGAATACAACCAGCGAGCTTCTAATCCACCCGCTGCGCATGCCCAGTGAAACATTTCCTTTTAATACATTGACAGGCTTGAAGGCGGAGAGGAAGAAAGAAGGGTATAGGCCCGCGAGAATACCAATGAAAAAGGATGCAGCGCCCAGTAATATGTAAAACATTGGCTCAGCGAACGGAAGGGAAAGATTTTTCTGCGAAAGAGAATTAAAGACCGGCAGGAATATCCAGGCAAGCGCAATCGCGAAGATGAACGAGCCAATGCTCAATAAAATTGATTCCAGTAAAAACTGCCGGACGAGGTGTGAGCGTAACGATCCCATTACTTTTCGCACGCCTACTTCTTTCGCGCGGTTGGCCGAACGCGCAGTGGAAAGATTCATAAAGTTGATGCAGGCGATGCTGAGAATGAACAGCGCAACGGCAGAAAATAAATAAATATATGTGATGTCACTGTTGGGCCCGAGTTCGGCCGTCAGGTCGGAATGCAAATGAATATCCGTTAACGGCATGAGCGTGTATTCCCAGAGATTTCCCGCGGCTTTGAATTTTTCCATTGAAAACTCCCCACCCAGAAGAGCAGCGGCTTGCGGGCCAACGTGCTTTTCCAGGAGTGAAGGAAATTTTTGTTCAAGCGCCCGGGCATCGACTCCCGGCCTTAACAAAAAATACGTGTTGAAGTTGTTGCTCATAAAATTCTCTTGCTGGGCTTCATTCAATCCGGCCATCGCAATAAGGATATCAAAATGAAAGTGCCCCGTCACCGGCATGTCTTCAAAAACAGCCGTAACCTTTACATTCATTCGGTTATCTAAAATCATAGACTGATCCAGCACATTACCATCCGGGAAATATTTGTCCGCCATTTTTTTGCTGATGGCAATGGAATTAGGTTGTGTTAAAGCGTGCGATGCATCGCCCCGTAAAACCGGAACAGGAAAGACTTTAAAGAAAGAACTATCAGCCCAGATAACATGATCTTCTTTAATATTGTCGACAGCCTCTGCGCGTTTCACTAAATATGATCCCCGTGCGCGAAAGCGAACGGCTGCTTCAATCTCCGGAAATGTTTGCAATGCAGCATCCGCAAAAGGAGCAGAGGTTACGGCAAGCCTGTAATGGTTACCGCCAAACTTAATCTCGCCATTAACGCGATGGATACGATCTGCATTTTTGTAATGGTGATCGTAGCTAAGCTCATTCTGGATAAAAAGAACAATAACCAGGCAGGCAGCAACGCCTATGGCCAGTCCAATCACATTGATGAATGAATAGAACCTGTGCTTCGCCAATGAACGAACTGCGATGAGGAGGTAATTTCTTAACATGATCTTTGTATTTTGATTTTCAAACTTTAATGTTTGGGTTTGTATTTCACGCAAGCCTCCGGTGTGGCCGAAAGACTTTAATACATGATGGTAGGCATCAATGAAACGTTTACCGGATTGCATTTCCGTTTCAACCGCGCTGCAGATGTGATCGATCAGTTCATCTTTTAGACCCTCGACAACAATGCCGCGGTAGTGCAGGTCTTTGATGATGTAATCAATATGTTCAGCGGTAAGCTGCATCAGGCTACAGATACATTTAATACCGTACTCATTGTTTTAATGAAGGCAATGAACTCGCTCACCTTCTCCTCCACAACATTTTTACCGGCAGTAGTAAGCGAATAATATTTCCGCATGCGTTTTCCGATTGTTTCTGTTTCTGTTTTTAAAAATCCTTCGGCTTCCATTTTATGGAGGGTAGGATAAAGCGCACCTTCCGTTAATAAAATTGTACCGCCTGATAATTCCTTTACCCGTTGGGTGATCTCATAGCCGTACATTTTGCCGTGATTGGCTAAGATTTTCAGAATGATGGTCTGGAGGGTGCCCTTTAAAAGTTCAGTAGAATGCATAATACCTAATTCTCTTATGCATAAGACGCCAATTAACGAACTTGGGTTGCTCAACTTTAAAGAAATAATTTAAAATGCTCTGCATGCATACCAAATATTTTATACCTTCGGTATCGGTTGCATCGGATGAGAAAGGAAGAAACCATAGATTATCATATCAAAACTGCCTGGCATGCGATCGCGCGCATGTATAACCAGCAGGCTTTGAAATACGGGGGCACGATGTCGATCGGCTTTGCATTGCTGAACATTGATGCAGAAGACGGAACACCGGCTACAAAAATCGCCCCGCTGATGGGACTTGAAGCAAGGAGTTTAACGCGCCTGCTTAAGTCGATGGAAGAAAAAGGATTGATCTGCCGCGAAAGCGATAAGGTTGATAAACGCTCGGTTCGCATTAAGCTGACCGAAGAAGGAAAGAAGCAGCGGGAACATTCGAAAGAAACCGTGTTAAGATTTAATGAAGTTGTACGGGAACAGTTGCCGGAAGATAAGTTGAATGTTTTTTTTGAAGTTGTTCAGAATATTAACCAGATCATTGAGAAGAATAGTATTTATAAAGAAGAATTTACACATAAATAATTATGGAAGAGCTAACACTTGAATCGAAGCTGGCGAAACTTCCGAAAGAGAAACTGGAAGAAGTAAATAATTTTGTTGATTTTCTATTACAGAAAACAAAAGCTCAAAAGAAGAAGCCACAATTTGGTGCCCTAAAGGGTATGATTGTTATGTCTCCTGATTTTGATGAGCCCCTGGAGGACTTTAAAGAGTACATGGAATGAAATTATTTCTCGATACTCATACATTGATTTGGTTCTCGATTGGAGATGGCAGAAAGCTTTCCTCGAAAGCAAAACAGTCAATTGAAAAGACCAACCATGATTTATATGTAAGCATAACTTCTTTTTGGGAAATCTCGATAAAAACAGCATTAGGCAAACTGCGGTTAGAAAAGAGTATTTCCATGATTGCCGGTTTCCTAAACGAAAGCGGAATAACCTTACTACCCATTTCTGTGAATGATACAATCAGATTGTCGAATTTGGAGTTTCATCATCGTGCCCCGTTTGACCGAATGCTTGTAGCCCAGGCAATGGAAAACGATCTGACGGTTATCTCCAAAGACAAAAATTTCTCTTTATACAAAGTCAAAACTATCTGGTAAAAGAATGAAAAGATCAATTCGCAAAGTTGCCGTACTCGGCTCCGGCATTATGGGCTCGCGCATCGCCTGCCACTTCGCTAACATTGGCGTGGATGTACTGCTGCTTGATATTGCACCGAAAGAACTTACGGAAGATGAAAAAAAGAAAGGCTTAACGCCTGATCACCCTGCAGTGAAAAACAGGATCGTGAACGCGGCCTTTGATGCAACGCTGAAAGCGAACCCCGCTTCGCTCTTCAGCAAAAAGTTTGCATCGCGTGTAAAGCTTGGAAACTTTACAGACGACATGCCGAAGATCAAGAACTGCGACTGGACAATTGAAGTTGTGGTTGAAAATCTTGACATCAAGAAAAAAGTCTATGAAGAAGTTGAGAAGCACAGAACGCCCGGAACATTAATTACTTCTAACACGTCCGGTATTCCGATTCACCTGATGGCCGAAGGCCGCAGCGAAGATTTTCAAAAGCACTTTGCCGGAACTCACTTTTTCAATCCGCCACGCTATTTAAAGCTGCTGGAGATTATTCCAACAACGAAGACTGATCCGGAAGTAACAAAGTTCCTGATGCACTATGGCGATTTGTTCTTAGGAAAGACAACCGTGTTGTGTAAGGACACGCCTGCCTTTATCGGGAACCGTGTTGGTGTTTACGGGTTATTGAAAGTAATCGACTCCATGCGCAAGTTCGATTTGAATGTGGATGAGGTTGATAAGCTAACCGGGCCCGTTATTGGTCGCCCGAAATCAGCAACGTTCCGAACATCGGATGTTGTTGGATTGGATACGCTCGTGAAAGTTGCAAATAACTTATACGCAGGCCTGCCGAACGATGAAGGCCGCGAAATGTTCAAGCTGCCCGAAGTTGTTGCTAAGCTTGAGCAAAACAAATGGCTCGGAGATAAAACCGGTCAGGGTTTTTATAAGAAAACAAAAAACGCAAAAGGGCAAACAGAGATTTTAACGCTTGATCTTAAAACGTTAGAGTATAAGGAAAAACAGAAAGCAAAATTTGCCACGCTTGAAACAACGAAGACGATCGACAACTTAAGAGATCGCTTTAAAGTTTTACTGGCAGGGCAGGATAAGGCCGGAGAGTTTTACCGCGACATGTTCTACGACTTATTCAAGTATGTGAGCTTTCGTATTCCGGAAATCAGCGATGAGTTATTCCGAATTGATGATGCCGTAAGCGGAGGCTTCGGATGGGATCTTGGTCCGTTTGAAACGTGGGATGCGGTTGGTGTGGAGAAAAGCATTCCGTTAATGGAAGCAGCGGGCTACAAACCGAACGACTGGGTTTATGAGATGCTCGATGCCGGCAATAAATCATTCTACAAAGTTGAAGCCGGCACACGGAAATATTACGACATTCCAAGCAAGTCCTATAAAGCAATTCCGGGTAAGGAAGAATTCATCATTCTCGAAAACAAGAAGGATAGCATCGTTTGGAAAAATGCTGACTCGAAAGTCACCGACATTGGTGATGGTGTTCTTAACTTCTCCTGGAGTTCAAAGAGCTACACACTGGGAAGCAGTGTAATTGAAGGATTAAATAAATCAATCGAGCTGGCTGAAAAAGACTACAGGGGATTAGTAGTTGGTCATCAGGGACCAGACTTTTCTCTCGGTGCAAACCTGGGTCTTGTGTTCATGTACGCAATCGAGCAGGATTATGATGAGATCGATTTCATGATCAAGGCATTCCAGAACTCGGTGATGCGGTTGAGATATTCAACCATTCCGGTAGTTGTGGCTCCCCAGGGACGCACATTGGGCGGTGGATGCGAAATGACGATGCATGCCGACATCGCGCAGGCAGCCGCGGAAACATACATCGGATTGGTAGAAGTAGGCGTAGGCCTCATCCCTGGAGGCGGAGGGACTAAGGAGTTCACCAAGCGCGTAAGCGATTCCTTACAAGAGGGCGATGTTGAGCTGAACGCGCTTCAAAACGCCTTCATGACCATCGCGACAGCAAAAGTGGCAACCTCGGCAGAAGAAGCGCGGGAACTCGGTATTTTGAAAACCGTTGACCGGGTTTCTATGAATAAGGATCGTCAGATCGCTGATGCAAAACAGGCTGTGCTTGATTTGGCAGAAGCAGGGTATACGATGCCGCAACAGGCAAAGAATATTAAAGTGCAGGGCCGCACCGGCCAGGCATTATTCCTTGCCGGATTACAAGGCATGCAGATGGGAAGGTTTATTTCAGAGCATGACGCAAAAATTGCCAGGTGGATTGCAAATGTTATGTGTGGTGGTGATTTAACATCTCCTCAGGAAGTTACTGAACAGTATCTTCTTGATCTGGAAAGGGAAGCTTTCTTGTCGTTGACGGGTGAGCGCAAAACGCTGGAGCGAATACAATCTATTTTAACAGGAGGGAAACCTCTTCGTAATTGACAGTTGACAAAAAAGCAATTGACAAATGGCCGCACAGACGTTTAGAGATTTGACAGTTTATAAGAAAGCTTTTGATTTGGCTATGGAGATTTTCCAGATATCTAAAAAATTTCCTTCAGAAGAAAAGTATTCTTTAACAGATCAGGTAAGAAGATCATCGCGAAGTGTTTGTTCATGTATTGGTGAAGCTTATCGTAAAAGACAGTATAAGGCACATTTTGTTAGCAAATCTTCTGATGCTGATATGGAAAATACAGAGACACGTGTTTGGCTGGACTTTGCATTAGCCTGTGATTATCTCAATAAAGATCTTTGGAAAAAATTTGATGAAAAGGCAATTGAGGTCGGAAAGCTGTTGAATCACATGATAGAGAATCCGGAAAAGTACACCAGAGCTAAAAAATGAAATTGATTGTTGTCAATTGAAAGATTGTCAATTGTCAACTTTAAATAACATTAAATAAATAAAAGACTTATGAACGCATACATAGTTGCCGGATTTAGAACTGCAGTAGGTAAAGCAAAAAAAGGAGG
>CAZIGG010000009.1:29246-30321 GCA_964538575.1 uncultured Roseivirgaceae bacterium
ACGCATACATAGTTGCCGGATTTAGAACTGCAGTAGGTAAAGCAAAAAAAGGAGGATTCAGATTTACAAGACCTGACGACCTCGCCTCGGATGTTATCAAGCATTTAGTAAAATCGGTTCCGGGTATTGAAAACAATATGGTGGATGACCTCATTGTTGGCAACGCAGTTCCGGAAGCAGAGCAAGGAATGCAGATGGGAAGAATGATTTCTCTTCTTGCGCTCGGCCTTGATGCTCCGGGAATGATTATCAACCGGTATTGCGGATCGGGTGTTGAAGCGATTGCCATTGCATCGGCACGAATTCACGCAGGCCAGGCGGATATTATTATCGCAGGCGGAACAGAATCAATGTCACTTGTGCCAACCATGGGTATAAAAACAGCATTGAATTATGAAATTGCAAAAAATCATCCAACGTACTACACCAGTATGGGACTTACTGCAGAAGAAATTTCCAGGCAGTTTAAGATCTCACGCGAGGAGCAGGATCAGTTTTCATACGAATCACACATGAAAGCTGCCGCTGCCTGGAAAGCAGATAAGTTTAAAGGTGAGATTGTTCCCATCACCGTAAAAGAAGTTTACGTGGACGAGAACATGAAAAAGAAAACGCGTGAGTTTGTGGTGGAAAAAGATGAAGGTATTCGTGCCGACACAACCGTTGAGGGTTTGGCAAAATTAAAACCGGTATTTGCTGCAGGCGGAACAGTAACAGCCGGAAACTCTTCACAAACTTCTGACGGAGCAGCGTTTGCACTTGTTGTTTCAGAAAAGATTGTGAAGCAATTAAACCTGAAGCCTATTGCACGCATGGTAAGTTATGCGGCAGCGGGCGTTGATCCGCGCATCATGGGCATTGGCCCGGTGGCAGCGATTCCAAAAGCATTGAAGATTGCCGGAATGAAGCTTCAGGACATTGATTTGATTGAATTGAATGAAGCCTTTGCGGCCCAGGCATTAGCGGTAGTGAAAGAACTTGATATTGATAAATCGAAACTGAATGTGAATGGCGGAGCAATTGCTGTTGGTCACCCGCTTGGTTCTTCAGGTGCAAGATTGTCCGTGCAGTTGTT
>CAZIGG010000009.1:30421-46055 GCA_964538575.1 uncultured Roseivirgaceae bacterium
GAAACGCAGGCAAGTGAAATTTTCACCCCCGAAGATTTCAATGAAGAACAAAAAATGATCCGCCAGCAATGCGAGGATTTCTTAGCAAAAGAAGTCTGGCCGAAGCTGGATGAAATTGATTCAATGAAAAATCCCAGGCTGATGCCGGAAATTCTGGACAAAGCAGGTGAACTGGGGTTGTTAGGAACTTCGGTTCCGCAGGAACTTGGCGGGTTTGGAATGGATTTCAATACGTCTATGCTTGTCGCGGAGGTTTTGGGAGCAGGACATTCCGTTGCGGTTGCCGTATCAGCGCACACGGGTATCGGAACGTTACCAATTTTGTATTATGGTAACGATGCTCAAAAGCAAAAATATATCCCCAAGCTGGCCAGTGGTGAATGGAAAGCTGCATACTGTTTGACTGAACCGGATTCAGGTTCGGATGCGAACTCCGGAAAAACAAAAGCCGTATTGAGCAAAGATGGTAAGCACTATCTGATCACCGGTCAGAAGATGTGGATCACAAACGGTGGCTTTGCCGATATCTATGTGGTGTTTGCGAAAATCGATAACGATAAGAACTTAACCGGATTTATTGTGGAAAAAGGATTCGGTGGCATTACGATGAATGAAGAAGAGAAAAAAATGGGGATCAAAGGATCTTCAACCCGCCAGATCTTTTTCAATGATTGCAAAGTTCCGGTGGAAAACATGCTGAGCGAACGCGAGAATGGTTTCAAGATCGCAGTGAATATCCTGAACATTGGCCGGATAAAATTGGGCGTGGCTGCCGTTGGCGGATCGAAAGCCACGTTAAGCAAAGCCATTAATTATTCGAAAGAGCGTAAGCAGTTTGGAGTTTCGATTTCAACCTTCGGAGCGATCAAGCATAAGATCGCAGAATGCGCTGTAAAAATTTATGCATCTGAATCTGCACATTACCGCGCGGGTCAGAATATTGATGACGCCTATAACGCACTTGTTACAGGAGGTATGGAGTCCGCTAAAGCCAGGCTTAAAGCACTGGAAGATTTTGCGATTGAATGTGCGATCTTAAAAGTACACGGCTCAGAGGTATTGGATTATGTAACAGACGAAGGCGTGCAGATTTATGGCGGCATGGGCTTCTCAGCGGAAGGCCCGATGGACCGTGCGTACCGCGATGCGCGGATCAACCGGATTTTCGAAGGAACAAATGAAATCAACCGCTTATTAACCGTTGACATGATTTTGAAACGTGCCATGAAAGGAACATTAGATGTGATGAATCCTGCCATGGCTGTTCAAAAAGAATTAATGGGCATCCCTGATTTTGGCGCGAGCGATGAAGACGGGCTGTTCGTAAAAGAAAAGAAAGCGCTGGCGAATCTTAAGAAAGCCGGCTTGATGGCAGCCGGTGCAGCCGTACAAAAATTCATGATGAAGCTTTCCGATGAGCAGGAAGTTTTGATGAACCTGGCCGACATGCTTATCGAAGGCTATGTTGCTGAATCGGTATTGCTGCGGGTTGAAAAACTTATCGGACAACGCGGTGAGAAGGCCTGCGAGATTGAAAAAGAAATGGCAATCATCTACCTGCACGATGCAATTGAAAAGGCAGCCTCTGCCGGTAAGCAGGCAATTTATGCGTTTGCTGAAGGTGATGAACTCAGATTAATGTTGTTGGGATTGAAGCGGTTTACAAAGATTGATCCGTACAACCTGAAAAACGCCCGCAGAAGAGTGGCGGATTATGTGATTGAGAAGGGAAAGTATCCGTTTTAATTTGAGAACATGACACAGTTAAAAAGTACTATATTTAACTTGCGAGAAATGAAGATCAGATGAAACACACTATTGAAGTTGATGACCGGAGCAGTGCGGGCAAGGGATTGCTGAACATTGCTAAAGAACTCGAAGGAAAAAATAAGGGAGTTCGCATTATTGACCACCGGAAGGAAGATAAAGCCCTGCTTCAAAGGATGATTAAGGCCCGGCAACGAGGGCTTCTGAACAAAGAAGAAAAGGAGGAATTTATCCAATACCTGAAGAAAAGCTCCAGCCTGTAAACGTGTATGCAGTATGAGTTTACGAAAGCATTTCGCAAAGATTTTGAAAAGCTTAAAAATAAAGAACTGGCACCTTTGATCCTTACTGCCATAGAAACGGTTTCAACGGCTCAAGACTCCCGTGATATCCCCAACCTGAAAAAGTTGACAGGACATAAAAACGCTTACCGTATCCGTATTGGCAATTACAGGATAGGTTTATTTATAACAGGTACGTCAGCAACATTTGCAGTAATAGATGATCGCAAAACCATCTACAGGAGATTCCCCTGACCACCTGATGGAAATCGTCAGGGTTCTATTTGATAGAATAAGTGAAGAATTAAAACCGTGAATGAAGTGTCACGGTTTTTTGTGGCCGTTTACTTTGACAAAACCTTTTCCAGCACCTGCTTGAGGTGCGTAACCTCATCTTTTAGTGTGTTGATTATTTTAAAAAGTGACGAAATACCCTTCAATGCAATTCAGGATATGTTTTGTATAAGAATTGATCCCAATGATTTCAAAAAAGAATTTTAAACAATTCCGTTATCGATTAAAATTGTACAGTAAGCCATCACTGGAAGGATATTAATGGTTTTAAAAAAGCAGTTTAACTGTACACTTTTGTAAAAACCACTGTTCATTTTTCGACACTTTCCTGAATGAAGGAACGATAAAATGCCTTTCTGAGGCTTGATTCCGGGTCTGTAAAATTCTGAATGGTTTTTGCAAAGGTGATTGCATTAACAGCTTATTATGTCCCGCTCCAGTACAAATTCCGGAACCACAATCCTCATCATCCTGATTATTGTTTTCACATTTCCACTCTGGGTAGGCATTGCCGGAGGATTATTCGGATTAATTGCCGGCTTGTTTGGCGCAGCCATTGGAATTGTAGCTGCCGTATTTGGAGCGATTGTCGGGGTTTTCGGAGCAGTTATCAGCGGTTTATTTGGGGGCTGGTGGCCTGATTCTCACTTCGGATTAAATGTTTTCTTAGCCATTTGCCTTGTGCTTGCCATTGTGATGCTCAGCAAAACCCGCAGGGACGCGAAATAATTACCCGGTCGGGTGCTTATTGTACAACGCAGGATTTAAAAAGTAATGACTGTAAACCGGGTAGCGCTTTACAAGCTGTAGCACCGGGCGTTTTCCTTTTGTGAAATCAACCTTGTAATAAAACTCGTACCCTTTTGTTACGCGAACATCTTTGCGCAGCACATACCATTCTTTATCGTTCGGATTAAGCACTTTAACGGTTACATGATACAATCCCGGATTGCTTTTTATCCGGACGAAAGATTTTGGCTGTGCTGTGTGAAGCTTCCCGTTAATATAAACCTGGAAAGAGGAGTTCTTATCGGTTTGAATGGCGATACCGGAAATGTAGGCAAATGCAGCATTTACTGAGGCAACAAGAATCAACACAACAACCAACCGCTTCATACAACTTCGTTTCCGTAATAAATACAACCTTCATGCCACAATGCTGTGGCCGGGGCGATACCGATAAAACGGAATTATTAACGTTACGTTGTGAATGCCTAATTCAGCTTCATTTCGGCCTTCAATCCTTTAATGAAATTGTGAAGCGCCTGCTGCCAGCTTGTATCGGCATCCCATTTTGTGCTGAGAAACACGTTGCCTGAATCGATGTGCCGGACATAGAATTTATAAACCTCTGTTTCTGCAGGAATATTTTTCAGATGCATTTCTGTTCCGCGATAGGTTACCGAAACAAAAGCGCTTTCCGATTGATTTACCGTATAACCCATTAACTCCTTGGCCACACCGCTTCGGCCATGCACCATACATAAAACATATAAAAAGCCTTTGTTGCGAAGATCTCTGTCGGAAATAGTATTGTCCGTAAGCTGATAGCGCAACGGATAGGTTTTAAAGATTTCCGTAAGCTCGTGCGTGGCAGTACTGTCCGTAAATTTGGGAACGGCCAGGTTATCCACTTTAAGATCGTATGCGTAGGTTTCGCTGCGTGTGCCTTCAACCACCCTGACCGGAAGTTCGGTTTCAGCGACTTCATTGATCAGCAGGTTTTTCTTTTGATAGTTTGAGAGCGCAGTGCGGTAAATTTCATTCATCAGTTGCGATAAGGTTGAGGCATTCGCACTCCATGCTGCCTGGCCAGCATTTACAAAATCAGGTTTGCTGTTATATAAGGTTATGTAGCATGAAAATCCGGATGGCTTCTTCTGAATAAAAACAACACATGATATCTCACGCCTGGTTAAATATTTGTTATAAGCTTTTTCAGCATCGCCACCTGCCAGCACACGGTCCGTTTCAAAGTAAGCAACCGCATCGATACCGGCCCGGATAAGGCCCTCATGAATTGTCGTAATTTCTTTCGGAGTAACCGTACGGGTGTGCAGCACAATGGAGCGCTTGCTCATAATCTCTTCCGGAAGGGCACCGCTTTTCAAGCGCGAAATCAGCGCCTCCTCAGAAAGAAACTGTGCCTTTACAAAACAAGGCAGTAAACAACATACAAGCAAAACAAATCTCATCATGAGGTAACGCAGGCAAGCGTCCGGTATTTTAGGCAAGGTATCAAATGCCGATAAAAAAACCTGAATCATCGATTTTTATGGGATATGTTTTTAAATCCCGTGAACGGGAAGACAGCTCCTGACCGGTGTGCAGATTAAAACAATAGTTGTGCAACGGACAAATAAGCTCACCCAGATAATTAACAGAACCCTTGCTTAGCGATTCACCGCTGTGGGTGCAAGTATCCTGCACCGCAAAGAAACGCTTGCTGGTATTCACCAGGCAAATGCGCTGGCCGTTCGCGATAACAAGCTGAGGTTTGTTGTTCTGAAGCCGTTGCAGCGCTTCGCTTTCTCCTGAAAATATTTTAAGCCATTCCATCCTTTTGGCCAAGATCATCTTTTTTCTCAACTTGATTGCAAACTCGTTACTATGGTAAGATTTTCTTTTGTCGCGCTCTATCTGTTTATTTCAGGCTTTTCATATGCGCAGGTAAGCAGTTCACTACAAGCTAAAATTGATAAACAGGCTAAGGAAATTGAGCCGCGCATGATTGAATGGCGGAGAAACCTTCATCAAAACCCGGAACTCTCAAACCGCGAATTCAAGACGGCCGCAAAAGTGGCAGAGCATTTAAAAGCATTGGGCATTGAAGTTCAAACAGGCGTGGCGCACACGGGCGTTGTTGGAATTTTGAAAGGCGGAAAACCCGGGCCGGTCATCGCGCTTCGCGCAGATATGGACGCGTTACCGGTAACGGAACGGAACAGCCTGCCCTTTGCATCAAAAGAAAAAGCAACGTTTAACGGCCAGGAAACCGGTGTGATGCATGCCTGCGGGCATGATGCGCATGTGGCAATCCTGATGAGTGTGGCTGAAATTCTTTCAAAGAATAAAAATGATCTTAAGGGAACAATCAAGTTTATTTTTCAACCGGCAGAAGAGGGGCCACCGGCAGGCGAAAAAGGCGGAGCAGGATTAATGGTTGAGGAAGGTGTTCTTGAAAATCCGAAAGTGGATGTCATTTTCGGATTGCACGTTCGCGCCATTACAACGCTGGGGGTAATTGAATACCGGCCGAATGGATTTATGGCTGCATCGGATTGGTTTACGATTAAAGTTTTTGGGAAACAATCGCATGGTTCACGACCCTGGCTTGGTGTTGATCCGATCGTTGTCTCATCACAAATTATCGCAGGGTTGCAAACTATTGTGAGCCGGCAGAGTGATCTCACCAAAGAAGCCGCAGTTATCAGTGTAGGCCGAATCAATGCCGGTGTTCGTGAAAACATAATCCCCGAAACGCTGGAAATGTCAGGCACCATTAGAACATTTGATACGGGCATGCAAAAACTAATTCATGAGAAAATAAAATTAACGGCTACAAAAATTGCCGAGAGCGCAGGCGCCCGTGCGGAAGTTACAATCGATAAGAAAACGCCCGTAACGTATAATGACGAAAAGTTAACCCGGCAGATGGTAAGCAGCCTCCAGCGCGCTGCCGGTGAAAAGAATGTAATGGAGATCAGTCCGGATACAGGCTCGGAAGACTTTGCATACTATCAGGAAAAAATTCCAGGCATGTTCTTTTTCGTTGGGGCCTGTCCACCGGAAGTTGATCCGGCAGAAGCAGCCTCGCATCACACGCCTGATTTTATGATGGATGAACGGAGCATGCCGGTGGGATTAAAGGCGATGTTGCAGGTAACGCTTGATTACATGTATGCCCAGAAAAAATAGTTAATCCCCTGTCGGGCCAGCAATTTTTTCAATGCACGTAATTTTTACAACCGGTCCAACCATGCAGATGCTTGGGCTTCCGGTTTCTTCGTAACTGATTTTTACCCTCTTGCCATTAACAAACTCAAATCCATACAATGGATCATCGGTAATTTCTTTTGGCAGAGGAGGTGTGCCGCATTCAATAAAGGGTATTACGGGTTCAAGTCTTGAGCCATCCTGAAGCTCAAACACAAAACCACACCCATCCAATCCGGTGAGGTCTTTAACAGTTGCGTGAATGGAGCACTGCGAATTATCTTCGTCACACTGAGTGAACACAAAAGCGAGTAAAAGAATTGGAAACAATCTTTTCATGAGGTGTCTTTAGTTATTAGACACGGCTAATTCAAATAGCGTTGGAATGCTATTCGTACATATCCTTCATCCGCTTTTGCGAATAAATAATGATGCGCGAAACCAGGCTCGGGAAGAAGCGAACCATAAAGGCATTTACTTTCCCCATAACCGTTAAAATGGTTTTAGCATTTCGCTTACGAATGGATTTTAAAATAGCTTTCGCAACCTGCTCGCGCGTTTGCTGCAGGTAAGCAGGCCGTGCCGCTACAGGAACCAGTTCACCTTTTGCATTGAGAACCCGCTTTTGATCTTCATTTTGCGTAAATCCAACATGGACAACGCCAATGTGAACGCCCGTTCCGCTAAGCTCAATCCGCATCGACTGGGCCAGGGCAGTAAGGGCCATCTTTCCGGCACTGTACGCTGAACCGGTTGGCATTCCGTGCAACCCTGCTGCGCTTGAAATAAAGGTGATGCTGCCTTTTGATTCTTTTATATATGGGAGCGCTTTCCAGGCCGGAAACGCTGAGCCGTTGATATTGCTGTGAACGATCTCCGCAAAAATTTCCGGCTGAAGCTTTTCAAAACTTTCGCGCATACTCACACTTGCGTTCGTAATGAGGATGTCCAATTTACCGTAAGCTTCGATTGTTTTATTGATAAGATTATCGCAGTCGGGAATTTTTGTGATATCACACGGCACGACTATAACATCGTAACCTTTCTCTTTAAACTCTGCGAATGATTTTTCAAGACGCTCTTGATTTCGTCCGTTTAATACAACTTTTGCCCCCTGCGCACAAAGTTCCAGCGCAGTAGCTTTTCCGATGCCCATTCCGGAGCCCGTAACAATTGCGACCTTATCTTTAAAGTATGACACGTGTTATTTATTCAGGTATCCATTATTTTTTAACCATTCAAAAGACTCCTTAATACCGGTTTCAACCGGAGTTTGCGGAAGCCCTAATTCCTTTCTTGCCTTTGCCGGACTATAGTAATGTTCATCGCTGGCAATCCGCGAAAGCGGGTAACTCACTGCCGGTGCTTTGCCCGTAATTTTTCCCATGAGTGAACCAATGTGTCCGTAAAGTTTTGCAAACCCCGATGGAATAGCAAGTGAAGGCGCTTTTACACCAATCGTTGCCGAAATTTTTGTGAAGATCTCTCTGTAGGAAAGGTTTTCATTGCCAAGAATATAACATTCACCAACTCTTCCTTGTATTAATGCGTTCGCGATGGCAACGGCAGCATCTTTTGCGCAGAGATAATTTCTTCCGCCTTGGGTGTAGCCGGGAACTTTACCTTTATAAAGCGCAACAATCATTGCGCCCGAGCTTGGCGTTGAGTCGTACGGCCCAAACATGAATGTGGGATTAACGATAACTGCCGGAAGCGAATTCTCTTTTACTTCACTTAACACAACCTGCATGGCCTTGTATTTCGAATCCATGTAGTCCAGTCCATACGTTGCCGATTTGTACGGGTTGCCCTCAATGCCTGGAACCTCTTTTGAACCAAACCCAAACGAGTTGGCAGTTCCAACATAGATTAAGCGTTGAATCTTATTCTTATAAACTCCCTGGATAATATTCTTCGTTCCGTCAACGTTCACCTTATTAATGATCTCCGACCGGATCGGCCAAACAGCCGTGCTGGCCGCGCAATGAATAATGGCATCACACCCTTCCGCTGATTTAATTACCTCTTCAGCATTTAACAGATTGCCCGCGAATTTGTCGATTGATAAACCTTCCAGCGTTGCTTGTTGCCGCCCCGGCTGAACAAAAGCCCGGATTTGATGCCCGCGTGATAGAAGCTCGCGGACAAGATTGCTTCCTAAAAGACCGTCTGCACCGGTAACCAGTATCTTCATGCTATAATTTTCACCGCAAAGATATTGCGTGCGCTTTAAAACACAATTTAGGCTACATAGAGGACAAGACCTTTCAAATATTCTCCTTCCGGATGAAACATCGAAACCGGATGATCGGATGATTGTGTTAATTGATAAAGAACCTTTACATCTCTTCCGGCCTGGATGGCGGCTGAAACAACCGTATCATAAAATAACTGGCGATCTACGACCTGAGAGCAGGAGAATGTGAAAAGGATTCCGCCCCTTCTAATCACCTTCATCGCCTCAGTGTTTAATCGCTGATAACCTTTCACGGCCTGATGACGCGCATCACGGTGCTTGGCAAATGCCGGAGGATCGAGAATGATGAGGTTATACACATCGTTCTTATCTTTTAAAAAATCAAAGGTATCGATGGCGTAGCTTGCGTGCGTTTCCGGATTGTATCCGTTCAGCTCAATGTTTTTGCGGGTGAGATCAATAGCTTTTTCAGATGCGTCAACGGAATGCACAAGCTCCGCACCGCCTTTTAAAGCGTAAACAGAAAATCCTCCGCTGTAGCAAAATGTGTTCAGCACTTTTTTACCTGCGGCAAACTCTCCCAGCAATTTTCTGTTCTCGCGCTGATCTAAAAAGAATCCGGTTTTCTGGCCTTCTTCCCAATCGACAAGAAATTTATTACCGTGCTCCAGCACAACATGCGGCACACCGGTCATGCCGAATAAATATCCGTCCTGCTGAGCCTCCTTAACCTTTCCGGGCAGGGTGGCTTTACTTTTATAATAAACAGCGACTAACTTTTGCCCAAGTGATTTTTGAAGCGCTTCAGAAATCAGGTTTCGGTCGTTATGCATTCCGAATGAATGCGCCTGGACAACCGCTACGCCCTCATAAAAATCGATAATCAGTCCGGGAAGCCCATCACCCTCACCATGAATCAGCCGGAAAGCGGTAGTGTCTTTTGAAACGATGCCGGCTTTTTCCCGCAAGGTGTAAGCAGCCGAAATTTTTTCAGCGTAAAGCGCAGTTGTGGGAACAATCTCCAGGAAGCTTAACACCCTAACCGAAATTGACCCGTTCTGATAATGGCCATGGCCGAGGATTTTGCCAGCGGCATTAACCACGGTAACCCAATCGCCATCCAGCACCGGTCCTTCAAGTTTGGCAATGGCGCCCGAAAAAATCCACGGATGGAACCGCTGGATTGAAAAATCCTTGCCTTTTTTAAGAACAACCCGGCCTTTTATCATGCCGCGAAGTACGAAAAAACAAGAGCGGTTTTCAAACTATTTGGCCGGCTAAACCCGTCTTTGGTTATTGAACCAAACAACCTGACAAATCGTATTAATACTACTGTTGAAAAACGCAGGCTTGCAGTATAAAAAAGTCATGATGAGCGCGTTAAAACTGACAAAATTTCCTTTCGGGTACTCTTGCCCGCTTTTTGCATACGCATAACCATTTTAAAACTGAGAACAGAATATGAAAAGATTTGCAACGTTTTTTATGGCCGCCATCCTGGGCAGTCTTTGCACAATCGGTGCAGTTGAATATTTTAAAAAGGATGAAGTAGCGCTGTCGTACATGGCTGAAACGCCCGCACAGCATGTTTCCTACACGCACGATGAAACAGGGCGTGAAATTCCGCTTGACTTTACAGCCATTGCCGAGAAAGCTACACCGGCTGTAGTGTTTATTAAATCCACGCAATCAACACGCGCTCGTCAGAATGAAATTCCTGAAGAGTTTCGTCAATTCTTTGGCCAGCGCGGACCCACGAGGCCAAGCGTAAGTTCAGGATCGGGTGTGATCATCAGCGAAGGCGGATACATTGTTACCAATAATCATGTGGTGGATAATGCTGACATGGTTGACGTAACCTTAAACGACAACCGGACCTTTAAGGCAGAAGTTATCGGCACCGATCCTGACACAGACCTTGCGCTGGTAAAGATTAACGCGACAGGTTTAAAGTACCTGTCATTTGTTAATTCCGATCATTCACGCGTAGGCGAGTGGGTAGTTGCCGTTGGCAACCCGTTTAACTTAACATCAACCGTAACAGCGGGGATCATTAGCGCCAAGAGCCGCAACATTAATATCATCAACAGAAGTACAGAAGAAGGTAATGTGGCGATTGAATCGTTTATCCAAACCGATGCCGCCATCAATCCGGGCAACAGCGGAGGAGCATTAGTGGATATGAGCGGAGGACTGCTTGGTGTTAACACAGCCATTGCCAGCAATACCGGTTCGTATAACGGTTACGGATTTGCTGTTCCGTCAAACATTGTCAGCAAAGTAGTTGAAGACCTGATTAAGTTTGGCGCAGTACAGCGCGGCTGGCTGGGTGTTTCTATCGGGAGTGTAAACAGCGACCTGGTAAAGCAGAAGGATTTGAAAGTAAACGAAGGCGCCTACATTGATAAATTTGCGAGCGGTCATTCAGCAGCAAAAGAAGCCGGAATTAAAGAAGGCGATGTGGTTATAAAAATTAATGAAACCCCGATCCGTTCCAGCTCAGCGTTGATCGAAACCGTAGGAAGTCATCGTCCCGGAGACAAACTGAACATTACCGTTAACCGCGATGGAAAAGAAATTACATATCCGGTAGTGTTAAAAAATCGCGCTGGAAATGAAGAAGCTGTTAAGGCTGAGGAAAAATCAGGCTACGCATCGCTTGGAATAGAGCTTCAGGATGTTGATGCTAAAGAATTGAAAGCGCTGGATCTTACCAATGGCGTCAAAATTACGGGTTTGAATACTGGTAAACTGGAGCGTTCTACGGATGTCCGGGAAGGATTTATTGTCACCAAAATCAACGATAAGCCGGTAAAATCCGTTAAAGAGTTCAACGAGGTGATGAAATCGAAAAAAGCCGGAGATTTGGTTATATTAACGGGAACATACGCTGATCTCCCCCGGGAGTTCAACTATGCTTTCAGAATGTAAACGTTTAAAAAACAGTATGAGAAGACACTTTAGAAAAGGTGAACGGGTACGCAACAAGATTGACGGGAAAGTAATGGAAGTGTTGCGGTATTTGAAAAGTAACATCGTAGAAGTAAAATGGTTTGACCTGGAATCGAAAGAAGTCCGGACAAACACGGTAAAAGAAGATAAGCTGTCGAAAGCAGCGTAATTGGGTTAATGTAGAGACGCAAAATTTTGCGTCTCTACATGTAACAACTTCCCTCCGAACAAATCTGCTAACTTTGCAGTTAGTACGCTAAAGCATTGTGTTATCAAAAAGTTCGAGATCCCTGCTTACTACCGGTCATCGATAACCGGTAAAATAAAAGAATCGCGAAGAGTAAAAGACTTACGCAAGCAGGACTTTTCACCAACCTATCTCGATTTCGGCCCTGTACAATTTTATTTAGCCCGCCATTTTGGTTTTTGCTACGGTGTTGAAAACGCCATTGAGATCAGCTACAAGGCGCTCGAAGAAAATCCGGATAAGAAAGTTTACCTCCTCAGCCAGATGATCCACAACCAGGAAGTGAATAATGATCTTCAGGGCCGTGGAATAAAATTCATTATGGATACAGACGGAACGCAACTGATTCCGTGGGATGAAATCCACGCGGAAAATGTGGTGATCATCCCTGCATTCGGAACAACACTTGAGATCGAAAATCTTTTGCTTGATAAGGGTGTAGACGTTCAAAAGTATAACACAACCTGTCCGTTTGTTGAAAAGGTCTGGAATCGTTCTGAAAAATTAGGGAAAGAAGATTATTCGATCATCATTCACGGCAAGCCCAGGCACGAAGAAACACGCGCAACATTTTCGCACAGCGCAAGCAATGGAGCATCCATAGTTGTACGCGACATGGAAGAAGCTCAGCAGTTGGCAAAGTATATCACAGGAGAAAAATCGAAAGAAGAATTCTATACAGAGTTTGCCGGAAGATTTTCAGACGGATTTAATCCTGAAAAAGATTTACAGCGGGTTGGCGTGGTAAATCAAACCACGATGCTGGCCACTGAAACACAGGCGATTGCCGATTACGTTAAGCAAATCATGCTTGATAAATTTGGCGCTGAAAAGCTGAAATATCATTTTGCCGATACACGTGACACACTCTGTTACGCGACTAATGATAATCAGGATGCAACCTATCAATTATTAGAAACGGATGCCGATCTTGCCATTGTTGTAGGCGGCTACAACAGCTCAAACACTTCACACATTGTTGAATTGTGTGAACGCAAATTCCCGACTTACTTCATTAATTCCGATACGGAGATCAAATCAAAGCAGGAAATCCATCACTTTGATTACCCTAACAAGCAAAAACAGGTTACGCTGGATTATTTACCGGAGAAAAATCCGGTGAAGATTATCCTGACCAGCGGGGCGTCATGCCCCGATACGCTGGTGGACAGGGTGATGCTTAAAATTCTTGGATTTTACGAGAGCGCAAAACCGGTAGAAAGCCTGATGGAAGCGTTCGGAAAACCTTAAGCCTTCTTCTTCTTCTTTTCGGCTTCAACTTTTTTCCCGTTGCGGTGCTCGCCCAGGATAATAACGTCTTTTGTATTCTGATAGAGCCGTGCAGCGAGGTGCATGGCATCTTCTGTATCGCGGATTAAAACTGTACCTGTTTTTGCGCCTTTATTGCGAACTTCAAGATACCAGCCGTCTTTTTTCTTTAACGGTAAGGTTGGTGGTCTTCCCATGATATGTGTTTTTACAGTAAATAACCCGAAAACCGGGTTTTTTGTTCAATTTCGGGGCGCAAGATGCAAAAATAATCCCGTTCTTCCTTGCCGCACCGCATTAACGAAGCTGATGACGTTTTAGGATTACAATGACAGAGAAAAATTCTGAAAACCTTTATTTCATCGCCATCATTCCGCCTGAACCGGTTTATGGAGAAGCGCTGGCGCTTAAACACCACTTTAAAGATCAACACAAGAGCAAAGCAGCGCTCAATTCACCGCCACACATTACGCTGCACATGCCGTTTAAATGGAAGGAACGTAAGGAAGCTGAACTGATCACCAGTCTTGAGGCATTTTCCATAAAGCAAAATTCATTTGAGCTGAAGCTGAACAATTTCTCAGCCTTTGAACCGCGCGTAATCTTTATCGATGTAATAAAAGATGAGAAACTCGAATTGTTTCAAAAGCAACTAAAGCTGTTCTGTAAAGCTGAGCTTAACCTGTTCAATGCCGACTATAAAGAATTTGCCTATCATCCGCACCTCACGCTTGCTTTCCGGGATTTGAAGAAACCGGAGTTTTATAAAGCGTGGGGAGAATTTAAGGAACGGAAATTTGAAGCAACGTTTGGGGTTGATACGATTGCCTTGCTAAAGCATGATGGAAAAGAATGGAAAGAGTTCAGGCGCTTATCACTTCTCGCAGAATGATCCTTTGGCGATGTAAAGTTTCTTCATTTCGAATTTTATAGAACCGTTCCTCACCGCATAATTGTCTTCAATAATTTCTTTTTGTGTATCGGCCTTTAGAACAAGAACACTATTTCCCTTTTCGTCAAATACTCCGGCTCCGATAACGATTCCATCTTTATTGATCTTTTGAATAAACAGGTTATGCTGTTTTAGAAAATCCGGATTGATGTTTTCAGCGGGACTAAACCGGACAAACTGATAAAAAACCATTTCATAATTTTCCTCCACAGCACACACACTACCTGTTGTAACAGAATAAGGCAACACTTCAATGTTCCATCGTTTGGCCTTTACACCCGGATCGGTTTCAAGCCATTCGTTTGCTTCTTTTAGCGAAGTTGTATTCAGAATAAAAATTCCGCCACCGCCTTCAAACGGTCCGGCCGCTAACAGCTTGCCCTCTTTTGCTAACCGCCCAATGTTATCCATATGGCCCTGCATGATACTATCGGATTTTTCTTTTGACAGTACTTCCTTATCTGGTTTGTTGTTCAGAAAAATAAACGTATACGATTTGTTTTGCGCGAATGCACTGATGCAAATAGCTAAAAGTGTTGAAGCAAGCGTATACTTTTTCATAACGTCTTTATTAGAACCTTCGTCAGCTTAGTAAGATCTTCTTCGCGGTTATACACGTTTTGCGAAATGCGGATGGCGTCACCGCGAACCGAAACATAAACTTGATGCTTCCGTAAAGATGCTTTTATTTTTTCAAGATCGGAACCTTTCGGCAGCCGGATTCCAAACATGTGAGCCCCGCGCCAGGCCGCATCTTCTATAACAAACCCTTTTTCTTTTAATTTTATAACGCTTTTTGCGGTGATCGCTGCGCAATACTCCTGGATGCGTTCCGGCTTCCATTTATTCAATTGCTGAACGGATTTAATCAGCATCGCTACATGCGCAAAATTACTATGCTCGCCTACTTCATACCGCAACGCTGCCGGTTTGTATTTCGGTTTATAGCTCACATCCGAAAAATTTTCGCTGCCCAACCGGTTCATCCAGCTTTCTTCAATGGCTTTACCACTATCAAAGTATTCTCCATAATAACCAATGCCAATGGAATAAGGCCCCAGCAGCCACTTGTATGCGGCACACATTACTGCATCCGGTTTAATTCTTTCCAGGTCAAACGGCAGCGCGCCTATGGATTGCGTGCCGTCAATGATTAAAAGCGCACCAACATCTTTTGTGCGCTTGCGGATCGCTTCCAGATCAAACAAGGTTCCGTCAACCCAATGCACATTTGGAATCGCGACTGCGCGGGTATCTTTATCAATCGCATCGAGGATGCGTTCGTTCCATTTTTTTCCGCGATCAATAAATTCATCAGGCGGAGCAATGCTTTTAAGTGATGCGCCCGCTTCATCCGCTGCACTTTTCCAGGAATAATAATTGCTTGGGAATTGCTCCGTGGTTACAACAATGTGCTGACCTTTCTTAAGATTTAAATTTTTGGCCACATTGGCCATGCCGTACGAAACCGAAGGAATGATCGCAAACCGCTGCGGCTCTTTTGCATTGATCAGCTTTGCATATTCTTCGCGCAGGTTTTCTGATTCGTTGAAGAAATCAACCGGTGTAATATCAACCGGGTTGCGTTTTCTGCGAAGGGCTTTGATGCCGGCTTTCTCCACATCTTTCATCAAAGGCGACATGTATGCGCAGTTGAGGTACGTGACCTGGGGCGGAAGGGTGAAGCGGGAGCGTTTGGAGGTAAGCATTTGTTAGTAGTTAGTATTTGGTAGTTAGTA
>CAZIGG010000010.1:0-40715 GCA_964538575.1 uncultured Roseivirgaceae bacterium
TGGAGTTTTTCATCCATGCCGGGTACATCATGTCGGTGACGGGAAGCGTGCTCATCATCGGATCGATGCTGTATTTTTATGTTAAGCATCAGCAATGGGTCAAAAACACGTAGGGACGCAACCGGCATGTGCCGGAGTGTTCCCACTATAGATTAATTCTTTGCCCATACTTTTTTACGAAAACGGAGTTTGGTCCGAGGCATTGAAAGGCGGCTAACCTTCCATTGGTAAAGCACTGTAAAAGAGGTATTTTGAAAACAAAAGGAATTGAGTCCGTCAAAAGCAAGCTATCAAAGGCTATTCACCTGTTACCGATTTACGATGAATACATCACGGGGTACAAAAAACGGGAAGCCATATTACAAGTCTATCATAGCATCAAACCGAAACCTGCATCAGGGCACGACAATACAATCGTATCAGACGGGCAGATTATTGGAACATGGAGACGTGTGATCAAACCCAAACATATTGATCTTCACTATCAATCCTTTCAACGTTTTACTTCTCTACAACAGGCTGAATTCCAAAAAGCAATTGATCTCTACCAAAAATTTACCGGCCTAGAAGTTATTGTACGATACGCTCCTGTTGCCCAGGACCGAATCATTAAATCTTGAAATCATCAAGAGGCGTTTTTTTCAGAAATTTCTTTTCGCGGAAACGGTATCCTACCACAAACCGGAATACACTGCTGGAATTTTCAAACCGAAGATTCTGAAACGTTAACACCCGTGACTGCAACGCAATACTCGTTCCTATAAAAAACCTGTTACCACTGTAACCGGCTGCAAGCCGAAACGTATAGGTGGTATTGAACAGAATGTCGTAATGTCCGTCACCAGTTTCGCCCTGGTAATAAATCCAGTAATGCGCAGGCCCAATCGCAAACGTTCCGTTAAAGAACATCCGCTTCAAAACAAGATTGTACGAATATCCGGGCGCCAGGCTGAATGTAGTGTATCGCATGTGGGAAAAATCTGAATTTTCACCAAACTCCTGTTGGTTTGAAGGTGAAAGGATAGCAGAATCCCCCTCCACGCGAAAGGCATTTATCGTTCCGTATAAAATAAAGGAGCCTGCGCTTTTCTTCTGGCGATCCGCATAATTGTACGATGACCGTATGGAGAACTTTTCATTATTCCATACATAAATGGCGGAGAGGCCCAGGTTGCGGGTAACAATGTCAGGCCGCTGCGGATATGCTTCACCAGGCGGAACCTGAACACGCTTATCATCTTTATAAAAACCGGAATATTTCTGATAGTACAAATCAAGGCCTACCGATTTGGCCAGCATATTGATCTGCAGGTCAGTGGATTTTGTTTTTCCATATATCGATTCATTCCGAACGGCTATTGGAATCGGGAACGAAATCTCAAAAGATATTTCAAATAAATAAAATCCCGCCCCCAGCTTAAAATCGTTGTTGGAATTAAAAGCTATAGTGGACTTTTCCTGGCTTTTGTCGGTAATGCTGAAGGACAAATCTTTGTATTTCAGCATCGGCCAGATTGCAAAATCATTTGGATATGCTTCAACGTATTCAGCCCGGATCGAATCCTTACGTTGTTGCGTTGTTTGATTGTATTGCGAAAAGCCTGCGATGCTCGCCAGTAAAAAAATCAATAAGAGGCAATTGCGCTTCTGCATTTTTAAAGAATGTATTCGCTCAGGTCTTTGTTTTTGATAAGTCCGCTTAATTTTTGTTTTACCATTTCAGCGTTGACTGAAATCCTGGCGTTCGCACCGATTTTATCCGGTACGTCAAACAAAAATTCATTTAACAACCGGCTCATCACGGTATGCAGCCTGCGTGCGCCAATGTTTTCCACTTCGGCATTAATCGAAAATGCCGTTTTTGCAATTTCATCAATGGCGTCATCCGTAAATTCAACCGACACACCCTCTGCTTCAAATAGTGCCTGGTATTGTTTGGTTAAGGCATTTTTTGGTTCTTTCAGGATGCGCACAAAATCATCGTGTGTGAGGTTGTTTAACTCGACCCGGATCGGGAAACGGCCCTGTAATTCCGGGATCAGGTCGGACGGCTTGCTGATGTGAAATGCACCGGCTGCAATAAACAATACATGGTCAGTTCTAATAACCCCATGCTTTGTGTTTACGGTACTGCCTTCAACAATAGGCAACAAATCCCGCTGAACACCTTCACGGCTGACATCCGGACCTCCACCGCCTTTTCGTGAGCCGGAAGCGATCTTATCGATCTCATCAATAAAAATAATGCCGGCATCTTCCGCTTTACGAATGGCAAGCTCTTTCACCTCATCCATATCAATTAGCTTGGAGGCCTCTTCTTCTAATAAAATCGCGCGGGCTTCTCCAACCGTAACTTTTCGCTTCTTGGCTTTTTTCGGCATCATCCCGCCAATCATCTCCTGCAGGTTCATCATCGATACTTCGTCCATCATCCCTGCCCCAATCATCCCGATATTGGAATTCCCGGAAGGTTTGATGTTGATATCAATCTTTCTTTCTTCCAGTTCGCCATTTTTAAGCTTCTCGCGGAACAGTGTGCGGGTTCGCTCATTCAGCTCAATGTCACTTGTCGGCACCTGCTGATTTTCCTGTTCCTGCTGCGGACTTACGAACCCTGTTTTGGAAGGCTGACGCATGGGGGGAATCAATGCATCCAGAATTATATCTTCTACAATTTGTGCAGCTTTCTCCTTTACTTCTTCTTTTTTCCGGGCCTTTACCATGTTAACCGATTGTTCAACAAGATCACGCACCATGCTCTCCACATCACGACCCACATAACCCACCTCGGTAAACTTCGAAGCTTCGACTTTTACAAAAGGTGCATCCGCAATTTTCGCGAGTCTGCGGGCGATTTCTGTTTTGCCCACACCGGTTGCCCCGATCATGAGAATGTTATTGGGAATGATCTCATCCTTCATGTCTGATTTAACATTCATCCTTCTCCACCGGTTGCGCAAGGCTATTGCCACATTTCGCTTGGCTTCGTGCTGCCCGACAATATACTTATCAAGTTCCGCTACAATCTGCTGCGGTGTCAGGTATCCTGAGTCTATCATATTGTTCTCTTTTTTAAAATCATTTTGTTCAGGTTGGCTGCCAGCGTAAAACTGTACGCTGCGTTGCTTACACTATAACCGCTTCTGCTGAAGGCAATATCAAATGCTTTTATTCTGATAGCCGCTCCAACCGTAATGCCGCTCCCCTGATTATCGGTTTTGAACTCGGTTTGCTTCAATACATTATAGCCCAGCAGCACATTCACGTTTTTGTGCAGCAAAACCTCCGCACCAAAATTAACATGCTGCATGATTTTACTGATTGTCCCGCGATCATCTTCTGCATCATCCGGATCATCGTACGCATTGCCGGGATACGCAAGATTGTATGCGGTAAGGGAAAACCTGATCGGCATATGCTGCGGCTTAAACGTTATGCCCGCCTGCACATCAAAAGGGATTCCTGTATCGCTGCTTTCGGAATATTCTGACAAGACGAATCCAAAATTTTTAATAACAAGTCCGATGGTTAAATCCTGAGCAGGATGTTTGAACGTTCCGCCTGCATCCAGCAGGATGGCACTTGAACGATAACCGGCAATCGAAGAAAAGACCCCTTTAAGATTTACTCCGAATGTAAAAGCCGATACCGTATGGCTCTTGCTGATGACAAGCGCAGTCTCACCTGATTTATACATACCGATTTCAGCGCCCGCAGGATCATAACCATCAATCTCGCCATAGTTCAAATGCTGAACCCCAAAGGATACTGTTCCGATACGGTCGAAAGAATGCGCATACGAAAAAGCTGCCTGCCCGATATCTCCCACATAAAATGTATAGCCTGCTGACGCAAACCCCGCAAGTGAATCGGTGACTAAGGCAGGATTAGAGAAAAAGAAATTTACATCACGGTTAGCCAGCGACACATTTACACCTCCCAACCCTGCCAGGCGGGCATTAGAGGGTATGTTTAGAAACTCGTAAGAATTTCTTCCGCCAAATTGCGCAATGCAATTACCCGTAATGATAATTCCCAGCAGTATCAGGTATGGTTTGCGCACGCTGCAATATCGGCTAATTACTCGTGAGAGGCAATCAGTTAAGCAACGGC
This sequence comes from uncultured Roseivirgaceae bacterium, assembly GCA_964538575.1. Classification (GTDB taxonomy): domain Bacteria; phylum Bacteroidota; class Bacteroidia; order Cytophagales; family Cyclobacteriaceae; genus UBA2336. The sequence goes on from CAZIGG010000010.1 coordinate 4,114, forward strand.
TGTTTCAGATCAGAAAGTGTGAACGTAATCGGATTTTTAACACGATCCTTCAGCAACGCCAGCTTCAGCACATCACCCACCGTTTCTACATAATAGAAGGTTAAACCCTTGATATAATGCTGTTCAATCTCGTCAATATCCCGCTGATTCTTTTTACTCAGGATAATCTCCTTAATACCGCTTCGCCTGGCTGCTAAAATTTTTTCTTTAATGCCGCCTACCGGCAGAACTTTACCGCGCAATGTAATCTCACCCGTCATGGCGAGCTTCGATTTTACCTTTCGCTGTGTGTAAATAGAAGCAAGCGATGTGAGCATCGTAATGCCGGCTGACGGGCCGTCTTTCGGAACGGCTCCTGCCGGAACGTGAATATGCAAATCATACTGCTGAAAGATGCGGTGGTCAATACCAAGTTCTTCTGCATTGGCTTTCAGGTACGATAACGCTGCAACAGCGGATTCCTTCATTACATCGCCTAACTGGCCGGAGATTGTTAAGCCGCCCTTACCTTTATTTAAGCTTGATTCAACAAACAAGATTTCACCGCCTACCTGAGTCCAGGCTAAACCGGTTACCACACCGGCTACATCGTTGCCCTGGTATAATTCCTCATCGAATACTTCCGCACCCAGAACTTTACGAACGGTTGCCTCCGTAACTTCTTTATCGTATTTCTCTTCCATCGCCAGCGACTTGGCAATGTTGCGCACCACCGTTCCGATCTTACGCTCCAGGCTCCGGACTCCTGATTCACGCGTATAGCTCTCAATTAGTTTAGCAATCGCTTTCTTCGAGATTTTAACATCCGAAGTTTTTAAGCCGTGCTCTTTCAATTGTTTGGGGACAAGGTGCTTGGTGGCGATCTCAATTTTCTCTTCCTGTGTATACCCGGTGATCTCAATGATTTCCATACGATCGCGCAGAGCAGGATGAATCGTATCAAGCGCGTTAGCCGTTGCAATGAAAAGCACCTTTGACAGATCGTACTCTACTTCCAGGAAATTATCCCCAAACGTGCTGTTCTGTTCAGGATCTAAAACTTCCAGCAACGCAGATGACGGATCACCTCTGAAATCCGAACGCACTTTATCAATTTCATCGAGAATGAAAACGGGATTAGACGTTTGCGTCTTTTTGATATTTTGTAAAATCTTACCGGGCATCGCGCCTACATAGGTTTTACGGTGACCTCGGATCTCCGCTTCATCATGCACACCACCCAACGACATGCGTACATATTTCCGGTTCAATGCTTTTGCAACCGAGCGTCCAAGAGAAGTCTTACCAACTCCAGGAGGACCATATAAACATAGAATCGGACCTTTCATATCCTTTTTCAGCTTCAATACAGCGAGATACTCAAGAATGCGGGTTTTTACTTTCGTTAATCCGAAATGATCTTTATCCAAAACTTTCTTTGCATTCCGCAAATCAAAGTTGTCTTCCGTAAATTCATTCCACGGTAAATCAAGCATGAACTCCACATAGTTCATGGCCACCGGGTATTCAGCGGATGCCGGGTTAACACGCAACAGCTTATCGAGTTCCTTATTAAAATGAGCAGCGGTTTCTTTCGACCATTTCTTTTGCTCGCCACGCCTGCGCAACTGTTCAACTTCCTTATCGGGTGTGTCGTACCCCAACTCGTCCTGTAAAACACGGATCTGCTGGCGTAAAAAATAATCACGCTGCTGCTGATCAATGTCGGTATGTACTTTTTTCTGGATCTCGCTCTTGATCTCCAGCATCTGCACTTCCTTCAGCATGTATTGCAGCAATAAAGTTGCGCGATCGCCAATATTCTCTGTTTCAAGAATTTTTTGCTTCTCGCTGACTTCAACATTCAGGTTTGAAGAAAGGAAGTGAACAAGAAATTGCATGCTTTGGATATTATCCAGTGCAACGTGTGCTTCCTGCGGGATTTCAGGATTGAGCCTTAATATCTTGGAGGCAACATCCCGCAGTGATTGCGACAGCGCCTTCGACTCTTTGCTTTTCAGATCAAAAGGCGGATCGACCAGCAGATTAATTTTTGCCGTGAGGTACGGTTCTTCCTGAACAAACTCTTTTATCGAGAACCGGTTCTTCCCCTGGATAATGATGGTTGTGTTCCCATCCGGAAGCACCAGCATTTTAATGATGCGGGCAATCGTACCGGTTTTATACAAGTCTTCAATGCCCGGTTCCTCCGATAACGGATTCTTTTGCGCGACAACACCAATGATGCGGTTGCCCTGGTACGCCTTCTTTACTAACCGGATAGATTTTTGTCTTCCTACCGTAATGGGTATTACTACTCCCGGAAACAGAACGGTATTTTTAATGGGCAATATGGAAAGCTCTTCCGGCAGGTCATCAACCTTCAGGTCATTGTCCTGTTCAGGATTAATCATCTGAATCAGATCATCGGCTTCTTCTTGTCCCATGTGCAGGGGTCGTGGTTTGAACATAGAAAATAAGTGCCATAATGGCACGCTCACTGCTTTTTTAACGTTAAGAATGCAGGTCGCCTAATAAGACAATAGTGGTGCCAGACAAGCCGAAGCCACGTTTTAGGTATCCTGCATCCGGTTTAGTCAGGTTGTAAAAGAAGCGAAATTGTGTCAACTTTAATTCAAACAGATTTTTTACAAACCCGATTTGTGTTGAAAAGCCATTTTTTTACCTGTTTCCTGATCGTTTGCCTGTTTTCGTTACTTGATGCCTCCGCCCAAAAGCCCGATAAGAAATTTAAAAAAGGCGGTGTTATTGAGCTGAACGATAGCCTGACAACTTTTAGCCAGTCTGACATCTTTACTTTCCCCAACGTAAACAAAATTCCGTATTACAAGGACGAAAAAAAACGCAAGTACCTTCTCCAACTCGAGGCTTCGTACGCGGACCGTGAACAGTACCGGGAGTTAAGGAAGTATGTGACCAGTTTCGGTATCGAAAATTTTTCAAAGAACACGTTAATGCTGTGGCAGCTTGCCAAGCTCTCGGGCAAATTCGGGCCGAAGGGAGAAAACGTTTTGCTGTACAAGCTGGTGCTCAAGCATCACCGTGAAGACATTAACGGAAAAAATGTTCAGTATGAATACGACACACTCACCCGAAATGAAAAAGATTATTACGTTCCGTTAAAACAATACTATGACCTGGTGGAATACCGTAAAGAGATTGATACGTTGCGGCCACCGCAAGGTGTGCTGATTAACATGGGGCAATCGGTTAACTCACCAAAGGCCGATTATGCACCTACCATTGGCAACGTGGACTCATTGTTATTGTTCTCATCCAAACGCAACTCACATGCCGTGTCCTTTGAACGAACCTACGATGAAGACCTTTTCTTCAGCCTGAAAGATATGGGTGTCTGGCTCGATGCCCAGGAGTTTAAAAATATTAACACCAGCTATAACGAAGGTTCCGCATCGCTGAGCCACGATGGGAAGTATTTGTATTTCGCACGCTGCAACTCTCCGGATTCGTATGGAAGCTGTGACATTTTTGTTGCTGAAAACCTGGGGGAGAAGGGTTGGGGTAATGTCCGCAACCTGGGTAAGAATATCAATACCACCGCATGGGATTCGCATCCTTCATTATCCCATTCGGGTGATACATTGTTTTTCACCTCCGATCGCTTAGGCGGTTTTGGCCTGGCGGATATTTATTATTCCGTAAAAGATCAGCAGGGCAACTGGCAGCAGGCGCTGAACATCGGCCCGGTCATTAACACCCGCAACAACGATGTTAGCCCGTTCTTTCATCATAAATTCAATGTGCTGTACTTCAGCTCAAACGGGCAGCCGCTCAACTTTGGCAATTTTGACATTTATAAATCGTATCTGCATGGCAGCGCCTGGGAAGAGCCGAAGAACATCGGTCCGCTGGTAAATGGCGAAGGCAGTGAATATTATTTCACGATAGACTCTCAATCGAAAGAGCTTTACTATGCCCGATCGGAAAGCGATCCGAACGATCTTGATCTTTACTCCTTCCCGGTGCCGATGGAGGCGCATCCCGAAGCCATTGTAACGCTGAAAGGAACATTAAAAGATTCCAGCACGGGCAAGCCGATGAAAGGAATTGTCTCCATCATTGACCTGGAAGAAGGCATTGAAGTGGCGCCTAAATTTCTTCGCCCGGATGGCAGCTTTGATTTCAGCCTGATCAACAAACGTAAATACCTCCTCATTATTCAGGGCGATGATTTCTTCCGGATTGAAGAAATCTTTTTCTTAGATGGCGATATGGAAATAAACCGCACAACGGAAGTTATTGAACCCAAACTTGCTTTTAAATCGCTGGAGTTTGAAAATGGAAAAGCTGATATCCTCAATGCCATGCATGCCGACCTGGACCGGATCGCAAACTTTTTGATCGATCATCCCAAATACAGCCTGAATATCTCAGGCCACACCGATTCGCAGGGAAACAAAGATTCTAACCTTCGTTTGTCGCAGGCGCGGGCAGATGCCATAAAAGCTTATCTTGTGTACCAGTTTAAGATTGATCCCGAACGCATCAATGCGCACGGGTATGGCAGCGAAAAGCCAATCGTGGAAGAAAAAACTGAAGAAGACAAACGGCTTAACCGCAGAGTGGAGTTTGAAATACTTCGCACCGATACTAACTAATCAGCTATGAAAATTATCTTCGCTTGTTTATTCGTAATGATCTCTGTTACCCTCCGTGCACAAACTCCAACCGTGTTATCCGACTCAACACAAACTCCTGTAAAGCCTGATTGCCTGGGCGACAAACCTTTATATGTCCTCAACAACAAAATACTCCCGTGCGATAGTGTTCAGTTCATCAAGCCTGATGAAATCCATGAGATTTATGTTTTAAAAGACGCTCCTGCAAGGGACTTGTATGGTAATAACAACGGAACAATTGTTATTACTACAAAGGAGTATGCAAAACTTCAAAAACGGAGCACGAAGAATTCAAGCGAAATAGAAAAGCCCTGAGTTACAGGGCTTTCTTATGTTTGGGTTGTCAGGTTATATAATTCCCTGTATCAGTTTGGCAATGTCGTTATAGAAAACAAACACCATCAATACAATCAGAATTGCAAAGCCGATCTTCAGCGAGGTTTCAAAGAACTTCTCTGAGGGCTCACGGCCGGTGATCATCTCATATAATAAGAATACCACATACCCGCCATCCAAAGCCGGGATTGGCAACAGGTTCATAAACGCCAGCACCATCGAAAGCAAGCCGGTCATCGTCCAGAACCTGATCCAGTCCCAGTTTCCGCCATACGCTTTTGCAATGCCAATCGGACCAGAAAGAGAGTCTTTCAATGGTATCTGGCCGGAGAAAATTTTCCTGAATGCCTTGAGCTGAGTGAAGATCACACCAAAGGCGCGTTTCGCACCAAGCCCAACCGACTCACCAAAACCATACGTGACATGGGCCAGCTCTTTCTCATCAATCCCTCTTGCCCTGAAGCCTAACCGGGTGTGGCCGGCATACGGAATGGCTAATGATTTTATTTCTTCGCCTCTTTGTACTTTAAGAGACAGTGTATCAATTTTTTTATCTCGAACGAGCGGAGCGAGTTCGTCATAATACGCAACGGGCGTTCCCTGAACTTCAATGATTCTGTCGCCAGGCCGTAAGTCAACCTTGGAGGCTGCTGTAGGAATCGCTTCCAGTGAATCGTATGGCTTATAGGTTTTCTCAACTTCACCGATTACCGGTTCCCAACGCTCCTGCACAAAGCTCATCGCAGCTTTTTTCGAATTAAAGTTCTTAATAAAATCTTCAGGAACTTTTATCGTCAACTCTTTTCCATCGCGGATAACGGTGTAATATGGTTCCTGAGAAAGGAGCACATCGGCATCCGCTACGTCTGAAAAATCTTCAAACTCTTTCCCGTTGATTTTAACAATCTTGTCACCGGTCTTTAACCCGATCTGCTCAGCCAGTGAGAGCGCGTAAATTCCGCCATGGGAGTTTACATATTTGGTCGGTACATAGGTATCGCCAATAAAGTAGGTAAGGCAAATAAAAATGATTATCCCTACAATAACGTTAACAATAATACCGCCCAGCATCACAATCAGTCGTTGCCATGCCGGCTTGGAACGAAACTCCCAGGGCTGTGGCGGAGTTTTCATCTGCTCCTTATCCATGCTCTCATCCACCATGCCGGCAATTTTTACATAGCCGCCCAGCGGGAACCAGCCGATACCAAACTCGGTATCACCCTTTTTGTATTTAAAGAGCGCGAAGTTGGCCACATTGGCCAGCGGGAAAAGGAAATCGAAAAAGAGGTAAAATTTTTCAACGCGTATGTTAAACATGCGGGCCGTAATAAAATGACCCCATTCGTGTACTGCAATTAAAATTGAAAGGCTCAGCAGAAGCTGGGCCGTCATAATAAATCCTTCCATCAGTTAATCAGTTCGTAAGCTTTAATTCGGGTTTCTTTATCTGTATTCACGTAATCTTCAAGTGCCGGGTTTTGTATGTAATGCATTTTTGCCATGCAGTGTTCAACAATCCCGGGCATTTCCAAAAACCTGATTTTATCTTTCAAAAACGCTTCCACGGCAATTTCGTTCGCTGCATTGAGCACGCAGGGCATGTTCCCGGCCTGCTTAAGCGCCTCAAAAGCGAGTGCAAGATTACGAAAAGTTTCTGTATCGGGCTTTTCAAAAGTCAGGCTTGGGTAATGAGTGAAATCAAAACGCGGGAAATCAGACGTAAATCGTTCCGGGTAGCTTAACGCAAATTGTATGGGCAAATGCATATCGGGCAACCCCATTTGCGCTTTAATGGAACCATCCGAAAACTGAACCATCGAGTGAATAATGGACTGGGGATGCACCACAACATCCACCTGTTCGGGGGTTAATCCAAAAAGCCACTTCGCCTCAATTACCTCCAACCCCTTGTTCATCAGCGTGGCGGAATCTATTGTCACTTTTGCGCCCATGGTCCAGTTGGGATGCTTCAGCGCCTGCATTTTAGTAACCGCTGCGAGTTCTTCTTTCTTTCTCCCCCGAAAGGGTCCACCCGAGGCCGTGAGGATGATCTTCTCTATTTTATTATGGAATTCGCCCACGATACATTGAAAGATTGCTGAATGCTCAGAGTCAACCGGGTAAATGTTAACGCCTTTTTCGCGGGCAAGCCGGGTGATCAGCTCTCCGGCCACTACCAGCGTTTCTTTATTCGCCAACGCGATTTCTTTCCCGGCCTGGATGGCGCTGATCGTAGGTTTTAGCCCGGAATACCCCACCAGTGCCGTAAGCACCATATCAATGGAGTCCATCTGAACCACCGAACACAACGCATTTTCCCCGGCATAAACTTTAATATTCGTGGAAGCGAGGGCACTCCTTACCTGTTCGTACAGGCTCTCATTTGCAATGACCACCGCGTTTGGGTTAAACCGGAAAGCCTGCTCAATTAATAAAGCTGCATTATGCCGGGCCGTGAGCACCTCTGCCTGGAGCTTTTCAGGGTGTTTTGCAATAACCTCCAGTGCCTGGACACCAATGGAGCCCGTTGATCCGAGAATGGCGATTTTCTTCTGATTTGCTTTCAATTCAAGTGGATGAGCGGGTTTAACATGTGTTAGGACGGTTGTGTCGGTTGAGCTTCAATAAAAAACTTCTGTTACCAAATTGTGACTTTTTTCCGGAGCATGACTTATACTCCCAAATGGGTGACGGTTCGCTCAGGAAAAATCGGTGATATTGTTTAAAGTTCGTTATAACGTTTGCAAAAAGTATGAGGTGAGTTTTCGAATGTCCAGAAAATTCTGTTTTATTGCCGTTTCGTAATATTTTATGAAGGAATTTCCCTGAAATCAGGGAAATTTTCACGTACCTTTGAGGTTATTGCGAGACAAATTTAGGAGAAATCGGGTACTAAAGTCATTGTTGACATTCCATCTGACCCTTCTGAATAATGCTAAGGCACTGAGACAAAAAATCTGTTGATAATTCTTAACAATTCAGATACTTTACCAAACTTAAAACTAAACTTTATAACAATTAAAACTACTGTATGAAAAAGTCCAATTCACAAGCGGGTCTAATTACTGCACTTGTAATCGTTGCGGAGATAGCCATCGCCATCGTATTTTATATTTACGTGTTGGGAGATCCGAGCAATTTTCAAGGCAACGACAATGCCAATCACCCGCTACAAGGCAATTACTTTGGTATCATCTACAAGGGCGGATACATTGTACCAATTTTGATTGCCCAGCTCATGATTACCATCACATTTGCTTTTGAGCGTTTTATCACCATTTCAAAAGCAAAAGGAAAAGGCAACATAAAAGTTTTCGTACAGAAGATCAAAAGCCTCATTGCCGGCAACAACATCGCTCAGGCGATTGCGGAATGCGACAGACAAAAAGGTTCGGTTGCCAACGTGGTAAAAGCCGGGTTGGTGAAATACAGCGCATTAGCCAAAGACAATACCATTGAGCCCGATAAAAAAGTAGTTCTTATTCAAAAGGATATTGAAGAAACTACACAATTGGAAATGCCCATGCTGGAGCGTAACCTGATTATCATCGCAACACTTGTATCCGTTGCTACGCTTTTCGGTCTGTTAGGAACTGTTTTGGGTATGATCAAGGCATTTGCCGCGCTTGCCACTGCCGGTGCGCCTGACTCCGTAGGTCTTGCGAACGGTATCTCAGAAGCATTGATTAACACTGCGTTGGGTATCGGTACTTCAGCGTTAGCGATCATTTTCTATAACTATTTCACCAGCGCGATCGATGCATTGACACACGCGATTGATGAGACCGGTTTTAGCATTATCCAGAATTTTACGGCTCAGAACAAAGTTAATTGATGTCCAAATTAGACTATAAAAACTTATGGCAAGAATAGCACCACCCATTGATATGACGCCCATGGTTGACCTGGCGTTTTTGCTGGTGACTTTCTTTATGCTTACTGCGACAGCAATTCCAGACGAACCGGTAGCGGTAGATACGCCTTCATCGGTTTCCATTGTTAAAATGCCTGAAACCAATGTGGTAACACTCACGGTGGATAGAAAAGGCCGTGTATTTTTCAACGTAGACGGCCAATTTACCCGTGCTGCACTGTTGGATAATATGGGAGAGCGTTATGGGTTGAGTTTCACACCACAGGAAAAAAGAGCATTTGTGATTATGTCGAGCATTGGTGTTCCCATGGCAAGCATGAAACAGTTTCTTGGGTATACTCCTGAACAGCGTAAAGAAGTCAATCAGCCCGGCATCCCGGTAGACTCAGCGCATAATGAACTTGTTGACTGGATTAACCAGGCGCGCACCGTAACGCAAAACAAAGTGCGTATTGCGGTTAAAGGCGACAGCGATGCTGATTATAAAACGATCAGACAAGTGATAAACACGCTTGTGGACCGTAACAAAATCACGAAGTTCAACCTGATTACCAATATGGAAAAAGGCCCTGACCTTGAGGCAGCACTGGCGAACCAGGCAAAAAAGGCAAATTAACTGAACGAATTAAAGAACTCAAACTATTAAACAACTATGGCAGAATTAAGTGGTGGCGGTGATGGCGGTAAAAAGAAAGGTGGCAAGGTACGCGCTAAGAGATCCTCTACGCGGATTGATATGACGCCCATGGTGGACTTGGCATTCCTCCTGCTTACTTTCTTTGTAATGACCACAACGCTCAATAAGCCGCAGGCAATGCAGATTAACATGCCTGATAAACCAAAGGAGGATGACAAACCGCCAGAGGTAAACGAGAAAAATGTACTTACCCTCGTATTGGGTGAAAACGATAAGATTTACTGGTATATGGGTATTACCGACCCTAAAGTTGAAGTAGCTGACTTCTCAGCAACCGGTATCCGCAAGGTGCTGCTGGAGAAAAAGGCAGAATTACCGAAACTGATTGTGTTGATCAAATCATTAGATGAGGCACGCTACAAGAACATGGTGGATATTATGGATGAAATGAATATCAGCAGTGTTCAGCGGTTTGCGCTCGTGGAGATTACAGGCGTTGATAAGGATCTCGTAAAAGAATCGCAATTATGAAAACAGAAGGAATTGTACTTCCACAGGAAACCTGGGATGACATAATCTTCGAAAGAAGAAACAAAGAATATGGAGCTTATATTAACCGTAAGAATTACTCCAGGTCGGTTTTAATCGCGCTCGGAATTACGGTAGTGATCCTGATTTTAATTTTGGCAGCGCCAACATTGGCGGAGTTGCTGAAGTCAAACAAGAAAGCAGAAGCGCCAAAATTGAAAGAAATGACGGTGTCGCTTGACCAGCCCCCTCCGATCACTCCCCAGCCGCCTCCACCGGATGTGCGTATCCCGCCCCCGGTGAAAACAATCATCAAGTTCCTTCCGCCTAAAGTGACGGAAAAAGAAGTTGTTGAAGAAGAAGAGATGCCAACGATTGAAGAAATCAAGGAAAACGAAACCGGAGCCGTGGCAGTTGTAGGCACCGGTGAGGTTGTCTTTGAAGAGCCGGTGCAGGAGGTTGCGCAAGGAAACGATGACGATAAAATCTTCCTTGCAGTTGAGCAGCAGGCTGAATTCCCGGGCGGCCTTCAGGCAATGATGAAGTTTCTTCGGAAGAACATCAAATACCCTGCATCCGCAAAACGCATGGGTGTTGAGGGTAAAGTATTCGTGAAATTTATCGTGGATAAAGAAGGCGGGATCAGTCAAATGGAAGTTATCAAGGGTATCAATGCCGATCTTGATAAAGAAGCGATGCGTGTTATCAAACTTATGCCGCCCTGGAAACCCGGTAAGCAGAACGGTCGCGCAGTAAAATCGCAGTTTGTATTGCCGGTTTACTTTAAGCTTGACTCGTAAGGTTAACCGACCTTAATCCTTAATGAAAAATCTAAAGGCCATGAAATATTTCAGTATACTCATGGCCTTTACTTATGTAGTACTGGGCATACTCTTACTCGTACAGCAGGCCTTTACAATCAGGTATAAAGTACCGCTGGCAATCGTATTAATTGTATATGGACTTTTCAGAACGTACACCACCTACCAGAAATATTCCCGCCATCGCGGGAATGATGATCGTTATTTGTAGCCTTACCATACTGGCTTTCGCGGGCGCTTCGTGTGCCGAGCGCGATAAAAAAGGAAATATTCTCGACCAGTTCACGTATGGTACAATCAACATCGCGGTTGATGAATCCTTAAAGCCCCTGATCGAAGCGGAGCTTGATACCTTTGAAGCCATCTATACAAATGCTCGCATTAACGTAATCTATACCAGCGAAGAAGCTGCTATCCGGGCTATGCTGCAGGACAGTGCCCGGCTGGCCATCGTAACCAGAAGCCTTACGAAAGAGGAGGACACCTACCTGCGCAACCAGAAATATACATGTACGGAGACACTGATAGCCAAAAACGGAATTGCGCTTATCGTTAACCCTGCCAGCACCGATGTACAGCTTACCCTTGAACAGTTTAAGAAAATCCTCACAGGCACAAATAACCTGAGTGTGCTGGATAAAAAATTCTCTGCTGTTCCCAAAGTAGTTGTTTTTGATCACCCAAATTCGGGGATCATCCGATACCTGCGCGACTCGGTGCAGCAATTTGATTCACTGCCCTCCTTCTGCTATGCAGTAAACGGAAATGCGGAAGTAATTGATTATGTATCGAAAAACCTGCATGCAATCGGCCTGATAGATGTTAGCTGGATCAGTGACCAGGACGATTCGACCTCAAACAGATTCTTAAGTTCTGTAAAAGCGGTCGGATTATCGGATGAAGGGGATTATTTTCAGCCGTATCAGGCGTATATTGCAGACCGGTCTTACCCGTTGCTTCGCCCGGTTAAGATCTTAAGCAGGGAAGCAAGAATGGGCCTTGGAACCGGTTTTACAGCATTTGTAGCGGGTCCGAAGGGTCAATTAATTGTTTTAAAATCCGGCATAGTTCCTGCTATTATGCCTAAAAGAGTTATAGAAGTTAGTAAAGAACCTATTACACCATGAACAAAACAGTCTTTTTTTTAATGCTATTCTTATCGGGAGCAGGAGTTGCTTTCAGTCAGGATGCAGAGATCAAAAAATCAAAACGCCTGATTGATGTTGACCATGCCGCTGAGGCTATGGCGCCAATTGAAGCTGCCATTAAGCAATATCCTGAAGAAGCAGATTTATACTATTATCTTGGATACGCCCAAATTAAAAATAACCAGTTGGATGCAGCCGCAAATTCATTTGATGCCGGCATCAAGCTTGATCCGAAAGAAGCTGTCAACTATGCCGGTAAAGGCCACCTGAGCATGCTGCAGAATCGACCTGCAGATGCCAAAGTAAACCTTGACAAGGCGCTTGAGATAACCAAGTCAAAGAAGCCGTACGTGCTGAAAGCCGTTGCCGAAGCTTACCTGACTAACGCAAAATTTGCAGGTGATGCGGTTGCGGTTTTGTTAAAAGCTAAAGCCATTAAAAACGATGCAGAAACAGAAATACTTTTAGGGGAAGCTTATCTCCTGCAAAACCAGGCTGGCTCAGCAGTGAGTGCATATGAAAATGCAGCTTCTATGGAGCCCGCCAACGGTAAGCCCCTTTACAGAATCGGGTTGATCTATTCACGTCCGAATCCTGCGGAATCGCAAAGGTATTTTGAAAAAGCAGTGGCTGCCGATCCTGAGTTTACCTATGCGTATGATGAACTCATCGATATCTACTACCAGCAGAAGGAGGTTGATAAAGCCATTGAGGCTGCAGAGAAGTTTCAGAAATTGAGCAGTGATCCGGAAAAAAACAAAGAGAAAATTGCGTTGATCTATGTAATGAAAGGCGATTATGTAAAGGCTAATCAGATCTTTAAAGAAGTTATTACAACAAACCAGAATGTAAGGCCGATTATCTGGAGATTTTATATCAAGTCTCTGCAAGCTACCAAAACATCTGCTGACACACTTGAATCCATTAAGGTGTTTGAACAATATTTCATTAAGGTTAAACCGGAAGATATTCTGCCTGCTGATTACCTGAATCAGGGTAAGCTTTTAATCGCAGTCGGACGTGAAGATGAGGGTGTGGCTCAATTAGAGAAAGCTGTTCAGCTTGATCCGAAAAGTTCAGAAGCCATGCAGGTACAAGCTGAAACGCTTTTCAAAAGCAGAAAGTATTGCGAAGCTGCAATAGCTTACAAACGTTTAGTTACAATTAAATCCAGGCCGGGACCAAATGATTACCTGAACCTGGGAAGGTCGTACACCCGATGTGAGCAGTATCTTCAGGCTGATACCGTATACAACGAGCTTGTAGAAAAGTATCCGACAAACCTGCCGGTTGTGATTGAAGCAGCCCGTGTAAAAACGAATATTGACTCTACTTATAAATCGGGCCTTGCAAAGCCTTTATATGATAAGGCAATGGAACTTGCCACAACTTCAACCGATAAGAACAAGAACGCTTATTTAATTGAATCATACCGGTATATGGCCTCCTACTATGCCCTCATCCAAGATGATATCACAAAAGCAAAAGAATATATCGAAAAGATACTGGCAATTGATCCGAATGACAGGCAGGCCAAAGACGCTTTAAAAGCTATCAAAGAAGGTCAGGCGCAAAACAAGAAGCCCGGGAAATAAACTTTATAAAAATCAATGAGCGCATGTACTGCAAAGTGCATGCGTTTTTATTTGTCCAGGCAACAACCGGGCGATTCCTGCGTTAAGGTTTTAGCCGGTCGTCCGTCATGTTTTAAAATGTCGAAACAATAGTATAAATTTCCTCAATGATAGCATTCCTCGCACAAATTACACCCGAAACGCCTGAGGCATACGAAGGTCTTTCCATAGCTGAACTGCTTTTTAAAGGCGGTATAGTCATGTACCCGATCATCCTGCTGCTGTTCATTGCCACCTACCTGTTCATCGAACGGTTTCTGTACATCCGGCAGAAAGCCAAACAGCAAAGAGATCTTATTCAAAACATCACCCGGCTGATCAAGGACTCCGATATCAAAGCGGCAACGATGTACGCGGAACGGGAGACCACCGCCACGGGAAGAATCCTCGCCTCCGGCCTGCAATACATTGGCCGCCCGATGAAAGAAATTGAAGGCGTGATGGAATCTACCGCAAACATTGAGGTTGGTGAAATGGAAAAAGGAACCGGTTACCTGGGAATTATTGCGGGTATTGCGCCCATGCTTGGATTTATCGGAACGATTCTGGGTATAATCAGGATCTTTTATACAATCTCGCTCTCTGACAATATCAGCATTGGCATTATTGCCGGTGGACTCTACGAGAAAATGATCACAAGCGGTTCGGGTCTTATTGTAGGAGTATTGGCTTACACCGCGTATCACGTACTCAACCAGATGATTTCGAACTTTACCTTGCGTGCGCAACGGGATTCACTTGAATTCATCCGTTACATTATGAGCCCGGCATCATGAAGATCGTCCGTAAAAATAAGTTTGCAGCCGAGGTAGCAACCTCATCGCTGAACGACATCATGTTCTTCCTGCTGTTGTTCTTCCTGATCATTTCCACCATCACCAACCCGAATGTGATCAAGGTGCTGCTGCCGCAGTCCAAAGCAAGCCAGTCGCTGAACAAGCAGCCTGTCATTTTAACCATTACGGAAAATAAGCAATTCTACATCAATAAAAGACCGGTTTCAAAAGCTAACCTGGAAGACGGACTTGTTAAAGCTTGTGCCGGGTTATCAGAGCCTACTGTAGTGCTTCACGCGGCCCGTTCACTTTCCATCCAGGACCTGGTGGATGTGATGCAGATCGGATCGGAGCACAAAATAAAAATGGTGCTCGCGACCAATAATAAATAAACCTCCGGCAAGGCCTGTCTGCCGAACAGGCAGGCCCAGGCTGATAAGGAATTAAAATCTTTAGTTTTTAAAAGCGGCAAGCGCATCCGCAATCTTGCGGTCGTTGGAAAGACGGGGCACTTTGTTTTGTCCGCCTAATTTGCCTTGTGACTTCATGTAATCAATAAAGGCATTCCGGTTGAGACGGGTGATTTTTAACGTACGCAGGATGTTACCGGTGATCAGGTCGTCATAGTACACATTGAGCTTTCGCAGGTTATTGTCAAGCTCAAGTTCAAAGGCAGCAAGATCGGCAGGAACTTTTGCGAACTCCACAAACCACTCGTGATACGGAAGTCCTTCGGCCGGGGTTACCTGGGGAGCAACTGTAAATTCAGTGATCTCGGTTCCGGGAAATTTCTCCATCGTAAACTTCATTGCTTTTTCGACCTCCTCGCCTATCACATGCTCGCCAAACGCAGAGATAAAATGTTTTATCCTGCCGGTAACTAAAACCCGGTATGGATTTTTAGATACAAACTTCACTGTATCACCAATGGAATAACCCCAAAGCCCTGCATTGTTGTTGATGACAACTGCATAGTTTTTACCCAACTCAACTTCTTCAATATTTAATCTTTTCGGGTTTTCATTGAAATATTCCTCTACCGGAATGAACTCGAAAAATATTCCATGATTCAGCAGCAGCAGCAATCCTTCTTCATGCTGAGAATCCTGGTAGGCAATAAAACCCTCTGAGGCCGGGTACGTTTCGATTGAATCAATCTTCTTCCCGATTGACTCAAACAGTTTCGCGCGATACGGTTCAAAGTTGACGCCTCCGTAAACAAACATCGAGAAGTCAGGGAATACGTCTTTGATTTTCTTTCCGGTTTTTGCTTCAATGCGGTCAAAATACATCTGCACCCAGGGAGGAATGCCTGAGATCAAACTCATGTCGGCATTGATTGTTTCTTCGATAATCGTGTCAAGTTTCAGTTCCCAATCTTCAATGCAATTGGTTTCGTAGCTTGGCTTTTGGTTGGTCCGCAAATATCCCGGAACATGATGGTTGACGATCCCGGAAAGTCTGCCCGTATTAATGCCAGCCTTTTTATCCAACACCGGGCTGCCGGAAAGAAAGATGAGGCTGCCGTCCAGAAAATCTGCTTTACCCGTTTCATGCACGTAGCTCAATAAGGCATTGCGTGCGCTGTTAATATGGTACGGAACCGATTCTTTCGAGAGCGGAATGTATTTAGTTCCCGATGTTGTTCCTGAAGTCTTTGCGAAATATGCCGGCTTGCCCTTCCACAAAATATCGGATTCGCCTTTCGTTACTTTTTCAATGTACGGTTTAAGCTCTTCGTAGTCCCGAACGGGAATATTCTTCTTGAAATCATTATAGTTATTAATTGAACTGAAGCCATGATCCTTTCCAAAAGCGGTATGGGCGGCCTCCCGGATCAGGTATTGCCTGATCTTCTCCTGGTACAGATGCGGATTTTGTGACCATTTTTTTGTTTCAGCGGCTATAAATGCTGCGAATGGCTTTGCCAATATTGACCGTATTCCCATAGATTTGCAAGGTATGAAAATTTGAAGTGAGCGGCAGGGAAAGAATTTTATCGTTCTGAAAACGGAAGATCAAATCTGAACGTTAAACTTTTCTGGTTTACTCATGAATCTATAGTCGGGTAAAAATTATGAAGACAATCAAGATTATTGTGATAGCGTGCCTGGCGGGTTTTGCCGGAGCTTTTATTTGTGTTAAGCTGATGGTTAATCCCCAAGCCGAAAATCAAAATCCGTCAGGGTTTGAAAAGGTTTCGCTGGATAACTCCGGAACCTATCAGCCGGTTCAGGTTTCACCCTCAACCGCACCGGCTGCTGCCCCGGTTGATTTTAATGTGGCGGCTACCCGTGCCATACCCAGCGTGGTGTACATCAACAGCATTTCGCAAGGTGCTTCATATTCATACTGGGATATGTTGTTTGGCGGGGGCGGGGGTCAGCAGACGCGCGTGAGCAGCGGCTCAGGCGTGATCTTCAAGGCAGACGGATACATCGTTACCAATAATCACGTAGTAGGCTCGGCCGAAAAAATAGAAGTGGTTTACAACAAGCGGGTTTATGAAGCTGAGTTGATTGGAACAGATCCGTCAACCGACCTGGCTGTTCTGAAAATCAATGCAACAAATTTACCAGCCATTACCCTGGGAACATCGCAAGCGCTACAAGTTGGAGAATGGGTTATAGCGGTCGGAAATCCGTTCTCGCTTTCCTCTACGGTAACAGCCGGGATTGTAAGTGCGAAAGGAAGACGAATCGGAATCCTGGAAGATAAATTCCCGATTGAATCGTTCATTCAAACCGATGCAGCGATCAACCCGGGGAACAGTGGCGGAGCTTTGGTTAATAAGGATGGTGCGCTGGTTGGAATTAATACAGCCATTCTTTCCCGGACCGGAAGCTACACGGGCTACGCTTTTGCAGTGCCCGTTGACATCGCTAAAAAAGTGGTGGACGACCTGATTAAATTCGGCATTGTTCAAAAAGGATTTTATGGCGGCAGCGTGGTTGATTATGATTATCAATACGCACGTAAATACAACCTCGATGTGCTTGATTTCAACGGGGTATTTCTGGAAAGTGTAGAGGACAATGGCCCCGCTGCCCAGGCCGGATTAAAAGCCGGAGATATCATCACTAAAATAAATGACGTTGTTGTAAACAGCGTAAGTGCATTTGAGGAAGAGATCAGCTATCGCTATCCGGGCGATAAAGTAACGATAACCTATGCGCGGGGCGGAAAAACTTCTGCCACAAGCCTTACCCTCATCAACCGGAGCGGAACAACCGAAAAAGTAAAAAGAAAAATCATTACCTCAAAAACCCTGGGCGCCCAGTTGGAAGCAACCGATTATGGCGTAAAGGTATTTAAGATTGGCGATGAAGGATATATGAAGCGCCTGGGTGTGCCGGAAAACTATACGATCATTTCCATCAACCGGGTAAAGGTTGACGATCCCGAGGATGTGATTGAGTTCTTTGAGAAATACAAAGGACGCGTAAGCCTGTACGGAATGAATGGAGCACGGGAAGTGATTCCTTACAATTTTATGCTTCGATAAAATTAATTCATTCTCAGTTTCAGCTTCTTGCCAAGCTCATCGACCGACAGCTTGAAATTGGCGTCTGTCTTCATCATGTCCTCTACAGATTCCAATGCGTGGATTACCGTGCTGTGATCACGGCCGCCAAAGTTTTCACCGATCAGCGCAAGCGTTAATTGCGTATAGCGTTTGCAGAAATACATGGCCACTTGCCGCGGGATAACGATCTCGCGTTTTTTGATCTTGCTCTTCAGCGATTCCATGTCAACCTTGAAATATTCGGATACGGTTTTCTGAATAAAGTCAACACTTACATCGGATTGAATTTCCTTAATGATGTTTTTCAATACTTCCTTCGCCAGCTCCAGGTCGATATTCTTTTTCAGTAATGTTGCGTGGAAGATCAATGAGTTCAGTACGCCTTCCATGTCACGCAGGTTGGTATCCACACTGTACGCGAGATATTCAGCAACTTCCGTTGGAATGTCAATTCCATCAGCCTGCATCTTGCGGTGAATGATGGCCAGCTTGGTTTCAAAATCAGGCTCCTGAAGATCGGCTGTTAAACCCCACTTGAAGCGCGACAGCAATCTTTCCTGGAAGCCTTTCATATCGCGTGGCGGGCAATCGCTGGTCATGATGATCTGCTTGCCCGACTGGTGAAGCTGATTGAAAATATGGAAGAAGATCTCCTGTGTCTTTTCGCGGCCTGCGAGGAACTGAACATCATCCAGGATCAGCAAATCAACCTGTAAGTAAAAATTCTGGAAATCCTGGAGTTTATGATTTTGAAGGGCATTTAAGAACTGCGTTGTAAAATCATTCTGATCGACATACAGAACAATTTTATTCGGCATGTTATTCCGGATCTCGTTTCCGATAGCCTGCACCAGGTGCGTTTTACCCACCCCTACGCCTCCGTAAAGCATCAGCGGATTGAACGAAGTGGTTCCGGGCTTCTTGGCCACGGCCACTCCGGCAGAGCGGGCTAACCGGTTACAATCGCCTTCTACGAAATTCTCGAACGTATAGGCCGGATTCAGCCTTGAATTAACGGTTAACGGATTCAGCGCCTTAAACTGGAAAGGAGAATACTCATCGCCCACCCCGTTTGAATGGGGGCGTTTTCCGCTCATTCCGTTTGGGTAATGCACGGCCACAGGCGGATTATTGGTATTCCCGCTATCAACGATTACCGAATACTCAAGGCGTCCGTTAGGGCCTAAAACGGTTGTCAGGGCTTTCTTCAGAACCGGTACATAATTGTCCTCCAGCCACTCGTAAAAGAACTGTGACGGCACCTGGATGGTTAATACGTCACCCTCTACCCGTAACGGAACGATTGGCTTGAACCAGGTGTTGAAATTTTCTTCTCCTACACTTACTTTTATCACTTCAAGACAGTCTGTCCAGGCGGTTCCGTAGTCTACTTCCATTGAGCTTTCGATTAGGGTGATTTGGCTTCCTTTTTTAGAGAAAGGGAGACAAAGATGTGAAAAAAGGAGTTAACAAATCAATAGCATTTTCTATTGATTTTGTCGAAAAAATTCATGACATGGTAAACCGGTTTTAACATGCAAGCCTTACCGGAATTATTATCAAAAGAGTCGTTCAATCGTTTGAACAATTGATTTTGTTACCTTGCGCCATGCCGGATACTACCTCTTTCAGCAAGATTTTCGGAAACGCTTCCAGGGCCGATTGGGCCAAAGCAGCCACGAAAGAAAATGAAGGCAAAAATCCGGATGAAACGCTGACCTGGAAAGCCGGAACACTTGAAGGGAGGGCGTACTACGACAAAAGTGATCGGCCGGAACAAGCCTTTCAACTATCACCTTCCGAAAATCTTTACCTCGGCCCCAGGGCATGGCATAACCTGCCTTTAGTGACTGTAACTACAGAAAAAGCAGCCAATCAAGCAGCCCTTAACCATCTCAAAAACGGAGCAGACGGCATACTCTTCGATATCCGGACCAGCCCGAAATGCAACGTAGAAGCATTACTCGAAGGTATCGAATGGCCGTATTGCATGATTGCGCTGGTTGCGAATGAGTCCAATAGTGAAGCGCTGAATACAATACCGGCATTCATTCAAAAGAAAGATTGGAAAGCGGAATCATTAACCGGATTTATCCTTTGGGAAAAGGAAGTGCAAAATTTGGCAACCGGCTTCAACGCCCTTTCACAATTCAAAACCAATGGAATTTTTATTCAGGATTCAACCGATGTCATTGAACAATTATGTAACGCACTGTCAATCGGCTTAAAGACAAAAACCGGAGTTGCATTTTCGTTACCGGCAGGGACAGATTTTTTTATTGAACAGGCCAAATTGAAAGCGTTGCGCGCGATCTGGTCTGAAAATTCTTCACAGGAAATTTTCATTCACACCCGATCCAATCCCTGGATCTCAGAATCCTTCAAGCCCCAAAGCAACATGCTGAAAAGCACAACCGCTGCGATGGCTGCTATTGCCGGAGGCTGCGATGCCCTAACCGTTTATGCCGAAAAGGAAAGCGATGCAAACATGAACCGCGTTGCACGGAATGTTTCCAATATCCTGCGGGAAGAATCGCATTTCGATAAAGTTGCTGACGCGACAGCGGGGTCTTATTATGTTGATGCGCTTACGGAAGAAATTATCAGACAGGTGAAATCGAAGCCTGTCCGAACGGATGTTCATCCGGGCGGGCTCGAGATTCGAACCTCGAACCTCGAACCTAGAACCTTGAACCTTGAACCTCGAACTTCAAAATGGAATTCTCCGGAAGGAATTGAAATCAAATCATCATACACAAAAGAGAATACACAAAACTTAACGCACCTCGATTTTACTGCTGGCCTCCCGCCCTATTTGCGTGGACCGTATGCTACCATGTATACAATCCGGCCATGGACGGTACGACAGTATGCAGGTTTTTCAACCGCACGTGATTCAAACGCTTTCTATAGAAGAAACCTGGCTGCCGGTCAGCGTGGATTGTCGGTTGCGTTTGATTTGGCAACACATCGCGGTTATGATTCCGATCACGAACGCGTTTCCGGTGACGTAGGGAAAGCCGGTGTTGCTATCGATTCCGTGCTGGATATGAAAATCCTGTTCGATCAGATTCCGCTCGATAAGATGTCGGTGTCGATGACGATGAACGGAGCGGTAATTCCGATCCTGGCATTTTATATCGTAGCTGCTGAAGAACAAGGTATAAAACCTGAACAACTGAACGGAACTATTCAGAACGACATTCTGAAAGAGTTCATGGTGCGCAATACGTACATCTATCCGCCTACTCCTTCCATGCGCATTGTGTCGGATATTTTCGCGTACACTTCGAAACACATGCCGAAATTTAATTCGATCAGCATCAGCGGCTATCACATGCACGAAGCGGGCGCACCGGCACACATTGAACTGGCGTATACCCTGGCGGACGGACTGGAATACATTCGCTCCGGAATAAACGCAGGAATTGCCATCGATGACTTTGCCCCGCGCCTTTCATTCTTCTGGGGCATCGGTATGAATTTTTACATGGAAGTTGCCAAGATGCGGGCCGGGAGATTGCTCTGGTCAAGAATTGTGAAACAATTTGATCCGAAAAATCCAAAGTCGATGGCCTTGCGTACACATTGCCAGACTTCCGGATGGAGCCTTACGGAACAAGACCCATACAATAACGTAACACGTACATGCATTGAAGCGCTTGCCGCAGTTTTGGGAGGAACTCAATCGTTGCATACAAACTCATTGGATGAAGCGATCGCATTACCGACTGATTTCTCAGCACGTATTGCGCGTAACACACAATTATATCTTGAAAAAGAAACGGGCGTTACACGGGTAGTTGATCCCTTGGGCGGATCGTACTACATCGAAACCTTAACAGCCGAGCTTGCTGAAAAAGCCTGGGAGCTGATCGAAGAAGTTGAGAAACTTGGCGGTATGACCAAGGCTATTGAAAGCGGCATTCCCAAAATGCGCATTGAGCAGGCGGCTGCGGCCAAGCAGGCACGTATCGATTCCGGAAAAGATATTATCGTGGGAGTGAACAAATATCAAACCGATGAAAAGCCTGACTTTGATATTCTGGAAGTTAACAACCAGGCCGTTCGCACGGAACAGCTCGAAAGGCTTGCAACCTTAAAAACTGAACGGAATGCTGCTGAAGTTGAGGCTGCACTGAACGCATTAACAGCCGCAGCAAAATCCGGAAAAGAAAATCTGCTGGAGCTTGCCATTGATGCTGCACGCAAACGTGCAACCCTTGGTGAGATTTCAAGCGCCATGGAAAAGGCTTTTGGCCGGTATAAGGCAACCATCAAATCCATTTCTGGTGTATATTCGGGAGCGATGAAGAATCAGCAGCAATTTGAAGATGCCCGCAAGCTCTCCGATGACTTTGCCAGGCTTGACGGCCGCAGGCCAAGAATTCTTGTTGCCAAGATGGGTCAGGATGGCCACGACCGCGGAGCAAAAGTAATTGCCACAAGCTTCGCTGACCTGGGCTTTGACGTTGACATCGGGCCGCTATTCCAAACCCCGGATGAGGTTGCGTTGCAGGCCGCAGAAAATGATGTTCATATTGTGGGTGCGTCCAGTCTGGCGGGCGGACATAAGACACTTATCCCGGAATTAATTTCAGCCCTCAAAAAAATCGACCGGGAAGACATTATGGTTGTGGCCGGAGGGGTAATCCCTGCTCAGGATTATGATTTTCTTAACAAATCGGGGGTTTCTTTCATTTTCGGGCCCGGAACCGTGATCGCGGAAGCGGCCCGGGAAATTCTCAGAAAATTAATCCGTAATTACGCGTAGAAGAGGTTTTACCCAGGCCGCTATTTGGGTATAAATCGCCCGTAAATTCTTACCTTACTGATCGAATTTTTTAAACCCCACTTGCCATGAAAGTAATCCGTTTGATGTGTGTGCTGGCGCTTGTGTTATCTCTCGGTGCTTGCGGATCCCTTGACAAAAAACTTACAAAAGTTGACAACTCATACAACTCGGGTGATTACTCCAAAGCTTCAAAAGGACTTGCCAAGTTTAAAAAGAAAGTCACCGGTAAATTTGGGCAGGAAAATAAATATATGCCCGGGTATTACATCCGTGAGGCTAAGATCAACCTTAATTCAGGTCTGCTTGCCGGTTTCGAAACAAGCATCACCAACGCTATTGCTTCAAGCGTTAAACAAAACGGTGAAGCAAACGCAGCTCACGCACAAACACTAACCGATGTGGCTGAAGCTTACAATCAATATGGTAACTACAGACTGGCACGTGAGTATGCTGAAAAAGCGCTCGCCATAGTTTCTGAGGTTACACCTGAAGAACCTGTATTAAAAGCCCGCATTAATCTTGAGCTGGCAGAAGCCATGATCGGACAGGGTTTCTACAATGAAGCGCTTGAAATCCTGAAGGAAAACGAAAAATTCTTAATCGGGCGCGCAGTTGAAAAGGAAACTTATGTAGAAGATGGAAAAATAAAAAATAGATTTATTGCTGAGGGCGAGCTTGATATGCGTTTCGGCAGTTACGCGCGGTTGTTGACGTTAACCGCGCTGGCGCATGGAAAGCAAGGTGACATTGATGCGGCCGATGGTGAATTTAAAGCAGCGCATATATGGATCGACAAGAACAAACGTTATCTGAAAGAAACGAATCTTACCCTTGTCTACAACGATTTCATGTGGCTTCAAATGCTGGTTGAGAATAACAATGGAAAGGTTCCTGAGAAACTCGGAGAAAAATTTCTCAATTACAGCGACCTGTTGAATGACCTTAAGAAACGCACCTCTCCTTCAGTGCCGCTCAGCCATGATATTTATCTGGCTTACCTGGATCATCTCCAGCGCCAAGAAAGCAACTCCCGGTATGCAAACCTGAAATCTGAGTACGACCGGATGCTCGGCAAGTATTTTACCAAGTCGAGCCTGATGAATATCAATCTCAAGGCCATTGAGTTTAACAGCAAGCTGAAGAAAGAAAAAACCAAAAGCCTGGAATCCGATGCACTTACCGTAATAAATTCCAAGAATCTGCCCAAGAACTACAAGACTACTGTTCGTACGCTGGAGTTTCTGGCCGAAATGTCAACCCAGGTAAGGCGTTACTCGAATGTTGAACATTACCTCAATCAAATCATAGACATAAAAAAGGAGTTATACGGTGAGAACACGGTTGAGTATCACCTTGCCCGGATACAGCTTGCCATATATTATGTTGACTATACTAACAAAATAGAGGAAGCAAAAAAGATTTTTGAGGAGAGTTACATCAACATGGTTGCGAAGGAAATTGCCGCCAAGCATAAAGATAAACTCACGATTCTGTTCAGTCTGGCAGAATTGTATGAGCTTACGGATAATTATTCGGAAGCAACCAAAGTATTAAATGAGGCTGTTTTAGTTGCGCGCTCAAAATACAGACGCGATGTACCTGAATACGCAGTAGCGCTCGATCAACTTGCTAAAATGGAGATTAAGGTCGGCATGTATACGGAAGCGGAAGATCACATCAAAGAAGCAATACCGGTACTGGAGAAGGTAAGAAAGGAAAACGACTGGATTGCCCAATACATTCATGCCATTGAAACTCAGGCCCGATTATATGGAATTAAAGGTATGTTTGATGAAGCAGAGGACAATTTACGAGAGTCCAGCAAACGAATCGACAAGGCGCGAGTTATTATTGAAGATAAGCTGTCGACAGCCGCTGAACTTTCAACATTATTAATTCAGCTCGGTAAATACTCAAGGACCGATGTTTTATTAACTGACGTAATTTCTCAAAACGAAGCCCTGTTCGGCACCTCCTCTATCCGATTGATTGAACCCCTTGTAAACCGCGGTAAAATTCAATTAGCAAGAGGTGAATATACCGAAGCTGAAAAAACAGCCCAGCGTGCAAACCAGATAGCGGTTAAAACCTATACTGATAACTCAACAAAAACGGCACTTACACAACGTTTACTAAGTGACATCTACTACACATTAGGCGATTACGATAAAGCTGAGGACAATATTAAAAAAGCAATCACCAGCCAGGAAAAACAATTCAGCCGGAAGCATGTAGAGGTTGCAAAATCACTTTCGCAGTTAGCGCTCATTAAATTCTACAAAGGCGACAACCGGAAAGATGTAGAGAAAATGATGATTGAGGCTCGCGATATAGTGGGCGAAAAGCTAAATAAGGATAATCCTCTGTATGCTGACATTCTCAAGAATCTTGCGGTAGTTTATATTTCTGAGAAGAAATACGACCTGGCCTTCAACTCCCTTACCATTGCAGAGGCTATCTGGCGTGCTAAAACCGGAAGCAAAAACAACATCAATGCGGCCGGCATTTACACCCTTACGGGTGACGTTTACTATCAGCAAAAGAACTACAAGAAAGCCGATGAGTTTTATACTAAGTCGAAAGATCTCTACAAAAAATTCTTCAGTGTCACACATCCGGAATATGTAAAAGTGCTCTCGAAGCTCAGCAAGGTTTACTACATGCAGAAAGATTACAAAGGCGCCAAAGCCAGCATCGAAGAGTCCCTTAATAATTACGAAGGCTTTATCAAAACGTATTTTCCGGCTTTGAGCGAGCGGGAAAAAGCCAAGTACTGGAACACCATTAAAGGTGACTTTGAATTCTACAATACGCTTGCACTGGGCCAGTTGGAGGATTTCCGCGACCTGGCGGGTAAGGTTTACAACTATCAGTTACTTACAAAAGCCCTGCTGTTAAACTCATCCATTAAAATCCGGGAGCGAATCCTGAACAGTAAGGATGAAAATCTCAAAGCCAGGTACACCGACTGGGTTGCTAAAAAGGAGCTCATGACACTGGCCTTATCGATGAGCCCGGGGCAACTGATTGAAAACGAGATTGATCCAAACCTGCTGGCGCAGGAAGTTGAACGGCTGGAGAAAGAACTGAGCCAGAAATCGGAACTGTTTGGTCAAAGCTTTGAAGATAAACGCATCACGTATGAGGATGTTATCAAGTCGCTCAAACCAAACGAAGTGGCCCTTGAGATGGTCCGGTACCGCTATTTCAATCATAGCTTTACGGATTCGGTTATCTATGCCGCACTGTATGTGAAGAGTGATCTCAAGCGTCCGAAAGCCATTGTACTCAGTAACGGGCACAGGCTCGAAACACGCAACTTCCGGTATTACCGAAATGCGATCGAGGGAAAAATACATGACGAAATATCATACGGTGCATTCTGGGCGCCAATTCAAAAAGAGATCGGTCAGGCTTCAACCATCTACCTTTCCCCGGATGGCGTGTACAACCTGATCAACCTCGAAGCCATTCCGACTCCGGATGGCAAATACATCCTGGACAACTCCAACATCGTGCTCGTAAGCAATACAAAGGATATCTACCTGAAAAAAATCAAATCACGCAAGGCGGCTGATAATACTGCCTCTATGTTTGGAAACCCCTCTTTCTATATGACTGCTTCCGCAGATGCTTCCATCAGTGCGCTCCCCGGTACGGAAAAGGAAATCAATCAATTGCAGTTGCTCCTCAAACAAAAAGGATGGGATACAAAAGAATACATGGAGAAGACCGCTACGGAGGAAACCGTCAAGGAACTGAACAGTCCGAAAATCTTCCACGTGGCAACACACGGCTTCTATAAGCCTACTGAAGAGCTTACCCTGGAAAGCGAGATGGAAAGTAACGAAGCACAGCTTACGCAGAATCCGTTAATGCGCACGGGCCTGCTGCTAAAAGGCGCTGGTGACCTGCTTGACAAAACCGATTACAACTATAACATGGAAAACGGTATCCTTACTGCGTCCGAGGCTATGAATTTAAGTCTTGACCGGACTGACCTGGTTGTGTTGAGCGCCTGCGAAACTGGTTTAGGTCAATTGGAGGCCGGTGAAGGTGTGTACGGCTTGCAGCGGGCATTCTTAGTTGCGGGTGCAAAGGTGTTGATCATGAGTATGTTTAAAGTAAGCGATGAGGCTACACAAAAACTCATGCTGAAGTTCTACCAGAAATGGCTGAACTCAGGCAATCTCCGTCAAAGCTTTGTCGATGCGAAGAAAGAATTGAGAATTGAATATCCGGAGCCCATTTACTGGGGCGCTTTCATCATAATCGGTTTGGATTAAGCTGAATATTAAAATAATTTGCAAGGCGCGTAATCTCTACGCGCCTTTTTTCTTTTCAAAATATGAAAGCTTTTGCCAGCGATAACTACTCCGGGGTTCATCCGGAAATCATGGAAGCCCTGATACGGGCTAATGCCGGACACATGGGATCGTACGGAAACGATGAGATCACTGCACGTACGAAAAAACTTTTTGAGAAACTTTTTGGATCCGGCACGGAAGTTTTTTTTGTGTATAACGGAACGGGCGCCAACGTGGTAAGCCTGAGCGCGCTTACAAAATCATTTAATGCTGTTATTTGTTCAGACCTGGCCCATATCAATGTAGATGAATCCACTGCGCCCGAAAAATTCCTGGGCTGCAAACTGATTGATGTGCCTACCACCGATGGAAAAATTACGCCCGAACAGGTTGATCAAAAAATCATCCGGGTTGGCGACCAGCACCATCCGCAGGCAAACGTTATCTCCATTTCGCAGACAACCGAATATGCTACCGTATATTCGATTGAGGAGATCAAGGCCTTATCCGCCGTTGCTAAAAAACATAAGCTGTATCTCCATATGGACGGTTCGCGCATCAGCAATGCAGCCGTTAGTCTGGGCAAAGAATTCAGATCGTTCACCCGCGATGCCGGTGTTGATGTGCTTTCCTTTGGCGGAACGAAAAACGGAATGATGTTCGGAGAGGCTGTTGTAATTTTTAATCCGGAGCTGACTAAAGACGTGTACTATTTACGGAAGCAAAGCATGCAGCTGCATTCCAAAATGCGGTTCATCAGCGCCCAGTTTGAAGGTCTGTTATCGAATGATCTTTGGAAACGTAATGCTGCACATGCTAATGCCATGGCAAAAAGGCTGGAGCAAGGCTTACGGAGTATTCCGCAAGTAAAGATCACACAAGCCGTTGATGCAAACGGAGTTTTTGCAATCCTGCCCAAAGCAATAACACCTGAGCTGCAAAAAGAGATTTTCTTTTATGTGTGGAATGAGCAAACCAATGAGGTTCGGTTAATGTGCTCGTTTGATACGAAGGAAGAAGAGATTGATCGCTTTATAAAAAAGATCAGGGAATTGATCCGTTAGCGTTTCAGGAATTTATAGGTGGCCTTGAACTGAAGCTGCTCATCGCGAACGGCAATCAGGTAATACCCGGTGGCCAAATCCTTTACTTTAAGCCGCACTTCGTGCTCGTTTACGGTTTCCTTCTCAAGCTGGAGCTCGCTTCCCAAAATTGTGTATAACGTAATTTTGGCCGTTGATGCCTCCAATGTGCTTAGCTTAATATTAATGTAGTCAGTAGCCGGGTTTGGATAAACGGTGATGGACTTGGATAAATCCATTTTTTCCGGTGTGTACGAGATAACTTCCTGAGTTTGACCAAAGGCCGCTCCGCTTAAAAATAAAAGCAGGAAGAAAGACAATATCAGGCCCAGGTTACGCATTATAGCTTTTTACGCAAAATCCAGTCCAAAAGTTCGGGATTTCACTGGTTTAGATGCACTAAACCCTAAAAAGGTTTAAATCCACTGCAAATTTAGTTGTTAGATACGAAAGGCATCCGGCAGGTAAGCCGTAATGTCGGAGGCGGTCATCGAAATCCGGCCAATATGGGCTGCAGCCCGATCTCCGGCCAAACCATGCACCCAGCAGCCAATAAGAGCCGAATCCAGTCCTGAATAGCCCTGCGCAAGCAATCCGGTAATGATTCCTGTAAGCACATCTCCGCTGCCTCCGGTGGCCATTCCGGGGTTGCCGGTGTTGTTAAAATAAACTTTCCCTTCGGGGGTGGAAATTGAAGAATGGGCGCCTTTCAGCAAGACGATCGTTCCGGTTTTGGCCGAGAAATCGATTTGTTTCTTAAGCCGCTCAAAGTCGTTTTTCCAGCTCCCCGCCAGACGTTCAAATTCTTTCGGATGAGGAGTAAGGATGGAATTTTTGGGAAGCAGGTGAAGAAGCTCCCTGTTTGAACCGATTATATTCAATGCATCGGCATCCATCACTAACGGTTTTTCAGCAGCTTCCAATAACGTTTTGAATGCGGCTACGGTTTTTTTATCCTGGCCGATGCCCGGACCAATTCCGATGGCTGAAAAACTTTTTGTATCCGGTGGAGATGAGAAAATTCTTTCATTTTCATCTACACTTGCCATCGCTTCGGGAACGGAAGCTTGCATGATCTCATATCCGCACTGCGGAACGTGAACCGTTAGCAAGCCTGCACCGGCCCGCAACGCAGAACGCGCTCCTAAAATTGCCGCACCCATTTTTCCATAGCTTCCGGCAATCAGCAACGCATGACCAAAATTTCCCTTGTGATCAAATTTTGATCGCGGCTTGAGAAGGGAACTAATATCTTTTTGTTCGAGTAACGAATAATCACTTGTTGCATCGGCAATAAAATTCCGGTTTAATCCGATATCCACAACATGCCACGTACCGACATACCTGCTGCTTTGCGGAAAGAGGAAGGAAAGCTTGGGAAGCTGAAATGAAACCGTATGATCGGCCTGAACAATTTCACCTTCAGAAGGTTCATCGGCCATTAACCCGGAAGGTATGTCAACCGCAACCCGAAGTGCATTTGTTTTGTTCATGCAACGGATGGCTTGTGCATAAATTCCATCGGCTGGCCGGGAAAGTCCCGAGCCAAAAATAGCATCGATAAGAATAGACCGATCGCTGAATAAATTCTGATCCGCTTCTGAAACAATTTCAAAGGCCGGAATCTTTCCGCGAATACGCTCAAGGTTAATTTTAAAATCTTCAGATTCCGGCATCGATCCCCTGACAATCCAAACCTTCACATCATGTCCCTGACCGGCCAGGAGTCTGGCAATCCCAAGTCCGTCACCGCCATTGTTGCCCGTGCCGCATACAACCCCGATAGTTTGATCCATTGAAAACGTTGCTGTGAACCACGAGGTGAATGCCGAGCAGGCACGCTCCATTAAATCAATTGAAGCGATTGGCTCATGCCGGATGGTGTATGCATCCAGTTCCTTGATTTGCGATGTGGTAAGAATTTTGAGCATGACAGAACTCTAAGGTAGCAATCAGCGGTCAATTTCTCCCATCACCATGTCGATGGAGCCGATGATCGCGATCAGATCGGCAACAAGAACACCTCTGCTGATTTCAGGCAATACCGATAAATTAGAGAAGCAGCACGATCTTGCTTTGCACCGGAACGGCACATCCGTTTTGCCATCGGCCCGGAAAAAGAAGCCGAGTTCGCCTTTCGGACTTTCGCCCCGGATATAAAAATCCTGCGCCTGCGGACGGATTTTTTTAGGAACCATAGCCTGCGGATTGAATTCCTTTGTGCGTTTATGCTCGCCCTGCAGCTTATCCAGACATTGCCCGATGATTTTTACCGACTCATGAATTTCCTGCATGCGTACCCAAGTGCGATCCCAGCAATCACCCACGGTTCCTTTTCTTCCCTCTCCTATCGGGATGTTAAACTCAAGCTCCGGGTAAACGGAATAGCCGTCAACCTTCCGTAAATCAAATCGCAATCCCGAAGCGCGCAGCATGGGGCCGGTTATGCCATAATTGATCGCAAGGTTAAGCGGAAGCACGCCTACATTTGCCGTACGCTTAATAAAGATTGTATTTTCAATAAGCAAGCCCTCAAGCTCGGCCAGCTTTGGCTTGATGTACTTAATAAACTCTGCGCACCGGTCCTCAAAACCAACGGGCAGATCATAAAACAAACCGCCAACCCAGATGTAGTTGTATAAAAGTCTTGCACCGGATGCCCACTCCAGCAACCGTAAGATGTGTTCCCGGTCGCGCATGACCCAGAAGAATGGCGTGAAGGCGCCAATGTCCATTCCATACGTGCCGATAGCAATGAAGTGCGATGCAATCCGGTTCAGTTCAGCCATCAGCACGCGGATGTATTCAACGCGCTTCGGGATCTGATCAGCAATACCCAGCATGCGTTCAACACCCATCGCATACACATGCTCGGAATTCATGGCCGCTACATAATCCATGCGGTCAACAAAGGGAATCACCTGGTTGTAGGGCAAATTCTCAGCGTGTTTCTCAAAACAGCGATGCAGATACCCTAAATGCGGCACAACATCTTTAATAACCTCGCCATCCATTAAAACTTCGAGACGCAATACTCCATGCGTTGAGGGATGCTGCGGACCAAGGTTAATGATCATCTCCTCCGACCTCAAATTCTCTTCCTTGAACTTGTTGGGTTCGGATTCCGCCAGGTTGGTTGCCTTGTATTTGTATTGAACACTATCGGTCGGCATCAGTATTCAACTTTTATGTTACGATAGTATTCCTGGTGATGATAATCTTTCCGGAGCGGAAAGCCCTCCCAGTCAGCAGGTAAAAGAATTCTTCTTAAGTCGGGGTGGCCGGTGAAGTTGATGCCGAGCATATCAAATGCTTCCCGCTCGTGCCAGTCGGCTGTGCGCCAGATTGATGTAACGGAATCAATGACCGGGTTTTCACGGGGCAGCACAACCTTCAACATCAAGTGAGTATCAAAAGGAATTGAATATAGATTGTAAACAACTTCCATCGTATTCACCTGAGCTCCATTATCAATCCCCGTCAGGCACGAAAGCATATCAAAATACGTTTCCGGATTTTGATGAAGCTCCGTACAAACTTTTATTATATCCTGATACGGAACAAGAATGGCCTTAGGCGAAGACTTCTCACCGGTTGCTGCTTCCGGTGAAATTCTTTTTACAATATCAACAAGTTGAGAAAAATCAGGCATGCTGTTTTTGATTTTCGAGTAACCGCTCAATCGCCTTCGGAGCCATCAGGCTTTCGTTCCGGATTTTTTCCTGAAGTTTTAAAAAGCCTCCGATCAACGCTTCCGGCCGTGGCGGGCAGCCGGGTACGTAAATATCTACCGGTACGATGCGATCCACACCTTTCACGACATGGTATCCATGCTGCCAGTACGGTCCTCCGCAGTTTGAGCATGAGCCCATTGAAATCACATAGCGTGGTTCGGGCATCTGTTCATACAAACGTTTGATGCGGTCAGCCATTTTAAATGTTACTGTTCCGGCAACAATCATTACATCGGCCTGGCGCGGAGATGCAAACGGTGCAATCCCAAAGCGATCCATATCGTACACGGTTGTGCCGGTGCTCATAAATTCAATTGCACAACACGCAATGCCGAAGGTCATCGGCCACATGGATGAGAGCCTCGCCCAGTTCAGTAAATCATCCGCTTTTGTGATGATAATGCCTCCGTTTTCAAATTTATGGTCGAGCAGGCCCATTATTTATACGTATCGTTAATGTTGTTATACAATTCATTCGGAACAACTGAAGCAATATCTTCTGTTTTTGCGGCAGGCTTAACCCAATCGAGCAATCCGTTCACCCATGCGTAGGCTAATCCAAGTGCGAGTATGAGGATAAAAATGATCATCTCTGTGAACGAGAACCAGCCCCACGCGCCACCTGTTTGTTCAATCAGTTCTTTGCTGGCAAAAACAGTTGCCCACGGGAAGAGGAATACAATCTCAACTTCAAAGAGAATAAAGATAAGGGCAACAATATAAAACCGTATGTTGAATTGTGACCAGGCAGTACCCAACGGCTGCTCACCGCTTTCGTAGGTTTCAAGCTTTTGTTCGTTGGGACGATTGGGACGGATCAGCCGGGCGACCAAAAAAGAGAGTGAGAGAAAAAGTATTCCAGTAATCAGGAAAAGTAAAACCTGTCCGAATTCAGAAATTGTGTATTGATCCGCTGCATCCACAAACCAAAGATAGAGAAAGCAGCATCACTTTTTATGGCAAGAGAAAGTATTGTTAAAAAGGTAAAGACCGTTTCTTAATCATACCGCCCTTTCGGCCATGAATGCATCATCCATATTAAAAAAGCCCCGCTAACCGGGGCTTTTAAGCACTAATCATAAGGTCAGCCTGAGCCTGCCGAAGACTGATTGTATCACTCCGGCAAGCTCAACCTGACGATAATCATTTATCCGATTTATTTACACCGGGTTCACGTTTTAAAAATTCATCGTACAATTGTGTATGGCGGCTTACCATCGGAATCTGCCAGCCGTCAATAAATACATGGATGATGTTTGTTTTAGTCTCAAACGGATCGCCATCGCTCACCACAAGGTTTGCAGCTTTACCAACTTCGATTGATCCGAGCTTGTCGCTCACGCCAAAAATTTCAGCCGGTACAATTGTTATCGCTTTCAACGCTTCTTCGCGACCCATGCCGTATGCAGCGGCAAAGCCCGCATTGAACAAAAGATTACGAACGTTTTCAGTTTCGGAAGTTCGAAGCGCTACTTTAACCCCCGCTTTTTTCATCAGGCCGGGGTTTGCGTATGCTTTATCGTACCGGTCGTACCCCCGGCTGGGCAACGCGAGCACGGGACCGGCAATTACCGGTATACCTGACTTTGCAATGTCTTCCGCAACACGCCAGCCTTCGCGACAGCCTGTCAGCACAACTTTCTTAAGCTTGCGTTCCTTAATCCACTTCAACGCTTCGAGAATGTCTTTGGCAGCATTTACTTCAACCAGTACCGTGCGCTCGCCCCGAATGACGGGAAGCATAGCTTCCATTTCAGGATAGTACTCCAGGCCTTTGCCTTTCGTGGCAGAATCCAGCTTATGATATTGAATAGCCCGATCAAAAACTTCATTGAGCTTTTTCGTTGATTTTTCCGCTGCGGACTTGATATCCTCGTCCGACCTGCGATCAAAGCCGCCTCTTCTTCCTGTTGAGGGAAAATTCACAACAACACCTTTAAAGTTTGCGTACATCTGATCGGGTGTGTACCCGTGCAGATTAATCAGGGCCGCAGTTCCGGGAAACGTTCCGCCAACAGGCGCTGTAAGTGCAGTGGTAACTCCGCTCACGCGTGTTACCGGGATCAGCACAGAGTTGGGATTTACAGCCGTTAACGCCTGCATTTGCGGAATTATATCCCCGATCTCGTTCAGGTCGCGCGTGCGCTGATCGGAACCAACTTCTGACAAGCCAATGTTAGTCCCGCCATCGATAAAGCCCGGATAAATCCATTTGCCTTTGCAGTCGATTACTTCTGCGCCTTGCGGAGCTGTTGTTGCTGCACCTACATACGTAATCTTTCCATTGGTAATGATTACTGTTCCGTTGCTGATCGTTCCTTTCGTAACGGTCTCAACCGTTGCATTTGCAAGAACAAAAGTTCCGTACTTTCCTTTCGGAACCTGCGCCAGGGCCGCAACACCTGAGCACACTAAGAGTATTACATAAAGTATCTTTTTCATGGGTATTAGCGGTTTTGGTCAGCAAATTTTATATCCAGCAGGAATTCTGCGTTCTTCATACACTCATCGTGAGTATGAGAAGATTCCTCTTCAAATACCGCATCGGTGATGTCGATCGTTTGTTTAGGATCAACATACAACCGCATGTCATCGGGGTCTTTGACTTTATCGAACTTCACTACGCCATCAATGATGGTATAAACCGGCACTGCATAAACCGACAGTGGATGGCCTTTGAAAATCACTACGTCACCGTCTTTTCCGGCTTCAAGCGAACCCACACGGCTATCGATACCCAATTGTTTGGCAGGATTGATCGTAATCAGCGAAAGCGCCTCTTCATCGGTAAGCCCGCCATATTTTTGAGTCTTCGCTGCTTCGTGATACAGGTGACGTGTTAGTTCAGCATCATCTGAGTTAATGGAGGTAACAACTCCGTTACGCGTTAAGATGGCTGCATTATAAGCAGTTGAGTAATATACTTCAAACTTATACGCCCACCAGTCTGCAAACACGGAAGCCATCGCGCCTTGCGCTGCAAGCTCCGGAGCAACTTTAAAGCCCTCGTTCACATGCTGGAAAACCAGACGCTTGATACCAAAGTCCTTGCAAACTTTTAACAGCATATAGATTTCATCCGCACGATAACTGTGACAGTGGATAATAATTTCTCCCCGAAGAATGGCCGCGATGGTTTCCATCCGCAAATCATATTTAGGCGGGGCTCCGCGAAATCCCTTCTGATTTTTAGAAGCATTGTATTTATTC
This sequence comes from uncultured Roseivirgaceae bacterium, assembly GCA_964538575.1. GTDB lineage: Bacteria > Bacteroidota > Bacteroidia > Cytophagales > Cyclobacteriaceae > UBA2336. The sequence continues at coordinate 39,165 of CAZIGG010000010.1, forward strand.
CAGCCCTCCATATACTCCTTCCCTTCCGAAAATGCCTGGCGGATTACAAACTCAACACCCATCCGGGTATTCGGAACCAGGCCTGCACCGTTGTTACCGTGAACACGGGTCGGGTTTTCACCCAGCGCAAACTTGATAGTACGCGGGGCGCCTTCCATCATTAATACTTTCGGATCAACCGTACCATAACGATGCTTGATGGTCTGACACTGACCGCCAATTGCGTTGGCAGATCCGTGCATCGCGTGCGAGATGGTTACACCGCCTGCCACTGCGCGGTACATGCCCACATCCAGCGGGTCAAGGTCATCACCTTCCCAAACCATGGCCGTTACCGGGCTGGTTGCTTCGTTAACCGCATCCAGTGCGAGGTGCGAGTGGGCATCTATGATACCCGGCATTACGTGATGGCCCGTGGCATCAATAATTTTTGCGCCAGCCGGTGCAGGGATGTTCTTTCCGATCTGGGCAATCTTGCCATCTTTTATCAGTACATCCGAGTTTTCCTGGATGCCCTTTGTGATGGTAAGGACTGTTCCGTTTTTAATGAGCACCGTTCCGCGCTCTATTTGTTGTGCCATGCTGCTGACCGTGATCAGGAGACAGGCTATGGTTAATACTCTCTTTATCATGATTAATTATTTAGGGATTCTTTTGCCTTCTGTCGGGAAACTGCCGAAATCAGCTACAGAGGCAGTACCTTTAAATGTGTCGCCTTCGATTGTTACGGATACCTCTACTATTACATTGGTACCCCCCGCATCGAATGAGAAGCTGAACGATAAAGCGCTTCCGTCAAGCTTAACCTCATTCAGTTTAACCGGCTGCGAAAATTGCCCGCCAGAAATTGTTCCCGTTAAACTCGAACCGTCTTTTACGATGGACACTCTCCCTTCCTGACTTCCCTGCGGTGTTTCTGTGGTCATTGTCCAGTCCCCGGCAGCATCAACCTTAGCTGAAGCATCATCTTTCTTTGCATCCTTATTTTCTTTCTTGACTTCTAACGGATACATCGCTCCATCAACAAAAACATACCGAACTTTTGCTTTTTCGTTGAAGTAAGGTTTATCGCTGATCACCAGGTTGGCAATCTTTCCATTATCGATGGAGCCCAGGCGATCAGAAAGTCCAAGTAATTCAGCAGGTGTGGTTGTTAATGATGCCAGTGCAGCATCCTCCGGCAAGCCGGCCGCAATCATTCTGCGAAGATTCGCCTGGATGTTGGCAGGTTTTGCGCTGAGGGTTGAGAATCCAAACTTCATACCCGCTTTTTGAAAGGTCGCAGCCTGACCTACATACTTAGCCATAAATTCGGCTTTTCTTTTTTCAAGCGCATCTTTCTCTTCTTTGGTGGCAGTTTTCAGCTCTTCGTCTTTTTTAGGTTCCTCTTTTTTAGGCTCTTCTTTTTTGGAATCGTCTTTCTTTTTGTCGTCTTTCTTAGGTTCTTCTTTTTTGTCCTTGTCTTCCGGGAGATCAAGGCTTAAGAAAACTTTTGTATTGGCAGTTTTGATTTTATTCACAATGTCCCAGCCTTCTTTCAGTTCGGCAAGT
>CAZIGG010000010.1:40815-42317 GCA_964538575.1 uncultured Roseivirgaceae bacterium
ATTGGCAGTTTTGATTTTATTCACAATGTCCCAGCCTTCTTTCAGTTCGGCAAGTATCAATGAAAACCCTAAATCATTTTGCAGGGTAAGCACGCGCTGTGCATCAACCACTCGCTCGGCTTTGAACAACACCGGCTGACGTTTGTCTACCACCGGGAACAAGGCTTCTATCACGCGATCGGTTGCTGGCCGCTGGATACCTGAGCGGTTGGAGGCATACGTATTCTCATACGCTCTGCTTAACGCTGCCTGGCGGTATAGCTCACGATACTTTGCCATAACGCCCATAACCGTTCTCGGATAAACGCTTCGCGAAGGCGTAAGCTCGGAATAGAAGGAGGTTTTATTAACGAGCACCATTTCATCGGAAGATTTTCCGCCTAACAAAATGATTGAGCCGTTGCCCGGCATCATTCCTCCATAGGGAACCACATGCGCTGTGGTGAAGCCAATATTACGAAGTTCTTCAACTGATTTTTCAGCCGGGTTAAGGGAAGGACGAACATCATTCTGCGGAGTGATGCCGGCTTCTTCCGGCTTTGGATTACCCGGATCTTTTGGCCGCGGACCGCGTTCCTCTTCTTTTGGTTTTACAATACCCACGCGCGAAAGCCCGTCAATAAATCCGGCATATACATACATGCTGTCGGCCTTGATGATAATGGCATCGGGCGGAATGGAAACATTTTTGCCCACGGAAACGATGAGCCCGTCTTTCATCACAACGGTTCCCATATCAATCTTACGGCCGGGGGCCTGAACAATGTTGACGTTGGTGATGGCGTACGTGCGGGTAACGGGCGCAAGCTCATCCTGTGCTAAAAGCGCTGCCGGCCAGCAAAATGCGAAGACCGCCAAGCCTTTTTTCAGCAGGGCTATACTGAATAATCTCTTCATGAGGGAAAGGTTTAGGTAGAATTTTAAAGGGAGTAATATAACCATGTTTGGGGGAGACAATCAACCAAAATACACAGAAGGTTTCATGCATTTATTGCCGGAAACAAGCAGGCTGAAGATTACGCTTACGCAGGAATTCAGGAAAGAAATTATTGTGAGCCGCGAGAAGGTTGGCTTTTTCAAAATCTGGTTAGACGGGCACTATAAATTACGAATTTAGAATTACGAATATCGAATGGAGATGGTTTCCATTCGTCATGTGTTTACCCAACTCTTTTCGCTTTATAGCCTTCTTTAAGCAATATCTGAACGATCTTGTCGCGGTGGTCGCCCTGGATAATAATTTCACGGTCTTTTACCGATCCGCCAACACCGCATTTGGTTTTTAAAAGTTTTCCGAGGATTTCAATGTCGCCTGTTTTGCCGGTAAACCCCGTAACAAGCGTTACCTGCTTGCCGGCACGCATGCTTTTATCGAGCTGCACTTTCAGATTTTGCTGCTGCGCAGGTAATGTCTTTTCAGTTTCTTCCTGCTGATATTGATAGTTAAAATCGTTGTTAGTTGAATAAACAACACCTTCCCGATTTTTCCAGTCGTTTTTCTT
>CAZIGG010000010.1:42417-45208 GCA_964538575.1 uncultured Roseivirgaceae bacterium
TAATAATCTTTCACAAAAAACAGATGCCGGGTGTTGCCCGGCATCATTTTCTATTAGCTACTAAAAATTATTTCTTCACCACATATGTCAACACCGGGCGCTTGCTGTGGCTTACCACATCTTCGGCAATGCTTCCGGCCAACACGTGCGCAAAACCGGTTCGGCCATGCGTAGCCATCGCGATCAGGTCGGCATCGATGCTGTCGGCAAAATAGATTATGCCTTCTTCCTCACTCATATCGTTGAAGATATTTATGGTGTAGTTTTTCAACCCCAGTTTCTTCGCAAAATCCTCCATGTATTTCCGCACCACTAAATCACGCTGAAAGTTTGAAGGCGTGTTGATCCGCAACAGGTGCACAACAGCATTTTCATATAACTTCTGAACCTGTTTTATGATAGCGGAAAATACCTCTTCATCCTTGCTGAGTGCAGTAGCATATACAATGTTCTTAAACTCTGTGTTTCCGGGCTTCTTCTGTACCGTCAGCACCGGACATTTCGCATGCCTGACTACTTTTTCAGTATTTGTACCAATGATCATTTCTTCTATTTTGGTTTGGCCGGCAGTTCCCATCACTACCAGGTCAACCTTTTTATCTGTAATGATTGTACGCATCCCGTGAAATGGCGTACCGATCCTCAATTCTGATTTTACTTTTACCCCTATAAACATGCTGTTGTTAACAAGGTTTTCCATCTGCTTTTTAGCCTTCTTGATTAATGCCAGCGTGAACATTCTCTCTTCCATATTACCCTCCAGGTTTATCTGTCCTTCAACATTGAATGATCCCCCGCTGGCTTCTTCAATCACGTGGAGCAGGGTTATTTCAGCTCCCGATTTTATTGCGATGTCACGGGCAACTTCTACTGCAATCTGGGCAGGTTTTGAAAAATCGGTTGGAACAAGGATTTTTTTCATAAGAATTTCGGGTTATTTAGTGGTTCGAAAATAACGAAAACACCGGAAAAGGGCATGATTTATATCACCTGAAAACCTGATAAAAATACAAAATAGGTATCTTCCAGTAATGGAAAAGGTAAAAAGTGCATTTCTGACAGCCGGGTGGAGAAAGCTGGCTATGGCCAACTATGCCGTTGATAAACGTATCCTTGAAAAATTCCTTCCCTACAAGACTGAAATCGATACCTGGAATAATACATGCTACGTGAGCCTGGTAGGATTCATGTTCATCGACACACGGCTGAAAGGAATTAAAATACCCTTTCACGCGGACTTTGAAGAGATCAACCTCCGGTTTTATGTCCGCCACAACCATCATGGCGAATGGAAACGAGGCGTTGTTTTCATTAAAGAGATTGTGCCCCGCACGATGATCACCTGGGTTGCCAACACCGTGTATAAAGAAAATTACGAAACGCTCGGCACCAGGCACGTATGGGAAATGAGCGGAGATTCATTGTCGGTTGCCTATCAATGGAAAAAGGACACGTGGCATTCTTTTGCGGTTACAGCCGGTATATCCCCGGCTGAAATAGCAGAAGCCAGCGAGGAAGAATTCATTACCGAACATTTCTGGGGTTATACAAAGATCGGTGCTGCGAAAACTTCCGAATACGGAGTTGAGCACCCGCGGTGGGAAGTTTATCCGGTACGCAGCTATTCAATCGAGGTTGATTTTGAAAAAGTTTATGGCAGCGATTTCGGCTTTCTCCGGCATGAAACACCCAGGTCAGTCTTCCTGGCCGAAGGTTCGGAGATTGTTGTGCGTGCCGGCTCCGTTATCCGGTAAGCAGAAGCCATCGCCCAAATACTCCGGTTACCCGATGAATAACCAACAATCAGCGTTATCTTCCGCGCTGCAACGGATAACAGTTTTCAGGATATGAAATGGACTTACAGCGTACGCAACAAAACAGCCGCCTCGGGAGCGCTTTTCACGCTCTGCATACTGGTGCTGTTCAGCAACTACATAGACCGGAATCACACCACCAATGTTAAAAACTCGATCAGCACGCTGTATGAGGACAGGTTAGTTGTGGAAGACTATATTCTGAAAATGACAATCGACATCTATGAAATAAAGCAGGAGCTGCATTCAGCCGGGCCGCGTGACGAGCGTTCCGCGAACCAGATTACCGCGCTGCTTTCCCATATCGATGGATTAAGCGAAGCTTACCGGAAAACCAAGCTTACAGAAACAGAAGATGTCACCTTTACCGCATTGCTCAGAACGCTGAAAGAGTTCGAATCTCCGTCTTTACAAGACCCTGACAGGCTGAGGCTTGCAAACCGGGCGCTTGCGCTGCTGAATGAACTGTCTTCAATTCAATTAGAGGAGTCCAAGTTAATTATGAAGCAGGCCGAAGACCTGTACATATCCGGCAGGTCGGCATCGCAATTCGCGTTCGTTATCACGATTATTATCCTGATCGTTTTGCAGGCGCTTGTGTTTACGTCAAAAACGCTAAGCGGCACCAACCGGAAATCGGGTACACATCTTAATTAGCGGGTGTTTCAAAGAATGCTGAGCTATGCCACCTTTTGTTTTCTCATGAAATTGCCGAGGTTTTTGGAATTGATTGCTCTTCTGTCGGCAGGCAAAGGGTTTTTCTGTGGCGGTTCTGAAAGCAATAAGGCACTTAAAACGGTTTATGAATTCCATAGTTTAAGGGGAAAATAGCAAAGGATATTATATCAACTACTCGCCATACCATTAATAAAAGTGTCAACAAAGCCCAGGATTTTACTCAATATCCTATCCCCTATTTTCTTACGTTCTAAAAGAGTAGGTTTCGTGCCTTCAATTAATTCCAATACCTCGTCCCG
>CAZIGG010000011.1:0-1803 GCA_964538575.1 uncultured Roseivirgaceae bacterium
AAAAAACTGCGAAAGGGTCTTAATTTACAGTATACTTCAGAAGTACACCACACCTACTCATCACCGGATTGTAGTTTGGCTGAATCGGCAATATTGTCTAACGGGCTTCTAAGCTTACTCATTCCAAACCTGGTAACGTGCGTGTAAACTTCAGTTGTAACAGGCGATTCGTGACCCAGCAAAACCTGTATGTAACGCGTTGAAGTGCCGCATTCAAGCAAATGTGTTGCAAATGAATGCCTGAGCGAATGCAACGAAACTTCTTTTTGAATAACGGTTTTTGCAAGCGCTTGTCTGAAAACTTTTTGCAGGCTTGTCGCTGAATATTGCTCTCCGGATGCACCCTCGAATAGCCAATAGGAGGGTTTGTATTTCTTTACATATTCTTCAAGCAGCGGAATGACGCTTTTTGCTAAAATGCTTTGCCGGTCCTTCTTGCCTTTCCCTCCCCGAATGAAAACGGTCAAACGGGCCGGATCAATATCACCAATCCGCATATTAATGAGCTCACTTCTTCGTAAACCGGACGAATAGATCAATGCGAGCATCGACCGGTGTTTAAGATTTGACGAAGCGTTTAATAAACTCATCACTTCCTCTTCGCTTAATACAACCGGCAACTTCCTTTCTTTAAGCGGCCTGTCGAGGTAGTAAGTTTTTTTGGGCTGACTAAGAACGTGTTCGTAAAAAAACTTGATCGAATTAATAGCCTGGTTTTGTGTGCTGGCACTTACCTTTTTATGCTCCACAAGGTATAACAGGTAATTCCTGATTTCCAGGTCAGTTAAATCAGCCGGCTGGTGTTCGGCATAGAAAAAAAGAAAATCCTTAAAATGATGAAGATAAGTTTTGCGTGTGTTAAAAGAATACTTTTTAAGGTTCAACTTCTGTTCGATCATCCGTAAGGCTTGCTGATGAAGATCGCTGAGTACAGCATGTTCGGTGACGTTAACCGTGTTGCCATCATCTGAATTTGCCTGAGTGGTTTCTAAAACTATTCCAGGGTCCGACTCAAAAGCAGAGTGGTCAATTACCGCATAACCGGTCAGTATGCTGGAAATGGCCGAAAGCGTATCAGGTTTTTTAGGCACATACCAGCATTTGTTTGTTTTACTATAAGTTATGCCGGGTATTTTTTTGACGATGTTATTTAAGACAGCACTATATGGGAACCGGACAGCAACACACGATGTTCCCCGATGATGTAATGGCGTTACAACAATCGTTCCCATACCGCTACAACCGCTTCGCTACTTCGTCCCAGTTAACTACGTTCCACCAGTTGGCAACATACTCATTTCGTTTATTCTGGTATTTTAAATAGTAGGCATGTTCCCAAACATCAAGGCCAAGCAAAGGTGTTCCCTTTACTTCAGCAGTTTCCATTAAAGGATTATCCTGGTTGGGCGTTGAGGTAATTTGAAGTTTGCCGGAAGCATCCTTGATCAGCCAGGCCCAGCCAGACCCAAACCTGCCCATCGCTGCAGCGGTAAACTGCTCCATAAATTTTGGTACTGAGCCAAACGATCCGTCCAGCGCTGCAACAACCTTTCCGTAAGGTGTTCCGCTTGCTCCGGGTTTCATCACCTGCCAGAAGAAATTATGATTCCACGCACCGCCCGCATTGTTGCGGATTTTTGCAGATAGTTTTGAAGCGTTGTCGAAGAATTCTTTTTCAGTTTGATAGCCGATCTTTTCAGCAACAATCGCTTCGTTTACATTTTTAATATACGCTGTATGGTGCTTCGAATAATGAATATCCATAGTCATCGTATCAATAACAGGCTCAAGCGCATTTTTTTC
>CAZIGG010000011.1:1903-6596 GCA_964538575.1 uncultured Roseivirgaceae bacterium
CATGAATTTTCTGCGTGATGTTTTCATAATGCTGTGTTTATAAATAGTACGCTAACTGTTTGAAAACCCGCTACAGGTGTGGTAGTAAAGTTAGTCAAAAAATATTTAGCTTGCGGTAACCAATCGACTGACGTTATGAGTGAAGCCTTATATAACGAAATCCCCTCGCTTGACCTGGCAGATTTTTATGGCGCAGATCCCGCCAAAAAGAAAAAGTTCGTTGCTGATCTGGGTGCGGCATACAATACCATTGGGTTTGTTGCGGTGCGTAATCATTATCTGACCGATGATCTTTCCGATAAGCTCTACACGGCTGTAAAGAAGTTCTATGCGCTACCCGAAGACGTTAAAAAGAAATACGAGATACCCGGCCTTGCCGGCCAGCGCGGATACATTGGTAAAGGCAAGGAGCATGCAAAGGGCCGCAATACAGGCGACTTAAAAGAGTTCTACCATGTCGGCCAGGAAGTTACCGATGGCGACCCGATTAAAAAGGAATACCCCGACAACGTTTGGCCCGGTGAAGTACCCGAATTAAAAGAGATAGCGCTTGAAGTTTACCGCAGGCTTGAGAAAACCGGTGTACACATGCTTCGCGCAATTGCATTATACCTCAATCTTCCGGAAGATTATTTCGATGCAAAAGTAAAGCACGGTAACAGTATTCTTCGTCCGATCCATTATTACCCGATTGAAAATCCGGACTCCGTTCCGGCCGATGCGGTTCGTGCTGCAGAACATGGAGACATCAATTTGATTACGTTATTAATGGGTGCAAGTGCAGACGGCCTACAGGTATTGCGCAGGGACGGAAAATGGATTCCCATCACCGCGTTGCCCGATCAACTCGTGGTGAATGTGGGTGACATGCTGGAACGTCATACCAATAAAAAACTAAAATCTACGATACACCGCGTAGTGAATCCGCCCCGCGAAAAAATGAACACACCACGGTACTCCATACCGTTCTTTATGCACCCGCGATCCGAAATGGATCTTACCTGCCTGCCGGGTTGTGTGGATGCCGAACATCCCAAATTATTTGAGGACATCACGGCAGGCGCATTCCTGGATCAGCGCCTGGCGGAAATCGGGCTGAAGAAAAAGTAAATCCGGCAGTTTGTACCAGCAAGTCCGATATGGTGTTTTTCTGCGAGATGTACTCATGCTTGCGGTTACAACTTTTGGCGGTCCGCAGGCGCACCTTGCGCATTTTCAAAAAATTCTCGTTAACAAAAGAAATTATTTATCGGAAGCTGACCTGATGGAGATCAACTCGCTCTGCCAGATATTACCCGGCCCGAGTTCAACCCAAACTCTTGTTGCGATAGGATATAAAATCGGAGGGACAAGCCTTGCGTACCTCACACTCCTTCTCTGGACGCTGCCCTCGGTAATCTTCATGACCATTATGGCCATTTCTCTTTTTGACATTGAGCAAAAAAACTGGTCGCTGGAGTTTACCCGGTTCATTCAGCCGATGGCGGTGGGGTTTATCAGTTATGCTGCGTATTCCATCAGTGTTAAAACGGTGAATACAAAAACCGGTGTCAGCCTGATGATCCTGGCGGCTGTTATTTCATATTTTATACAAACACCTTTTGTTTTCCCGGCTATTCTTTTTGCCGCAGGCTTAATAAGTGCCTTAAAATTTAAGGCTCAGCCGAAAGAAGAAAAGAAGAAGATCAATATCTTATGGTCTAACTTTTTGCTCTGGCTCGGTGTTTTGGTGTTTGCTGCATTATTGGGCTGGGCAACGAAAAGTATTCCCCAGGTAACACGCCCGATTCGCCTCTTTGAAAACTTTTATCGGAACGGAAGTCTTGTGTTTGGAGGCGGCCAGGTGCTCGCACCAATGCTGTATACGGAGTTTGTAAGAAAGGATTCAACAGAAGAGCGTGTAAGGCCGGTTGAGTTTAAAAAGAAAGCCTACCTGAATCACAATGAATTCTTAACGGGTTACGCCATTGTGCAAACGCTGCCCGGACCGGTATTTGCCTTCAGTGCGTTTATCGGCTCGCTGTCGATGCGCGAGTATGGAACCTTTGGTGAAATCATTGGCGCATTTATGTCAGCGCTCGGAATTTTTTTACCGGGCACGTTCCTGATATTCTTTGTGATCCGTTTTTGGGACAGCCTGAAGAAGTACAGGGCTGTTCGCGCATCGCTTGAAGGAATAACCGCAGCCAGTGCGGGGCTTATTGCGGCTTCAGCGGTGATCCTGTTCCAGCCGCTTGATAATACATTTCTGAACTTTGGTTTTACAATCGGAACGTTTTGCCTGCTGGCCTTTACCCGGTTGCCTGCTCCTTTTATAATCCTGGGCGGACTTGCGCTTGGATTGCTGTTTTAGCGTATTTAATATTCTGCATTTTCCTTTGCGTTTTTTGCGCCTTGGCGGTTAAGACAAAGCCGGACAGTTATCGTTACTTACGATTGCCGAAAAAGAACGCTAAAAAAAGTGTAGGATAGGTTGAATAGTTTTTAGCCTTCACCACCATATCAATTTCGCGGGCGTACACATCCACCAACACACCGGCTTCAAAACCCGTTACCTGGCTTTTAAAAATTCCGAGTTCAAAATTAAGGGCAGCTTTGAAATTGATGCCCGGAACAATTTTCGATTGCCCCAGTCCCTGGAACAAGCGGCCCGGGCCATAGATGGTTTCTTTTGCTATGTTTTCGTTGTATTGCTCGCGCACAATAATACCCTCTTTTGCATACTCAACATAGTAAGGCGCCTCGATACCAATGCTCGGCCCTGCGGCAAACACAGCTTTTATTTCAACACCCTGCTGCGGAGCTTTTTTAAATAAAATGAAATCACGTCCGTATTGAAAGCGGAATGCGTACAGGTAGTTTTGTTTTCCGAACGTAAAAAAATTTCCATAATTCGAATTGTATCGTATCTCCTGCGGATGGCGTACATTCATTATCTCGAGGCCGAATGTTTGGAACGTGCGTTCGTTTACCTTGAAGGATTTCTTAAATACAAAACCACCGATCAACCCGCCTGAAGTGTTTTTGTTTATTCCCCAGATAAATTCGGATTCATACTCATATCCGTCCTGTACCTGAGAAAACCCTGCTGTTGCAGGCACTATCAAAAACAGGGAAACCACTAAAATTTTACACAGCCGCATGATCCTTCCGGTAACTTTCCTCTAAATTAGGGCTTTTAAGGTAACGTAAAAAATTCACTTACGGTATTATGACCACACTTACTTCTGTTTATAAAGGCTCATTGCGCACGGAAAACACACATTCCCGGTCGGGACAGGTCGTTATTACCGATGCCCCGGTTGATAATAAGGGGAAAGGAGAGGCCTTTAGCCCCACGGACCTGGTTTGCACCGCGCTGAGCAGTTGCATGCTTACTACCATGGCCATTGCAGCCGATCGTGAAAATGTTGACATAACCGGTATGAAAACGGAAGTAATTAAGATTATGGGTTCAAACCCAAGAAAGATCGCAGAGATTCAAATCCACCTTTCCCATCCGGGATTGAAAGCAACACCGGACCAGCTTGATAAGCTTAAGCACGCGGCACACACCTGCCCGGTTGCATTAAGCCTTCACGATTCTGTGAAGCAAACGGTAACGTTTAATTTTTAGCTTTTTCGCGGATCTCGCTAAAGTCTATCCCATAATGCGAGTTATCGTAAATGGATTTTCCGTTACGAATAATAAGAACCTGGGGCGATTGATGCTCAACCTGAAACTGATCGGCAATAGCGTTTGAAATGCTGCGGTACGAAAGCAAATCAAGGAAGTAAGGTTTAAGGTCAGGAACCTCCGAATCTTTCCAGTTTCGTTCCAGGCGACCTAATGCTGCACGGCTGATGTTGCAGCGCGTGCTGTGTTTAAAGATCAATATGGTAGCATTGGCCGATTCGTTAACGATCTGATTCAACTGATCAGGATGTTCAAGATAATTCCAGTTCATAAATCCCTCTAATCGTACCACAACCCCTGTTCGCCTTTATCGTAACGCGGTTTTTTTATTTTCTCTTTCAGGTGATCGGGCTGACTCTCATTTTTCTTAAATAAACGCGCCCACCATAACTTAAAGTTCGTGAGCAGGCTTCTTTCTTCGTCTGTGTTGTTTTTATTGGTTTTAACGAACCGTGAGTCGGGATAAAGCTCTTTTTTCCGGAAGAGATCAAAGCGCTTCATTTTTATGTTTCCCTGGTAATCCGTTGCACTGACAAAAGCCTTACCGGGTTCCCGGACTTTTAAAGCATCACGCGCACTGCTCGGATTATGCTTGTAATCCCATCGCTGACGGATAACACGCGAGTATTCACTTGCCCGGATTGAATTTTTTCCCGGAGCAATTCCGGGCATCGAACCGTCTGCTGCATTCGGTTTTTTCATGTAATCCTTTTGCTTCACCTTCACCTGTAAGCCATTTACCAGGTACGTGGTTTTGTCCGGGCGGTCTTTCTTTAAGGCTTCATCGGCCTGATGCGGGCTCTTCACATAATTCTTTTTGAAGCGTGACAATTTCGTTTTCCCCTGGAAGGCTGCCAGTTCAGTACTGTTTGGATTACGGGCCGTAGTCGGTTGTTCGTTGTTGTTCCAGAATTTCCCGCTGACACTTCCGCCACCTTTCTCTTTTCGCTGGAATTTTACATTTCCCTGATAACCTGAAATTGCCGGATTACCACCGGCATTTCTTCCGGCAATGGC
>CAZIGG010000011.1:6696-15070 GCA_964538575.1 uncultured Roseivirgaceae bacterium
GTGTATGTTTCGCCTTGCGGTGAATAACTTTTTCGGCCCTTGATATTTCCGGTATATGTTTCACCCTGGGGTGAATAGCCTCTGCGGGGTTTCATATTTCCGGAATAGAAGCCGAGGTTCCCATTCGCGCCCGCGTTTCTTCCGGCAATGGCGCGGCCATTATTATTCCAGCTTCCGCTGATGCTTCCGCCACCCTTCTCGCGTCTCCTTGCTTTCATGCTTCCGGTGTACGTTTCGCCCTGCGGTGAATAACTTTTTCGGCCCTTGATGTTTCCGGTATACGTTTCCCCTTGCGGTGAATAGCCTCTGCGGGGTTTCATATTCCCCGAATAGTTGCCCATGTTCCCGTTTGCACCGGCATTTCTTCCGGCAATAGCCCGGCCTTTATTATTCCAACTCCCTTTCCCCAGAGAACGCGCGTTTGCTCCTCCGCCCCCGCGTTGCATTTTTCCGGACATGGAACGATATCCGCCTCCCGGTAAAGAGCTTTTGTTTGAACCCGCACGTCCGCTGATCGAACGGGGCGGAGGCAAAATTCTTTTCGAGCCAATGGGCGGTTGTTTACTTGAATAATTTCTGCCCCTGATTTTTCTGCCGGCAATGTCACCCTTCCAGGGTTTGCCCGATGCTGATCCGGAAACATACCCGCCACGAACCGGACCTTTATACGGGCGATCACCTTTCGTGTGCTTTACCCGATACGGATGAGCGGTCGGGTTAGAGAGTACGGGATTCCGCGATTCGAAATTTTTTGTGCGCAGCGGCCTGCCTGCCAGGTCTCCTTTTGTATAGGGTTTTTCTCCTTTTGGTTTCCTGTTCCAGAATCCTGCAAAAGGGGTTGTACTTTTTCGGGAGATAAACGGACGCGAAGCGGACCGTGGAGAGACAGTACCTTTTGCACTGGGCGGATTTTGTTTTGTGCCGAACCGTTTGGACCGCGCTATCTCACTTCTGTTGGAAACGATTTTATTACGCGATGATCGCGATTGTAAGGTTGACCGGTTGTTGACAAACTTGCGTTGTGTATAAAAGTTTGCACGCCCCGAGGAAGAACGCGGGGTAATACGACCGCCTGAACGCGCATTTCGTTTGGATACGTTATCGCTGACAGAACGGTTATTACTGAAACTTTTGCCGGAGCGGGTGTTTTGTTTTGATGCCCTGTCGCTGACAGAACGATTATTATAAGAGCTTCTGTTCGTATAAAAATTCCGGTTAGCTTTTGTAGGTTTTGAAAGCCGTGCGCTGCTGGCGGGTGAATACCGTTTTGGCTTTACCCGGTTATAGGAAGGTTTGGATTTGGTTTTTTTACCGGAAGACTTAAACCGGTTTTCACGCTTACCCCCTGACCGAACTTCCGGCCGGTCGCCTTTGGTATTTTGAGCGGCAGCCTCATACGCATTGAACCCCAATAACATGATTGCAAAGCCAATACAGAGTACGGCTTTCACTGCTAAACGGGGGTATGGACTTGTGCGTGTCAAAAAAAATTGTTGTGAAAACAGGCCAAGATAGCAATTTTCGGTCATTGGGCATGCAGCATTAATTCCTGACCTCCAGCACCTTAGCGCCTTCGTGTTAAAACGCCAGCAACTCCTGAATCTTGCTTTTTAACCGGCCTTTTGGCAGGAAATTTTGCTCAAGTGTAGGCGCGAAAGGAATTGCTGTATCCAGACTGGCTACGCGCATCACCGGGGCATCCAGGTGTTCAAAACAATGCTCGCTGATCCACGCGGCAATTTCTCCGCCTATGCCGCCTGTTAATGTATCTTCGTGAAGAATGAGTACGCGGTTTGTTTTTTTTACCGTTTGCTCAACAGCATCTTTATCCCACGGCAGCAAAGTTCGTAAGTCGAGTACATCGGCTTTTACTTCCGGCATGGCATCTAAAATTTCTTTCGCCCAATGCACGCCCATTCCGTACGTGATGATCGAAAGATCGTTGCCTTCGCTTACGAGGTTTGCTTTGCCAATCTCAACCGTATAGTATTCATCCGGAATACTGTCTTTTATCGAACGATATAAAAGTTTGTGTTCAAAGTACAGGTAAGGATTCGGATCTTCAATCGCAGCGCATAATAATCCCTTTGCATCATACGGATTGGATGGATACACAATTTTTAATCCGGGCGTATGGAAGAACCAGGCTTCATTGCTTTGCGAATGAAACGGCCCGGCTGCAGTTCCTGCCCCGGTCGGCATGCGAACAACAACATCAGCCTGTTGACCCCAGCGCCAATGTGCTTTCGCAAGATTATTTACAATTTGGTTGAAGCCTTCCGTTACAAAATCAGCAAACTGCATTTCAACCATGGCTTTCATTCCTTTTATGGAAAGACCAAGCCCCGCGCCAACAATGGCCGATTCGCAGATCGGTGTATTGCGAACGCGCGGCTTGCCAAATTTTTCAACGAACCCCTCTGTGATCTTGAACACTCCGCCATACTCAGCAATATCCTGGCCCATCAGCACAAGGTTATCGTAACGCTCCATGCTTTGCCGCAGTCCATCGCTGATCGCATCGATAAAGCGTTTCTCCGTTGTTTTGTTTTTGGATGGTGCAGCAACTTCCTGCACAAACGGTGCATACATGTCTGCAAATTCTGTTTCCGTGCTGGCTTCCGGATGCGTTTCTTCAAAGGCAGCAGCGAGCCCGGCTTCAATTTCTTTTTTTATTTTCCTGCGCAGCGATTCGGTATACTTCGCATCGATCACGCCTTCTTTCAATAAAAACTGTTCATAGTTTTCAACCGGATCTTTTTTGGCCCACGTTTCCATCAGCTCTTTGGGAACATATTTTGTTCCGGAAGCCTCCTCGTGTCCGCGCATGCGGAAGGTGATGCACTCTAATAATACAGGTCTCGGGTTTTTCCGCATCGATTCCGCCAGGCCCTTAACGGTATGATAAACCTCCAGGATGTTATTGCCATCAACCTGGACGCCTTCCATGCCGTACCCGATTGCTTTATCGATAAAAGCTTTGCAGCGAAATTGCTCCTGGCTTGGCGTTGAAAGTCCGTACCCGTTATTCTCCACCACGAAGATGACCGGTAAATCCCAAACGGCAGCCACATTGATGGCTTCATGGAAATCGCCTTCGCTGGTGCCGCCATCGCCATTAAAAACAACCGTAATTTTTTTTTCGTTTTTCAGTTTTGAGGCAAGCGCAATTCCATCGGCTACTCCGTTTTGCGGGCCGAGGTGTGAAATCATCCCTACAATATGGTGTTCGTTGGTTCCGAAATGAAAAGACCGGTCGCGGCCTTTAGTGTAGCCCGTCATCGTTCCCTGCCATTGTGCAAACAACCTGTCGACAGGCATGTTGCGCGATGTAAAAACACCCAGGTTGCGGTGCATGGGCAGAATGTATTCGTCCTGTTCCAATGCTTCGGTGATACCCACCGCGATAGCCTCCTGCCCGATACCGCTAAACCATTTGCTGATCTTATTCTGGCGAAGCAGGATAAGCATTTTTTCTTCGATCATCCGGGGTTTTAGGATAGCCTCGAAGAGTTGTTTTAATACTTTTTCAGAGGAGGATTGGCGGTCGAAATTCATGGAAGCAAAATAAGCTAAAAACCCACGATTTAGGGCGGTGTTACGTCAGGAGCTTTTTCCTTTTTGGCAGAAAGCAGCCCGAACGTCATCACCAGGCTTGAGCCTAAGATAATAAAGAAGAGTAATCCGTTATCGAATCCTTTTAGCTTCATCTCTTCCGGAATGCTGAAGAACAACAAAATACTGATGAGGCCGCGTGGCGATAAAAGGTATTCGGCCCAGGAAGCGTTGGGGACCCTCACCTTCATATAAATAATGCGTATAAAATAGATGATGAATAAGATGATCAATCCGTTGCGGAGCACATCCATGTGAATGAGTGACCCGACATCGAGCGTGAACCCGAAAATCAAAAAGAAAAACGTGCGTACAATAAAAGCGCTTTCACCGCTTAACTGCGCCAGTTGATGAAAGTCTTTAGAGAAGTTATCGTACTTAAAAGCGGAGGTAAACCAATGGAAATGAATCCAGTGAATGTTATTCAAAAACAACCCGAACGCCAATACCATGATAAGGGCCGGCAGGTGATAGTATTTACCAACAGCATACGCCAGGATAAGCATGGCAATGATCAGAAAAAATTTTATGTTATGGGTAATGTGCTTTAACAGGTACAGCAGAGTCAGGCAAAAAATGGCGGCCAGGATCAGAATTAAAAAAGTACTCCAGGCCAGTTCTACAAAGGAGTATGTGGTAATGGTTTGGTTGGCAATCATAAAATTGAACAGAATGATGCCGAAGATATCGGAGAGTGAAGATTCATAAACGATGAACTCTTTCCGCTTAGGCAAAAGCACACCGGATGAAGGAATTGCGATAGCCGAACTGATGATGCCTAACGGGACGGCATTTAAAAAACATAACCGGAATTCTTCAGCCGTGAGGTAATGAAAGAAAAAGGCAATGCCCACGGTAGTAAGCAGGAGAATGAAAAATGCCGATGCCATTGAGCGTTTTATCATCCCGGCTTTTTCACGATGAAGCTTTAACTCCAGCGAACCCTCCAGCACAATCAGGATTAAACCAACAGTTCCAATCAGCGGAAGAATTTGCGTGAAGTTGAATTTTTGTACGCCTAGAAATGCTGCCAGGTAACTCAGGCCAATGCCGCTGATCAACAATAAAACAACTGCGGGAATTTTGAAATTTTTTGCAATCAGGTCGAATGTATACGAGCACACTACCAGCGCGCTCAACACCATCAAAACAATCTCTACAGACATATTTCTTAGCCTGAGGAAATTTAGCTAAAAAATAAGGGGAAAGCGGATGGCTTGTTTTTATATTTTTGTGCCATGATTCCTTTTACAGAATTCAAGCTCGAAAATGGCCTCCATGTGATTGTGCATGAAGACCCCACGGTGCAAATCGCGGTAATGAACATTCTTTACGATGTGGGTTCGCGCGATGAGCACGAGGAAAAAACCGGGTTTGCACACCTGTTCGAACACCTCATGTTTGGAGGCTCTGTAAACATTCCGAATTATGACGAACCGCTGCAACGGGTAGGCGGGGAGAACAATGCTTTTACCAATACGGACATAACAAATTATTACCTCACCGTTCCTGCCGCCAACATTGAAACTGCTTTTTGGCTGGAAAGCGATCGCATGCTAAGCTTATCCTTTGATCCCAACGTGCTGGAGGTGCAGCGGAAGGTGGTTGTTGAAGAATTCAAGCAGCGGTATTTTAACCAGCCCTATGGAGATGTCTGGCTAAAGCTTCGTCCGCTGGCGTATCAAAAACATCCTTATAAATGGGCCACCATTGGAAAAGAGATCAGTCATATTGAAAATGCCACGGATGCCGATGTGAAAGAATTCTTTTTCCAACATTATGTTCCAGGCAATGCCATTCTTGTGGTAGCGGGAAATGTAACGGTTGAGCAGGTGAAAGAGCTTTCAAAAAAATGGTTTGAGCCGATTGCTTCAGGCAAGAAGCCTGAGCGCAGCCTTGAACGGGAACCAGCTCAACAGGCAAAACGCGTGCTGGAAACACAAGAGAATGTTCCTGCCAATGCGCTGTACAAAGCCTTTCACATGGGCGGGCGGTTTGATGCAGATTATTATGCAGCGGACTTATTAAGTGATGTTTTGAGCCGGGGACAATCCAGCAGGCTGTACCATCAGCTTGTAAAGGAGAAAGAAATTTTTACCTCCATTTCGTCTTTTGCGTTGGGAACGATTGATCCGGGGTTGTTGGTGATCAGCGGCCGTGTACGCGATGGCATTAGCCTTGAAGATGCAGAACGCGAGGTTAATAAAATTCTTGAGGAGGTTGTGGTGCATGGTATAACGGAAGCGGAACTTGAGAAGGTAAAAAACCAGGCGGTTTCAACAATCGAATTCGGGGAAGTGGAGGTGACCAATCGTGCCATGGCACTGGCGTTTGCTGCACTTTCCGGGAACACAAACCTCGTGAATACTGAAAAACAGGAGCTTGAAGCGGTAACCCTTAGCGATGTTCAACAGGCAGCAAAAAATATTCTTCGCGAAGAGAATTCAAGTGTACTCTATTATAAGAGCGCTAAGCAGGAATTGCAAACGTAAAAACAGTCCCTTTGCCGGGATTCGATTCAACCCAAATTGTGCCGTTCATTTTCTGAAGGGTTTCCTTTACAATGTAAAGTCCAAGCCCGGAGCCTTCCGACTTAACCGAGGCCCGGAAGAACATGTCAAAAATTTTATGATGATAGTCGGGTTCAATGCCCGAACCGTTATCGGTTATTTTTATCACCACCCGATCGTGATTTCTTTTGGCGCTGAACGAAATGAAAGGATCGGCCTGGTCAAGCCGGTGATACTTATACGCATTTGAGATCAGGTTATTCAAAATAACTTTAAGGCGGCTTGGATCGGTGAGTAACAGGATTTTCTCCGGAAAGTCAAATTCAAGGCGTACCCGGCCGGTCATATCCGAAAGATTTTGAGTGACCTCCCGGATAACTTCTTCGAGATCGATCTTTTCCAGCACAAGGTCGAGGCGTGTATTACGCGAATAGTCGGTAACTTCTTTAATAAAGCCTTCCATTGTTTTGATGCGTCCCTTCATCATCTCCAGGTAGGCATGCAGCTCTTCAATTTTATTCGTTTTCTCCGAAATGTTAATGAGTCCGAGCAACGAGCTTAACGGGGCGCGCATATCGTGCGAGGCGCTGTACACAAACCGGTCAAGTTCTTCGTTTGTTTTAGCCAACTGGGTGTTCTTCAAAAGAATTTCTTCTTCCGCCCGCTTCCGCTCTTCAATATCGATGATCGACCCCACCACCACAATAGCCTGATCGTGATAGTCGGCTTTAATGCTGCCGCTGTCCAAAAACCACCGGTAGGTACCGTCTTTCGTTTTCATGCGAAGCTCATTCTGGTAAGGCTGCAGATTTTTTAAATGGGTATTCATCAGTTCCCGGGTTCTGGGGGTGTCATCCGGATGCAAAAGATTAGTGAATTCCTCAGCCCGGATCGTGAGAACTTCATGATCCTCGAAACCTAATAATCGTTTCCAGGCAGTACTGACATAAACTGTGTTTTTGCGGATGTCCCATTCATAAATGCCGGCATTGGTGCCTTTGGCCGCCAGGGCAAATCGTTCGCGGCTTACTTCAAGGTCAGCGGCTATCTTGATCAGGTTCCTTTCGCTTTCGCGAAGCGAATTTTCAGATTCCTGGTTCCGGTTGATCAGGAAGGAAATGACGAATACATTTGACAGAATAGCGATAATAAAATTGACAATAAAATTAATCTGAACAACATCCGGTTCGTAGGACGGCCGCGGCATGATATCCAGATCGGTTGTGTACCCGATGTACCCAAGCACAACGGGAAGCAATGCGAAACCAAGGCCTGCATAGCGGCTGTAGTAACCGGCAAGAATCAGCCCGGTAACCGAACAGGTTATAAAGAAAAAATAAACTCCCCCGTGCGGATGATCGACCGTGCTGAAGAAAAACGCAACCGCATTAATAAACAACAGGAGAAGGATGCTGGCTATGTTATAAAATTTTTTGCGGTTGAGTAAAATAATAATGACCGCAACGATCATCATGATCAGGTATCCGGGAATGAAACCATACACGTTGCTGACGGGATCAAGAAATGTGTAAAATGTTCCGATAGAAAAAATAATAACTCCGAACTGACCGCGCAGCAGGGCGTATTTAAATTCAAGCCGGGAAGGGATGAAATCCTTTCCCACCAGCAGATCACGGAATATAGATCTCTTTTCAGCCATCAAATACAATATAACGAACAATAAAAAACACCACCTGTATCGGCTTAATATTTATTTCAAAAGGCATGATAACGCTTACTTCGGTATATTTGACAGCTAATCATTAAAACAATGAATCTACGCATTGGAATGGGATTTGACGTGCATGAACTCGAAAAGGGAAAGGCATTTTACCTCGGAGGAATCGAGTTAAAAGATGCTCCCCACGGGGCAGTCGGCCACTCGGATGCAGATGTATTAATCCATGCGGTTTGCGATGCCTTGCTGGGCGCGGCTAACCTGCGCGATATCGGGTTTCACTTTTCAAATAAAGATTCCAGGTGGCACGGGGCCGACAGTAAGATTTTTTTAAAAGAAGTTGTTACCATGCTGTCGGATAAAGGCTGGCTTATCCGCAACGTTGATTGTACGGTTTGCCTGGAAGCGCCTAAGATCAGCCCGCACATTCAGGCTATGCAACAAGTGCTTGCTCCGCTGTTAAAAGTTGAGGCAGACTGTGTTTCCATAAAAGCCACCACCAGTGAAAAGCTCGGGTATGTTGGCCGGGAAGAGGGTGTGTGCGCGTATGCCGTTGCGCTGATTTATAAAG
>CAZIGG010000011.1:15170-41052 GCA_964538575.1 uncultured Roseivirgaceae bacterium
TATGTTGGCCGGGAAGAGGGTGTGTGCGCGTATGCCGTTGCGCTGATTTATAAAGCCGGGGTTCCGGAGGCGCTTAAACCCAAACACTAATTTTCACGTGCTTCAAATCATTACGACAAAGGATGGCTCACATTCGCTGCTCAATCCGGAGTTGAATGAAACGTATCATTCTGTGCATGGCGCCCGGCAGGAGTCGCTGCATGTGTTTGTTAAGAACGGACTTGAGTTTATTGTACAGCATTATTCAAAACAATCAGTTAAAATCTTAGAGGTCGGTTTTGGCACCGGGCTAAATGCGTTGCTTACCGCGCAGTATGCAGCGGAGAAGGGTATGGTAATTGAGTACACAACACTGGAAGCATTCCCGGTGAATGAAAGCATCTGGCAGCAGCTCAATTATCCGCAGTCCGAATCGGAGCACGGAATTTTTTATAAGCTTCATCACGGGCCGTGGGATCAATGGACGGAAATCAGCCCCGGCTTTATGCTGAAAAAACTGAACACCACACTTCAGCTTGTTTCGCTTGATCATAACTATTTTGATCTTGTTTATTTCGATGCTTTCGCTCCCAATAAACAACCGGAGATGTGGGAACTTCCGATGCTGCAAAAAACAGTCAATGCGTTAGCATCTCAGGGTGTCT
Organism: uncultured Roseivirgaceae bacterium; assembly: GCA_964538575.1. GTDB lineage: Bacteria > Bacteroidota > Bacteroidia > Cytophagales > Cyclobacteriaceae > UBA2336. Next base: position 15,815 of record CAZIGG010000011.1, read on the forward strand.
TTGTTACATATTGTGCGAAGGGACAGTTAAAGCGTGACCTGGCTTCTTTAGGTACAAAAGTGGAAGCGTTGCAAGGCCCTCCCGGCAAGCGCGAAATGATCCGGGCCACAAAGTTCTAGGCATTCCATTCCTTTCGGGAAACCCCCTCAGCGAATGCAATCGTTTTCGGAAGTATATTCTGTTTAAATAGTGTGTTGCAGATGAATATTTCGCCCGGAAACATATTGCATAAAATATTGAATCGTTATTTTTAACTCCACAATATTAAATTTTGTCACCCATTTCAGGGAATGAAGAACAACCACTTAAAAAAATCAGGCAAAGGTCTCTATACGCCCGAGCTTGAACACGATGCCTGCGGCATTGGTTTTATTGCCAGCATCAATGGCCTGAAAACAAATCAAACCTTGTCGGATGCGCTTACCATGCTCGAAAACATGGAGCACCGGGGAGGTAAAGGCGCCAGTCCGAAAACCGGAGACGGTGCCGGTGTGCTGCTGCAAATCCCGCACGACTTTTTTGCTGAGGAATCCGGCCGGTTGGGCTTTACACTTCCGGCCTGCGGAAAATACGGTGCGGGTATGGTGTTCTTTCCGCGCAATAAAAAAGTAATGAACGCCTGCCGCGAACTGCTGCGCAAAAACATTCAGCAATTAGGACTTGAATTAATCGGCTGGCGATCTGTTCCGGTGGATCACAGCATTCCCGGTCCGGGTGCAGCAGAAGTTGAGCCGGTAATCGAACAGGTTTTTGTAAAACCGAAAGATGAAAGCCTTGATGCCGATGCATTCGAACGCAGGCTTTTTGTATTGCGTAACTATACAACCCACAGCGTAACACGCGATGTAAAGGGAAGCAACAAAGAGTTTTACATTCCAAGCCTTTCTTCCAGGACAATTATCTATAAAGGCCAGCTTCGGACAGAACAATTAAGGGCATACTTCTATGACTTACAAAATGAACGATTAAAAACTGCGCTTGCCCTGGTTCACTCACGCTTTTCAACCAATACCTTTCCAAACTGGAAGCTTGCACAACCCTTTCGCTACATCGCGCACAACGGTGAGATCAACACCATTCGCGGTAACGTGAATAAAATGAAATCAAAAGAAGCATTGTTCAAGTCAACCTTGTTTACGGATGAGGAGTTGAAAATGCTGCTGCCGATCACTAACCCGGAAGGATCAGATTCCGCCAACCTCGATGCATTGGTAGAGATGCTGGTGCTTTCCGGAAGAACAATTCCGCACGTACTGATGATGCTCGTGCCGGAAGCATGGCAGGATAATAAACTGATGGACAAGCACCGCAAGGCATTCTATAAATATCATGCATCAATGATGGAGCCGTGGGATGGGCCCGCGGCATTGGTTTTCACCGATGGATGCCGGATCGGGGCGACACTTGATCGCAACGGGCTTCGTCCGCTCAGATATTGCATTACCCGTACCGGTAAAGTAATCGCGGCTTCTGAAGCGGGCGCATTACCGGTTAATCCGAAAGAAATTCTGGAGAAAGGCCGGATCACGCCCGGCAAAATGCTGGTGGTTGATCTTGAAAAAGGGAAAGTGCTTGGGGATGATGTTGTTAAACGAACGGTGTACGAAGGCAAACCATACTTCGAATGGATTAAGGAAAACCGCCTGAAGCTTCGGCTTGAACCCGAGCAGAAATCGTTCAAAAATGTTTTTGATGAGAAGACATTACAGCAACGGCAGAACGCTTACGGATTTACAACAGAAGATTTGAAAACAATCATTACCCCTATGGCCGGCACCGGTTACGAGGCCACCGGTTCAATGGGTGATGATACCCCGCATGCGGTTCTGTCAAAAGAAAGCAGGCACATTTCAAATTATTTCCGGCAACATTTTGCGCAGGTAAGTAATCCGCCCATCGATCCGATTCGCGAACGGCTGGTGATGTCGCTTTTCACCCGCATAGGCGTAAGCTTAAACGTGCTGGAAGAAACTCCCGGGCACACCAATCAAATTCACATCGGGCAACCGGTATTGCTGAACGCTGATCTGGAGAAGCTAAAACATCTTCCGGAACACGGATTTGAGTATGCAGTGCTCAATTCTGTTTTCAAAGCGGATGGTAAACCCGGAAGATTAGAGGAAGCAATTAAAAAGATATGTAACGAAGCTGAAAAAGCAGTCAGGGAAGGAAAGAAGATCATTGTTATTTCCGACAGGAACATCAGCTCAGAATATGCACCAATCCCTTCATTGCTCGCGATTGGTGCGGTTCATCACTCATTAGTTGAAAAAAGACTGCGCGCCCTTACCGGGCTTCTGGTTGAATCAGGTGACGTCTGGGAAGTTCATCATTTCGCAACCATCATTGGCTATGGAGCCAGCGCGGTTAATCCATACATGGCATTTGAAACAATTCATTCACTCAATGCCAACGGTGCGTTTAATAAAACTATTAGCGATGATGAAGCATTTGCAAACTATCAGAAAGCGATTGGCAACGGCTTGCTGAAAGTAATGTCGAAAATGGGAATCAGTACATTGCAGTCGTACCAGTCTTCGCAAATTTTTGAAGCCCTGGGCATCGGCAGTGATGTGATTGAAAAATGCTTTCGCGGAACGATCAGTAGAATTGAAGGAATGTCGTTCGATGACCTGGCTAAAGAAGTTTTGATTCGTCACGATCTCGCATACGAAAATCAAAGTGATGAATTGCAGGTTGGCGGAATTTATCAATGGAAACGGAGAGGTGAAAAACATCTTTTTAGCCCGGAAATCATTCACTTGCTGCAGCATTCAACAAAGAGCAATAACTACGGGCTCTATAAGAAGTATTCCGAAAAAATTAATAACCTGGCGGAGGACACAATCACATTCCGCGGCCTGCTTGAATTTAAAAAGCGAAATCCGGTTCCGCTGAATGAAGTTGAACCGGTAGAAGAAATCTTTAAACGCTTTGCAACAGGAGCTATGTCATTCGGCTCCATTTCACATGAAGCGCACTCAACGTTGGCCATTGCCATGAACCGGATTGGCGGAAAGAGCAACAGCGGGGAAGGCGGTGAAGATGAAATTCGTTACGACCGAAAAGAAAATGGCGATTGGGAACGCTCGGCCATTAAGCAGGTTGCCTCCGGCCGTTTCGGTGTAACGAGTCATTATTTAACGAATGCGGAAGAACTCCAAATCAAAATGGCGCAGGGAGCCAAGCCGGGTGAAGGCGGTCAGCTACCGGGACATAAAGTAGATGAGTGGATCGGGCGTGTACGCCATTCAACTCCGGGCGTTGGGCTGATCTCACCACCACCGCATCACGATATTTATTCAATCGAAGACCTTGCGCAATTAATATACGATCTTAAAAATGCGAATCGCCAGGCACGCATTAATGTAAAGCTTGTTTCGCAAGCCGGTGTTGGAACGGTTGCTGCCGGAGTTGCCAAAGCTAAAGCGGATGCGATTTTAATTTCCGGGGGCGATGGAGGAACAGGCGCGTCACCGATAAGCTCCGTGCGGCATGCCGGCTTGCCCTGGGAACTTGGACTTGCCGAAGCGCATCAAACGCTTGTTAAAAACAATCTGAGAAACAGAATTACACTTCAAACGGACGGGCAAATCCGCACGGGGCGTGATATCGCCATTGCTTCCATGCTGGGCGCGGAAGAATGGGGCGTGGCAACAGCAGCATTGGTAGTTGAAGGCTGCATCATGATGCGCAAATGTCATTTGAATACCTGTCCGGTTGGGATTGCCACACAGGATACCGAATTAAGAAAGCTCTTTACCGGTAATCCTGATGACGTTGTAAACTTCTTCACCTTCCTCGCGAATGATTTGCGCGAAGTGATGGCAGGTCTTGGTTTCCGAACTGTAAATGAAATGGTTGGACGTTCGGATGTGTTGCGGGTTCGCCAGGATATCAATCATTGGAAAATTAATAAGCTTGATTTGTCGCCTATTCTTCATCGTGAATCAGCGTATGATAACATTGGTCTGCATAAGCAGATTGAACAGGATTTTGAGTTGGAAAAAGTTCTCGACTGGAAATTAGTTGAAGCAGCCCGAACTGCGCTGGATGATGGCGAACCTGTTCAGGAGAAATTCAATATCTGCAACACGGATCGGACCACGGGCGCTTTGCTTTCTAATGAGATCTCGAAAAAATATAAAGGAAAAGGATTGCCGGAAGATACCATTCAATTTTCGTTTAAAGGTTCAGCCGGGCAAAGCTTCGGAGCTTTTGTAGCGCGAGGGGTAACCTTTAGGCTTGAAGGCGAAGCGAATGACTATTTCGGTAAGGGACTATCGGGCGGTAAGCTGATTGTTTCTCCTGATAAGGAAGCATCTTTTATGGCGGAGGATAACATCATTATCGGAAACGTAGCGTTTTACGGGGCTACATCGGGTGAAGCATTTATTCGCGGCCAGGCCGGAGAGCGTTTTTGTGTCCGTAACTCAGGTGTAAAAGCCGTGGTAGAGGGTGTTGGTGATCACGCGTGTGAGTACATGACGGGAGGCCGCGTTGTTATTCTTGGTAAGACGGGGAGGAACTTTGCAGCCGGCATGAGCGGAGGCATTGCCTACGTGTACGATCCGCAACGCAACCTGGAACGACTCACCAACAAAGATATGGTTGAACTTGAACTCGTTGACCGTGATGATGAAGCGGAGTTGAAAAGCATGATCAAACAGCATTATGATTACACAGGCAGCGATCCGGCAGAATGGATTTTGGAAAACTGGACAAGTGCGGTTCAGCTCTTTGTGAAAGTGATGCCAAAAGATTATAAGGCAGTTCTTATTAAGCAGAAAGCATTGCAGAATAAAAAAACAGTAGCAATAAGCTGACAAGTGCTCAATTGATTTGTTGTCAATTGTCAACTACTAAAATCAGAATAAAAACAATGGGACAGATAGACGGATTCATGAAGTTTAACCGCGAGATGCCAGCTTCGCGCGATAAAAAAGAACGCCTGAAAGATTACAAAGAAGTGTACACTCCGCTTTCAAAAGAGAAAGTGCATGAACAAAGTGCGCGCTGCATGGACTGCGGAGTTCCGTTTTGCCATAATGGATGCCCGCTCGGGAATAACATTCCGGATTTTAACGATGCAGTTTACCAGGGCAAGTGGGAAGAAGCGATTAAAATCCTCAGCAGTACAAACAACTTCCCTGAATTCACCGGAAGGATTTGTCCGGCACCGTGCGAAGCCAGTTGTGTATTAAGCATCAATAACAAACCTGTTACCATCGAATATATTGAAAAGACGATTGCCGAAGTTGCTTTTGAGAAAGGATATATCAAAGCCCATCCTCCAAAAAACAGAACGGGTAAACGCGTAGCGGTGGTAGGTTCCGGCCCGGCCGGACTGGCTGCTGCTGCACAATTGAATAAAGCCGGTCATTGGGTAACGGTGTTTGAGCGCAGTGATCGGGTCGGAGGTTTGCTGCGTTACGGAATTCCTGATTTTAAGTTAGAGAAGCATGTCATTGAACGCAGAGTTTCACTGATGGAGAAAGAGGGCATTGTATTTAAAACCAACGTGCATGTTGGCGTAAACGTAAGTGCAAAAAATCTTACCGAAGAGTTTGATGCTGTTTTAGTTAGCGGAGGGGCATCCGCTCCGCGCGATTTACCGATCTCGGGAAGAAACTTAAAAGGCGTTCATTTCGCGATGGAATTTCTGCCGCAGCAAAACAAACGCGTTGCAGGCGACAAGCTGGACGAAAATATTTTAGCCAACGGCAAAAATGTTCTGGTGATCGGAGGCGGTGATACCGGTTCCGATTGTGTGGGGACATCGAATCGTCAGGGAGCAAAATCGGTTCACCAGATTGAATTATTGGTTAAGCCTCCCTTGTCGCGTCATGCAAACAATCCATGGCCGCTTTGGCCGATGGTGCTGATGACGTCATCGTCACATGAAGAGGGTTGTGAACGTCAGTGGTCTATCCTCACAAAAGAATTTCAGGGAGATAGCAATGATAACCTAACGGGATTAAAAATCGTGGAGATCAAATGGGGTGTTAACGATCAGGGCAAAATGGGCTTTGAGGAAATTCCGGGTACTGAACGGGTTCTTCCCTGCGAGCTTGCGTTGTTAGCCATTGGTTTTACTGGCGCTGAAAAAGGCGGCCTTGTTCAGGAGCTGAAGCTTGAGTTGGATGAACGCGGTAACCTCAAAACGGAAAACTACATGACTTCATTAGAAGGTGTGTTTGCAGCCGGTGATATGCGCAGGGGGCAATCATTAGTGGTGTGGGCCATTAGCGAAGGCCGAGAAGCCGCGCGAGCGCTTGATACCTGGCTGATGGGTGAATCAAACCTGGAGGCGAAAGACGAATCGTTTGTGCATTTGCAGCAAGACTTAGTGAAATAGTTGCCCTGCATCTATGAAGTCAATGCATACAGCTAAGAAATCTTTAAAATGCAATTTCCTGAATCAAGCGTTGCAAAGGATTGTATGGCTTCCTTATGATGAAAAATTAAATCCTGAATGTGTGAAGTTGATTTATTGCCACAGATCAGGTGAATGATTTTAGGCGGACAACCGTATACTTGACTCCGCTCATCAAAGTCATTGTCTTTCGTGAGAATTACAAAATCATTGTTTTGAGCATATTCCCATATACTTTTGATCATTAGCAAGTATACCAAGCGTTTCGCGAATGTGAATTGAATGAGGGAAATAGGCCTCAAGTGCCAATACCAGCTTAAAGGATAGGTTGTTGTCAATCAATAATTTCAAGCTGAGTGAAGAAGACGTGTGTGTTTCTCAGAATCGGCAGCATAATTCAAACAGGCTTGAATATCTTCCAATGTAAGTTCAGGAAAATCTTCTATAATTTGCTGAGCCGACATACCCGCGGCTAAATAACCCAACACATCGTACACAGTAATGCGCATGTGACGAATACAAGGCTTACCGTTACGAATCCCGGAATCTAAGGTTATAATTTTTCGGTAGTCGGATGTCATATGTCAAAGATAGGAAAAATTAAGAAATGTGATTCAGGCAAGCCTTGGCCCCCAGGGACAGTGAAAAATTTTTGACAAGCAGAATGTTTAAAAAGGCATTGCTTTTGAACCTTTCTCGTCCCCCTAAAGTTTTTACCTTTGCAAATCAAAACGCACGAACATTGAGCAAGAAAGTTAAGATCGGTACCGTTCAGATGAGCTGCACGAAGGAACCAAAAGAAAACCTCGCGAAAGCGATTAAGGGAATCCGGGAAGCTGCCGCAAAAGGCGCGCAGGTTGTTTGTCTACAAGAACTATTCACCTCGCTTTATTTCTGCGATGTGGAGGATTATGAAAACTTCAGGCTGGCGGAATCTATTCCGGGCCCTTCAACAGAATCTTTATCAGCGGTTGCCAAAGAGTTAGGGGTGGTAATCATCGCTTCACTCTTCGAGAAACGCACGGAAGGACTTTATCACAACACAACTGCAGTTATCGATGCCGATGGAAAATACATAGGCAAGTATCGTAAGATGCACATCCCGGACGATCCGGCTTACTACGAGAAGTTTTATTTCACTCCTGGTGACCTTGGTTATAAAGTTTTCAAAACCAAATTTGCCACGATTGGGATTTTGATCTGCTGGGATCAATGGTACCCGGAAGCATCGCGCATTACTGCGTTGATGGGAGCGGAAATCTTGTTTTACCCGACAGCGATCGGGTGGGCAACTTCTCAGGATGAAAAGACAAATGATGAACAATACAATGCATGGCAGACTATTCAGCGCAGTCATGCAGTAGCTAATGGTTTACATGTTGTAAGCGTGAACCGTGTGGGCTTTGAACAAAATGGTGCGATGAAATTCTGGGGAGGATCGTTTATTGCGAATCCTTTCGGAACCGTGGTGTACAAAGGCTCACATGATAAAGAAGAGGTGCATGTGGAGGAAATTAATCTGGCACTATCGGATAGCTACAGAACGCACTGGCCCTTCCTGCGCGACAGGCGGATTGATTCGTACCAGCCGATTACAAAAAGATTTATTGATGAGGATTAAATAGTCCATGGACCACAGTCGACTGTCGACCGTGGACTGTGGACATCTAAGAGATGACTCCAAAAGAACAAGGCTATTTTTTCCCTGCAGAGTTTGCCAAACACACCGCCACCTGGTTAAGCTGGCCGCATAAGGAGGCTTCCTGGCCGGGCAAGATCGAAACCATCTATCCGCGCTATGCGGAGTTTATTAAGCGTGTTGCGGAAGGTGAACGCGTAAACATCAATGTTTCCGATGATGCGATGATTCACAAAGCAACCCGTCATCTCAACGAAGCGGGAGCGGATCTTACGAACATTCAATTCTTCATCCATCCAACCAATGATGCCTGGTGCCGCGATCATGGGCCGGCATTCCTGATCAATCCAAAAGAGAAAAAGAAAATGATTGTGGATTGGGGATATAACGCCTGGGGCGGAAAGTATCCTCCGTTTGATCTGGACGATGTTATTCCAACACTGATCGCAACGCATTATAACATCCCGGTTGTTGAACCGGGTATTGTGATGGAAGGCGGTTCGGTTGAATTTAATGGAAAAGGAACCTTGCTTACCACGCGTGCCTGCCTGCTCAACAAAAACAGAAACCCGCATCTCAATCAGCAGCAGATTGAAAAACATTTAGTTGATTATTATGGGGTTGATCACATCCTTTGGCTGGGCGATGGCATCATCGGTGACGACACGGATGGGCACATCGATGACCTCACGCGATTTGTGAATGAAGATACCGTTATTACGATTGTGGAGGAGAATAAAAACGATGAGAACTACCAAATCCTGCAAGACAACCTGAAAGAACTAAAAACACTTCGCCTGGAGAGTGGCAGGCAGATGAATATCGTAGAACTGCCGATGCCCTCACCGGTTATTTATGACGACCAGCGGTTGCCCGCTTCGTATGCCAATTTCTATATCGCCAATAAATACGTGGTGGTTCCAACCTTCCGCGATAGGAATGATGACCGCGCGATAGACATTTTGCAATCATGCTTCAACGACCGCAAAGTAATCGGTATCGACTCAACCGATATTATCTGGGGCCTGGGTTCGTTCCACTGTTTAAGCCAGCAGGAGCCTGAAGTTTAAGCTTATGAAACTTCTCAAACTTATATTAATTGGATGTTTTACGTGTACTGTAGCTGTTGCGCAAACGACAGATCATAACCATACCTCAGCCGTTAAGACAGACACCATAAAGAAAAAAAGCATTGCACAGGAAGAGCATGCTCAAGTCGGAGCCACTCATATTACCCTATTGTATTCAGCGCCTGCTGTACGCGGAAGGATTATCTGGGGCGGATTGGTTGCGTATGATCAGGTTTGGGTAACAGGCGCACACCGGGCCACTTCATTTGAGATCGATCGTGCGTTTAGCGTTGAAGGAAATAAAATCGCGGCTGGGAAGTATGCGATCTTCACCATTCCGGGAAAAGACAAGTGGATTTTTATCCTGAACAAGAAATGGGATCAGCACCTGACCGATGACTATAATCAGGCTGATGATGTGCTGAGGATTGAAGTGGCCCCGCGCACATTGCCGGAAAACCAGGAAGGATTAAACTATACGATCACGGAGCTTTCTGAAACAGAAGCTATCCTGTCGATCCGTTGGGAGAAGATAAAAGTTAATATCCCCCTTAAGCTTAACGCACATTGAATAACAATAAGCATTACGCAGCCGCCATATCAGCTTTTGTTGTCTGGGGATTTTTTGCGTTGCCCCTTCGTGCGCTGGATGACTATACAGCCGGTCAAATCCTGTATTTTAGAATTGCCTGCTCCGTCATTATTCTTTTCGTGATCATCCTTGGCTTTCGCAAGGCGGAATTGAAACAGGACGTGATGCGGATAAAAGAATTTCCTGCGCGGGAACGCAATCAGATTATTGCCTTAACGCTGGGAGGTTCTGCCTTACTGATTGTAAACTGGCTGATCTTTATTTATGTGATCAATGCAATCAATATCAAGACGGCTTCTTTTTCGTATTTCATTTGCCCGGTGCTTACGGCCGTGCTGGGAAATTTTATACTAAAGGAAAGGCTTACCTCACTCCAATGGACGGCCGTTTCGCTTTGTGCAATAAGCTGTGTTCTGCTGGGATTAAATTCCGTGCTGGAACTGGGCTATAGTTTTGCAATAGCTATTTCGTATGCGTTGTATCTTGTATCGCAACGCAGGAATTTTGGGTTTGATCGGTTAACCGTACTGGCTGTTCAAATGATTTTTGCGTTGATCGTTCTTACGGCAGCGTACCCCTGGTTGGTAAACGCTGCACCGGAAACCTTTTTCTTTTATGGAATGACCGCGATTGTTGCCGGAGTGTTTACGGTATTGCCTTTGTTTCTGAATTTGTTCGCGCTAAACCGGATTAATTCGGCCACGGTGGGCATTCTGCTTTACATCAATCCGATGATGAACTTTGCGATTGCATTTTTCATTTTTCACGAAACGGTTACACAACTTCAGGTGATGGGCTATGTAATTATCCTCGTAGCGCTCGTATTGTTCAATTATCCGAACCTGAAAAAGCTGAGCGCTAAGGTTAGCGGAAGTCGATCACCGCTTGAGGCGTAATGCACTGATCCATCCGAATATCAAAATCATTTACGTCCTTTATTCTTTCCTCCGCTTCAAAAAGTGACAAGCCGATTTTTTGGCAATCCCGCCGGCACGTTGCGAGAAACTTGTCGTAAAAACCTTTTCCGTACCCTACGCGATGACCTTTTTTATCGTAGGCTAACAGCGGAATTAATACCAGATCAACTTTCTCCGGTTCGGTTGGGATGCCCTGCATGGGCTCCTGTATTCCCCATACATTAGTAACGAGTTGATGTAAGCCTTCAAAATAAAAGCTGTCAAAAACCCCTGTTTGCGAGTTTACTTTTGGAATGGAAATGCGGATGTGCGGGAACTCCCTTTTGATTCGATCAATGATCAACCAGGTGTCAACTTCTTTTTTGGAAATGATGGGTAGGAAAGTGTGAAGAACCTTAACAAATGAAAGATCAACGTTGCTGAAAAAATTCTGGTAAAGCTGAAAGGTTAACTGTCCGTACTCCGCTTCAGAAAGTGCCTGGCGTTTTTGGAGATAAAGTTTTCGAAGCTCCTGCTTAGTCATTATACAGCAATACGGTAAACCTGAAATCAAATGGGTCGAAGTGTTCGATCAGTTTCTGAATGAACTTCGGATCTTGTAAGTAAAAGTTCAAAAAATTGTCTGTTCGCTCCTGTAAGCTGCCGTTTGGAAACAATAAATCTTTCAGGGCTTCAACCTGCTGCAGCTTATCGGATTGAAAACGTTTCTCTGAACGCAATAATTTGTGTTCGATCTTTTCCAAGCTTTTAATCGCACGCTGGGTTTCAGCGCCTACCATTGGGCCGAGCGTTTTATCAAAAGCTTCAGCTTGCTGGCGAATAGTTTGAAAGTATTGTTGAATGGCTTCCTTCTCTCCGTTAAGCTTAATTTTGTTCCGTGAAAATTTCACCGCAAAATGATTGAAGAGATAATTCTTTTCGAAGAACAACTCCGGCAGCTCAAGGCCTGTCTTTTCAAACTTCCGTACCGCAGGGGCATCCAGCACCATCGCAAAATTGCGCGGCACCAGGATCGGGAAAGGAGTCCTGTAGTGAGTGAATACGTCCTTCAGTTGTAACCAGTATACTATTTCTGCCGGCCCGCCAACATACGCCAGGTTCGGCAGGATCATTTCCTGGTAGAGCGGCCTGAGAACTACATTCGGACTGAATTTTTCCGGGGAGGATTCAATCATTTCCTTTACCTGTTTTTCGGAAAAAGACAAATCAGAGTCCACAACCCGGTATTGACCGTTTTCTTTTTCCAGCCGCGCACGCAGGTCGCCATCCAGGTAAAAGAAGTTTATGTCGCGACCGTTTACCTGCGGATCATAGCCCAGCTTTTCAAGTTCTGCGTTAGTTCCATCAACAAGCTTTTTGGGCACCTGATCAAGTACGTCTTCCCGAATGACGGTTTTAAAAAGTGTCTTCAGTTCTTTTGAATCCGCATCAACAACCACAACTCCCTCCGAACCAAAAAGCTCATTCACATAAAAGCGAACCGCGTCACTTAATGTTTTATGCGTTAAATACGCTTTCTGAAACATGGCGAGTCCTTCCGGTAGTTCCTTCAAGAGCGTTTCAAGTTCCTTCGGATTGAATCTTCCGACAGCACCGGTTTGTTTGCTCTCCCAGGTGTACTTTTTACCGTTAAGCTTAAAATATTTTATTTCGTCAAAGTCATGATCTTCTGATGCCATCCAGTAAACCGGAACGAAATTATACTTCGGATAGGCTTTCTTCAACTCTTTACAGGAATTGATAACCGTTACAATCTTGTAAATGAAGTACAGCGGCCCGGTAAAAATATTCAACTGATGGCCTGTTGTTACCGTGAACGTTTTGTCGGAGTGTAATGCTTCAAGATTATTCTTTACCGCATCCGCAACCGTGTAATTTTTGTATTGTTCCTGAAGCACACTAACCAGCGCTTCACGATGATGCTTCGGAAAAGAAGCAGCTTTGTCTTTTAACTGACCGTTGAAATTGCCGACTTCCGGAAAACGGCCGTAGAATTTCTTCAGCCCTGAATGCTTCCCGATGTAATCCAGGAAGAAGGATGTAAAAGAATTTGTTTCAGGGAAGGGAATCTTCTCAACCTGCATATCAGCCGGGCTATGGGTTTGCGTTGCTATACCGCATAACGGCAATTACGCGATAAAGTTCCTGAAATTACACAACGTCACCCGAGAGATCAAACTCTGTGGCGTGCGTGATCTTCACGTTAACAAAATCACCTGTTCTGAGGTAATTTTTCTTTGCATCGAGGATCACCTCGTTATCCACTTCCGGAGAATCAAACTGGGTACGTCCCAAAAACTCACCACCCTCTTTTCGGTCAATCAGCACTTTTTGTATGCTGCCGATCTTTGCCTGGTTAAGCTCCAGCGAAATGCCCTGCTGTAATTCCATCACGGCATCAATGCGTTCCTGTTTTATTTCTGCGGGGACATCATCGGCCATGGAATGTGCGTGTGTATTTTCCTCGTGTGAATATCCAAAAACTCCAAGCCGCTCAAAACGCGACTTTTCAATGAAGGTCATCATCTCCTGAAACTCTTTTTCCGTTTCTCCGGGATGACCCGCGATCATGGTGGTACGAATTGCAATGCCCGGAACCTTATCACGGATGGTATAGATAAGTTCTTCTGTTTTCTCGCGCGTAATGCCCCTGCGCATAATCTTTAACATATTCGTTGAACCGTGCTGCAACGGAATATCAAGGTACTTGCAAATGTTCGGGCGTTCAGCCATCACATCTAAAACATCCATCGGGAAACCTGCCGGAAAAGCGTAATGTAGTCTTATCCATTCAATGCCTTCAACATCCGAAAGATTTTTCATCAGTTCGGCCAGATTTCTCTTTTTATAAAGATCAAGTCCGTAGTAGGTTGAGTCCTGGGCAATCAGCAACAATTCTTTTGTTCCGCCTTTGGCAAGGTGCTTCGCTTCCTTAACCAATTCTTCAATGGATCTTGAAACATGCTTACCGCGCATTAATGGGATGGCGCAGAACGAGCAGGGCCGATCACAACCCTCTGAAATTTTTAAGTAGGCATAATGACTTGGATTGGTAAGAATCCGTTCGCCCACAAGCTCATGTTTATAATCCGCGCGAAAGGTTTTTAAAATGCGTGAAAGGTCACGGGTTCCAAACCAGGCGTCTACATCCGGAATTTCTTTTTCAAGGTCATCCTTATAGCGTTCGGAGAGACAGCCCGTTACATAAACTTTATCCACAATGCCTTCTTCCTTGGCATCCACATACCGTAAAATCGTATCGATTGATTCCTGCTTGGCGTTATCGATAAACCCGCAGGTGTTGATCACGACCACGCTTGCATCGTCTTTATCCGACTCATGGACAGCATTAATGCCATTACCGCGCAACTGTGTGAGCAGCACTTCTGAGTCCACCAGGTTCTTGGAGCAACCCAGCGTTACGATATTCACCTTCGTTTTGTTATTTCCCTTTGTTTTCACGTCAAATCCCCGCTTCGGACTGCAAATTTACTAAAAATAAACGGGGTACAGATTTTGCCTTGAACAGCAAAACTTATCTTTACGGCCGATGCAAAAAGCGTGTTGGGTACTGATCATCTTTCTTTTAGTCCTGGGTGGCTCGTGTTTGGATAACGACATTTGTTTACGGGGGGCCGATAATGCGCTGGTGATTGAATTCAAAAAATTTTTGGATGGCGTGGCAGTAACCGATTCCGCAATATTCCTGAATATTGAAGCTGAAGGAACAAACGGAGTTTTTTACATGAATGATACCACGGATATATTGGATACACTGAACCTGGCAGTCGTTACCGTTAACCCTTACGCGGAAGAGACGCTCTTCACATTTAATCATTATGGGGGGGATAGCTTGGTAGCAAAAGTATTAAGGGTAGGTTACAAAACCGAAGTACGCTTTGTATCGGAAGAGTGCGGCAGTGAACGGCTCCAATACGATCTTCAAATTCTCGAAACAACGTTTGACTCGGTTCGCGTGGTGAGCAGCAGTCTGAATAAAGGCCAATCAACCAACATTGAAATATATAATTAACATAGCGCTGATACTGATTCCGGCACTAGTGATAGCGCAGGGTAAGGAAGATCTCGAAAAGCTGGATACGCTGTTTGAGAAGAAATTTCGCTATCTCCCAACAGCAATTCGCATTGGTACCGATGTTATTCCACCCATACGCGCTCTTACCGATGATAAGTTCAGCGGATATGAGTTTAATATTGACGTTGATTTCTCCCGGTATTATTTGGCGATTGAAATCGGACATTGGGAGCGTGACCTTCAAACCGACATGGAAAAGTATACCAATCATGGTAATTATTTCAGGGTGGGAGCGGATGTAAACTTTCTGAAGAAAGACCCTGAGAAAAATATGTTCTTCGTTGGTGCGCGTTACGGCCATGGGAAATTTTCTGAAAATCTTACCATTACTTCGGTGGATGACGTTTGGGGCACCAGTACCGATTCGTACGTCAATACAGATGTTAAAGCCAACTGGACAGAGCTTACCACGGGTTTAAAAGTCCGCATGTTTGGGATTTTCTGGATGGGCTATACGGCCCGGTACAAATTTTGGCTGAACACCAATGAACCGCGCGGCTTCATTCCGCACGATGTTCCGGGGTATGGAAAAACCTACAACGAAAGCACCTGGGGATTTAATTATTACATCATGTTTAAAATTCCGGTACGGAAGGAAAAATTGGTTACAAAGCTTCTTAAAAAAGTATAACTTAGAGTAAGAAAGCAAGCTATGGAAGCCATTATCCTTCTTATTTCGTTTTGTGTTGTTACCGGTCTTTGCGTAACCGTAGCCAATTGGGGCGAAACTGTAGGGTTGAGATGGGGGCAGGTTTTGTTATTCGGGATTGCGCTAAGCCCTGTTATTGCTGCGGTGATCGTTTTGATTTACAGCATATCAAAAAAAGTCCGACTATCCTTTCTTAAATAAAGAATCAACAAACTCAGTTTTGTTGAATACCTGCAGGTCATCAACCTTTTCACCTACCCCAATATATTTTACCGGGATTTTGAACTCATCGGAAATCCCGATCACCACTCCGCCTTTTGCCGTACCGTCAAGCTTGGTGATCGCTAACGCAGTAACATCGGTTGCTTTGGTAAACTCGCGTGCCTGGATAACCGCATTCTGTCCGGTACTGCCGTCAAGCACCAGCAGCACTTCGTGGGGTGCATCGGGTATAACTTTTTGCATCACGCGCTTTATCTTGGAAAGCTCTTCCATCAGGTTCACCTTCGTGTGGAGCCTGCCTGCCGTATCAATAATAATTACATCTGCGTTTTCTTCAACACCCGCTTTTACAGTATCAAACGCTACGGCTGAAGGATCGGTGTTCATTCCCCTGTTAATAACCGGAACGCCAACACGTTCGCCCCAAAGCTTTAGTTGATCCACGGCAGCCGCGCGAAACGTATCGGCTGCCCCCAGCACAACCTTGTTTCCGGCATTCTTGAATTGTGCGGAGAGTTTGCCTATGGTAGTTGTCTTTCCAACGCCATTCACACCCACTACCATGATCACGTAGGGTTTCTTTGTACCGCCCAGTGAAAAATCTTTTAAATCATCCGAATAGTTCTCCGACAGGAGCGAAGCGATTTCTTCTTTAAGGATTTTATCCAGTTCGGCAGCGCCTAAATACTTATCCCGTGCCACGCGAGCCTGAATGCGTTCGATAATTTTTAGGGTTGTGTTTACACCAACATCGGAGGATACAAGAATTTCTTCGAGGTTATCCAGCACTTCATCGTCTACGGTTGATTTACCAACCAGCGCCTTGCCAAGCTTGCCAAAGAAGCTTTCGTTGGTTTTCTGAAGCCCCTTGTCGAGTGAATCCTTTTTTTCCTTTGAGAATAATCCGCCTAAAAATGCCATGGCACAACTTAGTTATTTTTTTCGCGGCCTCGTGCCGTGATCCTCGTTTTGTATTTCAAAAAAGGGGATGCCGGGACAGACCCGGCAATGTACTAAAACAAAAAAGTCCCGCACGGGGACTTTTTACAACCGAATTAATCTTCAGCTTATTTCTTAGCCAAAACCTCTTTTACAAGGTCAGCCGGTACGATTTCTTCTCTGAATGTGTAAGCGCCTGTTTTTTCAGACTTCACCGCACGGATCACTTTCGCAAAGCTTTTTCCGTCAGTCTTCTTTAACGATGCAACTACTTTCTTTGCCATGATTATTTAATTTCTTTGTGAACGGTCATTTTTTTCAATACCGGGTTGTACTTCTTAAGCTCTAAACGCTCAGTCGTGTTCTTACGGTTTTTCTTGGTGATGTAACGGCTCATGCCCGGTAAACCGGTAGCCTTGTGCTCTGTGCACTCTAAAATCACCTGGATTCTGTTCTTACTTCTTGCCATGATTCCTTACTGTTTATGGATTAAGCAAAAAATCCTTTTGCTTTAGCTT
This sequence comes from uncultured Roseivirgaceae bacterium, assembly GCA_964538575.1. GTDB lineage: Bacteria > Bacteroidota > Bacteroidia > Cytophagales > Cyclobacteriaceae > UBA2336. The sequence continues at coordinate 32,833 of CAZIGG010000011.1, forward strand.
CTTTCAATACGGCTGAAATGCCATGCTTGTTGATAGTCTTGATTGCCTTGGTAGACACTTTCAAGGTTATCCAACGATCTTCTTCAGGAATGAAAAAGCGCTTTTTCTGCAAATTCGGTAAGAATCTGCGCTTGGTCTTATTGTTCGCGTGCGAAACATTGTTTCCCACCTGCGGTCTTTTTCCTGTGATTTCACAAACTCTGGCCATACTCAATACTGTTTACCCCTTAAAAAGGGACTGCAAATATCGGGAAAACGACCCCAATTATCCAAACGGAACCTTAAAATAACCATAGAGATTTGGATGCAAATCCCCTTTCTGGTCAGCGGATTACGATTTTCCGGCTGTAGGTTTTTCCGCGGATGCTGAACCGAAGCACGTATACGCCCTTTAATTGCGCAACGCCCTGATGAAAAGGCTGGGAAACCTGCATCGGGACTGGCTGGCCAATGGGCTGACCCAAAACCGAAAAAATTTGAAACACGGCCGGGGCATCAACCTCAACGGTCAACATTTGATGGCTGAATGCCGGGTTAGGGTAAATCTTAATAACCGGTTCCGCGATTTCCCCGGGCACGCCCGTTGTCGGATACCTGTTTTTCAGGATATGAATCCCGCCCAGGATGTTTCCGGTAACAATTTCTGGTTTTGGAAAACCGTACAGGTTGGCAATGGTTGGCCAGATTCGTCCGCCCAGGTTTTGCGCGATGTATTCATCCAGTGTGCTGTTGTATACAATTTCGGTTACACTGCCGGAGGCATCTGCTGCTTCTCTAAAGTTGCTGATAAGGGTGATTTTCCCGGTCTGATCGCCATAGATCAGATCATCTTTTCCATCATTGTTTAAATCACCGGTGGCTACGGAAGGACTTTGCCGCAGCACGGTTGGGCTCAGGGATAAATAATTTTCCTGCTCCAGCGTGAACACGGGCGAAGAAGCCGTGCCTGTGTTCTTCCAGTAATCCAATGCACCGGTCAGCCCCCCCACAATTAAATCCTGTAAGCCATCCAGGTCAACATCAACAGGCGTAACATTCTCTTCGCGCCAGATCAGCTCAAAGCCGGCAGGTATAACGCTGCCTGAAAAATCAGCAGCAGCAGTTCCGGTGTTTAGAATGTAATACAATTGTGTTACGCTACCGGTTTGCGCGGTGAATACAAGATCAGGTTTTGTGTCCGCGTTCATATCGGCAAACTTGGGTTTGATGTTAACGTGCCCAAGCGAACTTAATGCCCGATAATCGTCTGTTACAAACTCGAACTGCGGCTCAGTTGGCGTGCCCGTATTTTCAAAAAAGTAAACCGATGCAGCTCCGTAGTTCTGATTAATGTAGCATCCGATGAACATGTCCTGGTCACCATCGTTGTCAACGTCAAAGAAGGCCGGAACGGCATTGTCGCCCACATCGATCATATCGCCCTGGAGAAAACTTTTATTTACCGTTGCATACGCAGGTACTGCATTGGTTCCGGTGTTCTTATAAAACCATACGGATTGTTGAAAATTTGTTTCTGCAAATTCCCGCGCGAAAAGGTTAGGCGAAATAATCAAATCATTTACGCCATCAAAGTCAACATCTTCCTGATAGGGTGAGGGAAAATTCACCATGCTAAAGGTTTCCGGATACGGAACCGCAGCATTAACGACAGCAAAATTCGGATCGTTTTTGTTTGGATCGCTGCTGCTGATCACGTTCTCGAATAAAAATAACTGATCGCATTCCGCCTCTGCGAAAAGCATATCCAGATCACCGTCATGATCGGCATCAAATGCAAAAAGACTTTTTCCGCCTGCGTGATTTTCTCTTCCGCTTGTTGGACAGGGTTCGTTGTTAAATGCAAAAACACCGCAGGCACACTCCCGCACTCCGGCCCATCCCTGCGAATCACTTACCCGTTCAAAATCCAGCGAGTCCAGCGAACCGTATCGTTCCATGCTGAAATTTTTATGGTATTCAATTCGTGATGCCCCGGGAAAATCCATGACAAAAATGTCGAGGTCGCCATCACCGTCAGCATCCGCGATAGAAGGCAGGTCGTCATAGCTCATTTGTAAGGGAACCTTGGTTGTTTTTTTGGTGAGCAACAAGGGTCCTTTTGATGTTCCGTTGAAAAACAAAAACGGCTCCCAGGTTAGCGCTCCGCCAGCCTGCGTTTTATTGAGATAGACTTTCACCCCCATGGCATCTCCGGTAAAAATATCTTTACGGCCATCGCCATTGAAGTCACGCAGCAGCAGCCAGTTTGTGATGCCTTGCGGGAAAAGAACTTCATACTCGGGGGCGTAAACGTATTCGCCTTCCACCTGGAGAAATGTAAGAACCAGGTCGCCCATGCGTTCAAAGATCACGAGATCTTCTTTAGCATCGTGGTTGAGATCGAGGGTATTGATCTGAACGGCATTTAATCCGCCACTCCAGGGATACTTCAGCGCAAGGCTTCCTTCCCCGGCAACCGGAATGGACTGATCTATTTCATACAGGAATTGCGCGCTGGCAACACCCGGCAGAAACAAGAGAAAAAATGCCCATTTACGCATTAAATTATTTTTAAAGGAGATAACGCTGCCCGAAGCATAGCTGTTATCTTGGCGGGCAAGATAATGATGGATATTCACAAATTGTATCAGAAATACCGCGAGTCGGGGCGGGTATCGACCGATACCCGGCAAATAGCCCCCGGCTCCGTGTTCGTTGCGCTGAAGGGTGACAAGTTTAATGCAAATGAATTTGCAGCCGAAGCCTTATCGAAAGGAGCGAGCGCAGTTGTGGTGGATGAGGCGAAATATGCGGCAGACGACCGGTATTTTTTAGTGGATAACGCACTTGAGGCGTTACAAAAACTTGCGCGGTATCATCGTGGTCGGTTGAAGATTCCGGTTGTGGGATTAACCGGATCAAACGGAAAGACCACCAGCAAAGAGTTACTGAATGCCGTACTGAGCAGGAAGTATAAAACCTTTGCCACCAAAGGCAATCTTAATAATCATATCGGTGTTCCGTTAACGATTTTATCCATTGATGATTCCATCGAGCTGGCGATTGTGGAAATGGGTGCGAATCATGTAGGTGAGATTGCCTTGCTGTGTTCGATTGCGAACCCAACACATGGATTTATTACCAACATCGGCAAAGCACACATCGGTACGTTTGGCGGGTTTGAAAATATTATCCGCGCGAAATCGGAGTTGTATCAGCATTTAATTACCACGAACGGGCAGGTGTTCATTAACTCACAAAATGAAATCCTGAGCAACATGGCGAAGCGTTTTGCAAAGCCGTTGTTCTATCCTGCAGCAGGAGCGTACTATCATTGTGAGTTGCTCGCTTCCGACCCATTCTTAAGAATCAAAGCTGAATCGGGTGATGAAATTACCACGCAGCTTGTGGGCGGCTACAATTTTGAAAACGCTGCCGCGGCATTATGCATCGGAAAATTTTTCGGTGTGGATGCAAAATTAGCGAACTTGGCGGTTGCAGAATATGCTCCCGGCAACATGCGCTCGCAGATCGTTAAGAAAAATTCGAATACGATTATCCTGGATGCGTACAATGCGAACCCAAGTTCGATGAGCGCTGCGATTGAAAATCTCGCTTCCATGAAAGGCGAAAGGAAGGTAGCCATTCTCGGTGATATGTTTGAGCTCGGGCATGAAGCCGAAGCAGAGCACCGTGCGATTGGAAAATTGTTAAAGCAAAAGAATTTTGATCGCGTTTACCTCTGCGGAAAGCTGATGAACAGCGCTCGGCAGGAATTTTCATCAGCTTTGTTATTTGAGAAGAAAGAGGACTTGATTGCAGAGCTTAAAAAAAATCCGATTACCGGCTCAACCATTCTGGTGAAAGCTTCGCGGGGAATCGGGCTGGAAACCATTGTTGATTTTTTGTAAACGACTTCTCCGCATTATCGTATTTATGTGTCTTTCCGCGGGATGGATATTTTACGATTGTTGAATTGTATTGCCTCTACAATCGCCCGAAAGGCCTGCTGGCTTCCGCGCACGGCTTCCTGGATCAATTCGGGGGTTATCGGCTCGGGCATCCTGTAAATTAACCATGATACGAGCAGAATCGCAGGAGGTCAAATTTGTATCCGGGATTAGTTTCGAACATTGCTTTTTTTGACTTAGTTAGCTAACTTAGCTAAATGGAAATAGTGAATATACACAAGGCAAAAAGCACACTTTCGGCCCTTATTAAAAGAGTATTGAATGGCGAAAAGATTATCATCGCCAATAAAGGAGAGCCATTAGTTGTGCTGGAAAAGATAAAGAAGGATAAGAAAAAGCGAGTAGGGGGACAGTTTAAGGGCAAAATTTGGCTGGCCGAAGATTTTAACGATACCCCGGAAGATTTTTTACCCTACATAAAATGAAGGCACTGCTTGATACCCATGTGGCCCTTTGGTGGTATGAAAATCCCGAATTATTAAACCATGCAAGTCGTGCCATCATTGAAGATACAGGAAATGCCGTATTCATCAGCAGTGCAAGTGTGTGGGAATTAAACCTGAAGGTTACTTTAGGGAAGGTTAAAATTCCAACAGGTTTTGTTCTAAAAGCCATGGAAGATTTTTTAGAATTGCCTATCCGGGCAACGCATGCAGAACAGTTATTAAAAATTGATATGCTGCATCGCGATCCGTTTGATTTGATGTTAATTGCACAAGCTATTGAAGAAGACTTGATTTTACTCACGCGCGACAAAATGATTTTACAATACCCGATAAAGTGTATAGAGGTGTGAACATAATGGAAACCATTCTGAATTTTTTAAAGGCTCTCGCTAAAAACAACGACCGCGCCTGGTTCGAAAAAAACAAGGCAAAATACCTCGAAGCAAAAGCTCAGTTCGATCAGTTTGTGACAAAGCTGCTGCACGGCCTCACGGACTTCGATCAGTCACTGGCCGGACTTGATCCGAAGAAAATCACGTTCCGCATTTACCGCGATGTACGTTTCAGCAAAAACAAGCTTCCGTATAAGAGCAACATGAGCGCAGGCATTTCTCCGCGCGGTAAAATGGTGGATGAGCCTGGAGTTTATCTTCATATTCAGCCCGGCAATAAGAGTTTTGTTGCCGCAGGCTTGTGGATGCCAGAGCCGGAACCGTTGGGTAAAATCCGGCAGGAGATTGATTACAACGGTGAAGTTTTGAAAAAAATCATGACCGACAAGAAATTCAAAAAGATGTATGGCGCCTTTGAAACAGAATATGCGTTAAAGAATATTCCGAAAGGATATGAAAAGGATCATCCTCATGCTGAATGGCTTAAGCTGAAAAGTTTTGTGGTATCGCACAGCTTTACGGATGAAGAAGTGAAGCGCAAAAATTTTATGAAGACGGTAATTGATACATATAAAACTGCGAAGCCGCTGAATGACTTTTTGAAAGAAGCGATTGCGTAAGTATTATTTTCACTATTCCCGGCCCTGTGCCGGGATCTCCATTTGGTTGATCTATGCAGGGGATGCCGGGACAGGCCAGGCATGAGTGTGTCGATTAATTATCCCAGTCAAAATAATCGTCTTTCTCCAATTCAAGCTCTTTTTGTTTTTGCTTGCCTTTGGTTTTAAACGCATCTTTTAATTCCTGGACTTCTTTTTTCAATTCACTGGCGAGCTTCTTACGGAATGCTTCCGTGTCGTACTGAACTTTGTAGTTGTCTGTTGTGCCGGTGATTTTTAAAAACAATTTTAATTGACCATTGTTTTCCTCCAGCGCACTGGCGGCTTCCGTTACATCAATTTTTTTCTTGTTCCGCAAGGGAGTAATTAACCGGTAATCAATATGCTGGTCGAACGTATGCGTTCCGCTGATCTGGATTGCCGTAACATTGCTGCGCACCTGCATCTGCGGAATGTAAATGATTTTCTTTTCGATATGAATGTCGTTTTTCAAATCCGCAAATCGCAGATGGCTTAAGCCTTCATCGTCCAAGTATTTATTCAGGCTTTTTAAGGGTTCGAAATCGTTGAGCTCCCCGTTTTTAATTGTCATGCTGATGTCGGCAATTAATGTTTCCTGGAACAATTTGAGCCTTTCATTCAGTGTCATCTCCACACTTACATCGGCTGTGACCTGACCTTTTAGGTGCCTGTCTTGAATAAAATCCTGGTCGAAGTTTTTGAACACGTAGAACACACTGTCCAGGTAAATGCCATTCAGTTTGGCGGAGGTCAACACATCAATGGCTTTATGGTTCTTGGCATCTACGATGGCTGAAAAGCTGAGGTCCCCGCCCATGGTTTTGAGCTTCGTGTTTCGCGAAACAGCAACTTCATCTTTCACCAGCAGGTCGCCTTTTAGTTTATGCGCTGAAAACCGCTGGTAGCGCAACGCCTGCACATCACAATTGAAACTGAGGTTCAGGTTAGGCGAAATGCTGAACTGATAATCGTTATTGCTCTTGTTGGATGCGAACCCGACCTGGAAGAGTTCATCCACATCAATGAAACCGGATTTCATGTCGGCCTCAATGCCGATCGGCTGGTTTTCAAACAAGAGAAACGTTATGATGTTCTTAAAGAATCCGTTGAAAACAAAATCGCTGTTGCCGGCTTTCAGCGAAACATTGCTCAGCGCAAGATCATTGTTGGTGAACTGGAGGGAACCCTTCAGATTTTTAATTGCAAGTTTGCTTTCCCCGTACAGGAAATTAAGGTTCTGCATTTCGATCGTTCCGTTCGTGGTTGCTTTTTGCGCGGTGCTTCTCTTCTTAAGCCACGACAGTTTTCCTTCGAATGAAAAATCGGTTACCAATGAACCGCTCAGGTCTTTGATGTTCTCCACCGGGTAGAATCTGATTAAGGCCGCGGCATCAACCCTGCCTTTAAATTTCAGGATTACATCTGAATCAATAAAATCCTGGATCACCAGGCTGGCTTCAAACACTTCACCATTAAGCGTCCCGGTCATGTTTTTCAGCACAAGCGATGCTTTATGTAAATCCGCGAGGTTGCTGCTGGCAAACGAACCCTCTACGTTAGCATCCGTGATCTGCGCTTTTGTGTCGGGATGAAAAATGGTTGCATCCTTTAATCCGAACGCTACGGTAAGTCCCGGATTTTTCGTGGAGGTGACCGGCCCTTTTAACGCAGCGGAAAAATATGTTTCGCCTTTGCTTTTATATTGCATGAATTGCTTCGATGCGGTTTCGGGCAATAACGAAAGGATTGTTTGAATGTTGGTGTCTTTGCCGTCAACGGTAATATCGATAAGCGGAATTTTTGCCCAGTCATACATTCCCTTTACAGCAAATGCGGAGCCTTTTAATTTCAGGACAGACGGTTCGATGGTTAGTATTTTTTTCCCATCGTCATAAACCAGGTTAGCAGTTATGTCGAACGATTTTCCTTCCAGCAGCGAGCTCTTTTTAACCTTGATCTTTTTGGTGATAAGTTCACCGTTTGCTTTAATACTGTATACATCACCCGAGGATTTAATAGAGGCTGATAAGCTGCCACTACTGAAGATCAGGTCTTCATCATTTTTCTGATCAACATACCTGACCCATGCATTTTTTAACCGCACGTTTTTTAATTCAAAGCCCACCACCTCTCCGGCTGATTCAGCGCTTTTGTTTTCCTTAAAGATGGTGTAGTTGTTCACACCGTCTTTATTGATTTTAAGATTCGTTTCACTGTTCTCAAGCTCCAGGCCTTTGATGTTGTACTTACCATGGTAGACTTCAAGCAGGTTTAGCCGGAAGGCGATCTTACCGGCTGTAAGCAACGGATACTGGCCGGGGTGACTGTCTTCGACTGACACATCGGTAAGCACAATGGAGAGCTGCGGGAATTTTTGAAACACCGACACATCGATTTTCCCGATCTTCACCGGGGTGTTCAGGTTCTTATTAGCAGCTTCAATGAAGTTGCGGATGATCTTATCCTTGAATAAAAAGACAGAAAGGGCCAGTGAAACAACGATCACCAGCAATCCCAGCCCGGTATAAAGGAGTATTTTTTTTAGGATCCTCAAGTTTAAAAAATGGGTTGTCAAAGATACACGACAAAATGTGAACCAATAATTGAGCAGAATATTGTGGGACCGTCCCGAATACCGTTTCGTGCATTTTTTGAAAGATTTTTGTAGAAAAAGAAATCTCTACTACATTTGCACTCCCAAATGGGAGCTTAGCTCAGCTGGTTCAGAGCATCTGCCTTACAAGCAGAGGGTCGGGGGTTCGAACCCCTCAGCTCCCACTAAAACCCCGGA
>CAZIGG010000012.1:0-40988 GCA_964538575.1 uncultured Roseivirgaceae bacterium
GTTTCCAGCAACGCCATCGCTTCCGCGTGATATTTATTCATCGCGGCCAGCGCATATTCAATACCGCCCGATTTTTTTACATACTCAATTACTTCGCGCACTTTCTTCGGCTTGTCGCTTTCGTTTTTAATGATGCGGATAATACCCCGCTTTTCCAGCCACGGAGACTTTGATAACGCATAGATCAGCGGCAGTGTCATTTTCTTTTCCTTGATGTCGATGCCTACAGGCTTGCCGATTTCATCGTCTCCAAAATCAAACAGGTCATCTTTTATCTGGAAGGCCATGCCGATCTTCTCGCCAAACGTGCGCATGATTTCCACCACCTCATCACCGGCACCCGATGAGCTTGCCCCTACTGCGCAACAGGACGCAATTAAGGATGCAGTCTTCTGCCGGATGATATCGAAATAAACTTCTTCGGTAATATCAAGCTGACGGGCTTTCTCCATTTGCAAGAGTTCGCCTTCGCTCATTTCCTTTACGGTTTTCGAAACGATATGCAGCAAATTGAAATCTTTGTTCTCCACGGAGAGAATCAATCCCTTCGAGAGCAAAAAATCACCTACCAGCACGGCCACTTTGTTTTTCCACAATGCATTGATGGAGAAAAAACCCCTGCGGTAATTGGCATCGTCCACCACATCATCGTGCACGAGCGTGGCAGTGTGCAACAGTTCGATCAGCGCTGCCCCGCGGTAGGTCGACTCGGTAATCTGCCCGCTCGCGCCCGCGCTCAGGAATACAAACATCGGTCGCATCTGCTTTCCCTTGCGTTTTACGATGTAGTTCATCACCCGGTCAAGCAGCAGAATCCTCGTCTTCATCGAATCGCGAAACTTATGCTCAAACTCCGCCATTTCGCGGGCAATGGGAGTTTTAATATCCTCTAACCGTAAAGCCATGACCCAATAATACAACCGCCTTGCAGGCTTTCAAAATATGAAATTTGATGTGTGCGCAAGGTTAAATCGCAGTAACCGAGTATATTGGTTGCCATGTTTGGATTAGCGTCAGAAAGCATTTGGGAATCCGTTGCGTTCGTACTCATTGTACTGGCGGTGGCCGTTATTTTGTCCCGCATCCTGAAGTTTGCGGTCGACCGGTTTGTGAAGTCGGCTGCGCTTAAACTAAAGGTCGATCATACGCGGTATAAATTCTTTAAAAACGCAACGGACTTTGTGATTTACCTGGTCGCGCTCGTTGTCATTTTCAGGTCAATTCCTGCATTGCGTGATTACGGTAATACCTTGCTGGCCAGTGCCGGAGTGCTGGCAGCCATTGTCGGGTTTGCTTCGCAGTCGGCCTTCTCCAACATCATCAGCGGAATCTTCCTGGTAATTTTCCGCCCATTCAGTGTGGGCGACCGGGTACAAATTGGTCAGTTATATACCGGCAATGTTGAAGACATTACACTGCGCCACACCATTATCCGCAATTTTGAAAACCGGTTGATTGTAATCCCCAACAGTGTGATCAACAACGAAACCATTATTAACTCAACCCTCACCAACGAACTGGTGTGTGTATTTGTCGAGTTTACGATTTCGTTTAGCTCCGATACGGACAAAGCCATGCAAATCATTCACGATGAAGCCATTAAACACCCTGAGTGCCGCGACAACCGCAGTGAAGAAGACAAGAAAACCGGTGTGCCGCAGGTAACCGTGCGGTTGGTTAACCTCACCGAGTTTGGCCAGCACCTGCGCGCGTATGTGTGGGCGAAAGACCCGCCAACTGCCTTTGTGGTTAAAACCGATTTGCTGCGGTCCATCAAAAAACAATTTGATGCAAGCGGCATCATTATTCCCTACCGTACGGTTTACATGAAAGAAATTCCCACGGTATGACCCCGATAGAAACGGATCTTGTTCAGGATGGCAACAAGGTTATACTCGAGCTGATCTCGTATAACCGGGAGCAGCATGAGCGGACGGATAACATTTCCATTGACGACCTGTTAAAAAAAATTGACCCGGACAGGGTCAACTGGATTAACATGGATGGCATGGGCGACCTCACCATCGTTGAAAAGCTGCAATCGTATTTCAGCTTTGATGCGCTTACGCTGGATGATGTGATCAACGACCAGCGGCCAAAGGCCGAAGAGTATGAAGATTATCTATTCTTCACGCTGAAGATGCTCTACCGCATTAAGGGCGATAAAATTGATTATGAGCAGATCAGCTTCGTGCTGGGAACAAACTACCTGATTTCTTTCCAGGAAAAAGAAGGCGATTTGTTTGACCCCTTCCGCGAACGCATCCGGCTCGATCAGGGTAAGGTACGCAAGATGAAAGCCGACTACCTCATGTACCGCCTGACCGACATCATTGTTGATAACTATTACATCGTACTGGACAACATCGGAACACAGATTGATGAAATTGAAGATTGCATCTATACCGATTCAGCCAAGGAAGCCTTTCATAAAATCCAGAACATTAAAAAGGAATTAATTTTCCTGCGCAAAGCCGTTTACCCGTTACGGGAGGCGCTAAGTAAAGTAATGAAAGGGGAAACAAGCTTTGTTCAGGAAGAAAATCTTAAATATTTCTCCGATGTGTACGACCACACGGTTCACCTGATCGATTCGCTCGAAACCTATAAAGACCTTACCTCGAGCCTGCTGGATATTCACATGAACACGATGAACAACCGGATGAACGAGGTGATGAAGCTGCTGACGATCATCACCACAATCTTCATTCCGCTATCGTTCATTGCAGGCGTGTATGGCATGAACTTTAAACACATGCCCGAGCTTGAATGGTATTATGGTTATCCGGCCGTACTGGGCGTTATGGCAATCGTAACAATAGGAATGATTTATTACTTCAAAAGAAGGAAATGGTTTTAGCCGTTATCGGCATCACCCTCTACCCGTACCTCTACCAGCTCCGGAATTGTTTTCACAATTTTCAGGACCTTGATCTTGTAATTGAACAACGTGAACTCCTCACCTTCTTTCAAAGACGCACGGTTATAGGTAAGCAATCCTGCCAGCGTTTCGTATTCTTCTGATTCCGGGAAAGGCTCGGGCAATAATTTGTTAATGTCGTACAGGGATGATTGCGCTACAATCTGGTAAACCTGCTTGTCAATGGTTGTAACGATCTGCGCTTCATGGTCGTGCTCATCCTGGATATCCCCTACCAATTCTTCAAGAATATCTTCAAGCGTAACCAACCCAATCGTTCCACCAAATTCACTTACCACGATCGCCATCTGGATTTTCTTCTTCTGGAAATCGCGCAGCAAGGTATCGATCGGCATCGTTTCCGGAACATACTGAACCGTGCGCATTACATCGCGCAGCGTTTGGGTTTTGCTTCCCTGTTCATTGGTAACATACGCCCGGATAATATCTTTTGCGAAAACAACGCCAACAATCTCATCCAGTGAAACTTCATACAACGGGTACCGGGAGTAGCCTTCCTTCAGCACAATATCCATCGCTTCGCGCACGGTTACTTCCGATTTAATCGCGCTTATTTTCATGCGGGGCACCATTACCTGGCGAACTACCCGGTCGTCAAAATCAAAAACATTCTGGATCAGCTCCCGTTCGGAAGGTTCGATTGCTCCGCCCTCTTCGCTTTCGGCAATGATCAATTTTAACTCATCTTCCGAGTGAATATCCTGCTCACCCATGGGCTTGACGCCAATCAAGCGAAGGAAGAGGTTAGCCATTCCATTTAACAACCAGATAAAGGGACGGCAAATGAAATAAAATACCTGAAGGATAATCGAAACCCGCATGGATACTGTCGCGGGAAAACGAATGGCTAATGTTTTAGGCGCAAGCTCCCCGAATACAATGTGCATGATCGTCAGCACAACAAAAGCAAACGGTACGGCTATGCGATGCGCAAGGCTTTCACTCATTTCAAAACCCAGACCGTGTATGGCGCTCAGTATTAATTCGGAGACAACATCTTCGCCTACCCAGCCCAGCCCGAGACTGGCAAGGGTAATACCCAGTTGGGTTGCGGCAAGGTATCCATCAAGGTGATCAACGATGTGAAGGGTCCACTTTTTTGACAGGCTTTTCTTTTCTAAGGCAATCTGGGAAGAACGTACCTTAACAATAGCAAACTCAGCTGCTACGAAAAAACCATTTGCAAAAACGAGGAAAAGTGTGAGAATTATCTCAAAAGCCATGGCTTGAATTAAGCCCGTAAAGATACGAATAAGTAGCGGGATTCATGAAATAGGCCCGTTACACAACCGAAAGCGGATGCTAAGTCGGTCATAGCGAGATTTTTACTCAAGTGCCTCTTAAAACAAAAAGCCGGCTCTGACCGGCTTTTCCTACGCTGTTGCAAAACGTCATCAAAGTTTCTTTTCAAGATCAGCGATCTTAGCCCTGGCTTCTTCCTTGCCTAACGACAATGCCTTTTTATACAGATCAATCGCCTGCCGGAGTGATGCTTTTTTCTTTTTCGGGGCAAGCTTGGTGCGGTTGGCGGTTTCTTCAACGGCTTGTGCCTGTGTGAAGTAAGCATCCGCTTCGCTCATCTTCGACTTGATCATCATTTCCTGTATCTTGTTTTCCGATGCAGCAAGCTCTTCTTCTTTCGTTCGGATCTCGTTTTCTTTGGCAGTAAGCTCTTCTTCCTGCAAACGGATTGTTTCGCTCAGGTTTTGATTCTCATTCCGCACCCTTTCTGCCTCTTCCTGTAATACTATAATCTCCTGTGATTTTGTGACAAGCTCAGCCTTTAATTTTTTAATCATCGATGCAAACGAATTGGCATTTCCTTTTGATTTTTTAAGCTGTGCCTCCAGGTCCGCGATTTTATCTTCCGTTTCCCGAACATAGTTGTTGAGGTCTTTCATGCGCGCGGTGTAATCATCGTACGTTGTTCCCTCCACCATGTTTACCCGCAGCAACTGGCGGTTCGCGTCAATGGAATCCATCAGCGTGCCAACATCCTGTAAAGTTTGTGCCATGTGCTGCGAAGTTTGCAGCTCGTTGCGCAGCGAGTCAACTTCTGATTTAAGCCTGGCTTTTTCCTGGTTGTCGCACGCGGTCATCGCAATCGCTAATGCAAGTAAGGGGAGTAATTTTCGTAGCATATTCTGAGATTAGAGTTATGACAAAAATACAGTTCCTTTTTGAGGCAATGGGTGCGGAGCAAATAAATATTTTTAACACCGTAAAGTAAAAGAAGTAATAAGAAAACCGTGATTCTGATCCTGACTGGTCAGGAGAAACATGAGGGTCAACCCTTAAAGGCCTTCTCCGATTGTGGTTACTGTCGGATTCTTCCGGTTTCTCAATTGTAGGTTGCGCCTCTTCCTTTCCCATCTGAAGATCAAGTGCGGATACAAGCGTTAGGCTGCCGATAGAATCATTGGGTTAATATTTCAGTATATCCCAAACTCATTTAACTTACACACGTATTACTGAATACACACTTCTTCTTATTTTTCATCATGCAAAAGTTAGTAACAGATCACACGCAATTTGCCAACACCGGCAGGCCGAGGGTCATTATTATTGGTGGTGGTTTTGCGGGTCTTGAAATCGCAAAGGCGCTAAACGGTTTTAAAGGAGAAACTGTTTTATTCGATCGCTTCAACCATCATACGTTTCAGCCGCTGCTGTACCAGGTGGCAAGCTCGGGGCTGGAAAGCAGTTCCATTATTTTTCCTTTCAGAAAAAGATTTGCGAAACAGAATGATTTTTATTTCCGGTTGGGAGAAGTGATTTCCATTCATCCAACCAATAACTGCATTGAAACTTCCATCGGCAGCGTGAAGTACGACTACCTGGTGATTGCCAACGGTGCCGCAACAAACTATTACGGGATGCAGGATGTGGAAGACAATTCACTTCCGCTGAAGAGCATTGTAGATGCAATCAAGTTAAGAAACAAGATCATCCGGAATTTTGAAACAGCGCTCCTGACAGACCATGAGGAAATGATGAACAGCCTGATGGACTTTGTTATTGTAGGTGGTGGTCCGACTGGTGTGGAGCTTGCCGGTGCATTGTCTGAGCTGAAGAAGCATGTGTTCCCGCGTGATTACAAAGAACTTGACATGAACAAGATGAACATTCATCTCGTAGAGTCTGGCGACCGGTTGCTGGGCGGGATGTCACCCATCGCTTCACAAAAAGCGCTGGAGTATTTGCAAAAAATGGGGGTACATGTGCACCTGAACAAAGGTGTAAAATCCTATAACGGGCATGAAACAACGCTCAGTACAGGTGACAAACTGATCAGCAAAACCATGGTGTGGGCAGCCGGTGTAAAAGGCCAGCCGCTGCCGGGACTAAACTCAGAAGTTGTCGGGCGCGGGGCACGCATTAAAGTTGATGAGTTTAACCGCGTGAAAGGTTATGAAAACATTTTTGCCATTGGCGATGCAGCCATTATGGAAGGCGGTGATCTGAAATTTCCGAATGGCCACCCGATGATGTCGCCCCCGGCCATGCAGCAGGGTCAGCTTCTGGCAAAGAACTTGATTCGTCTTCAGGAAAAGAAACCCCTGAAACCTTTCCGCTACACCGACAAGGGTTCGATGGCAACGGTCGGCCGCAACAAGGCGGTGGTTGATTTGAATGTTTTCAACGGGCAATTCCGCACACAAGGCCTTGTTGCCTGGTTCCTGTGGATGTTTGTTCACCTGATTTCGCTTATCGGATTCCGGAACAAGTTCTTCGTTTTCTTCAGTTGGATCTGGAGCTACTTCTCGTACGATAAAAGCAACCGCCTGATCATCAGCCGCAATAAAGAAGGCGTCCGCTAACTTCGGTTTCAGGAATTTAGTACCTTGACGCCTTCATTTCATGAAAAGCGGTGAACGATACCTCAAGTACCACACGCCCCTGTCGGCTGCGGGAGTATTGATCGCGTTAGGAATTATCTTCGGAGATATTGGCACTTCCCCGCTCTATGTATTCAAAGCGATCGTTGGTGAAGAAGTTATCAGTAAAGAACTTGTCTATGGCGGACTCTCCTGTATCATCTGGACGCTCACCCTGGTCACCACAATAAAATATGTATACCTCGCCCTCAATGCCGATAACAAAGGTGAAGGCGGTATTTTCGCATTGTACGCGCTTGTAAGAAAATACAAGGCTCAGTGGGTAATCTATCCGGCCATCATTGGCTGCGCAACACTCATCTCGGATGGTTTTCTGACTCCCGCCATTTCTGTTTCTTCGGCCATTGAAGGATTAAGAATTTACAGTCCGGACATCCCGACTGTTTACATTGTTATTGCCATCCTCGTTGGGTTGTTTGTGTTCCAGCAGTTTGGTACAGGCACGGTAGGCAAAACGTTCGGGCCGATCATGTTTGTTTGGTTCAGCACAATCGGAACGTTGGGGTTTCTTCAGCTTATCAAAAACCCCGGTGTGCTGGAAGCGGTTAACCCGATGTATGCCATCAACCTGTTAGTAAAATATCCGGGCGGCTTTTGGATTTTAGGTGCAGTATTCCTGTGTACTACGGGTGCAGAAGCATTGTATTCCGACCTGGGTCATTGCGGAAAGAAAAACATCCGGGTCAGTTGGGGCTTTGTTAAGATCTGCCTGCTGCTAAACTATTCCGGTCAGGCCGCATGGCTGCTGACCCATGAAGGAAGCATGCTGAACGGGCAGATTCCATTTTATGGTTTGATGCCGGACTGGTTCTTACCGGTTGGCATTGGAATCGCCACGCTTGCAGCCATCACGGCAAGCCAGGCATTAATCTCCGGCACATTTACATTGGTGAACGAAGCAATGAAGCTGAAGCTGTGGCCCATGATGCGCGTGCGTTATCCAAGCCAGTTGAAAGGACAGATCTATATTCCGGGCATCAACTGGATTCTGATGTGCGGGTCAATTTTGGTGATCCTCATCTTCCGCGAGTCGTCAGCGATGGAGGGCGCTTACGGATTGGCGATCACCTTTGATATGCTGATGACCACTTCATTGCTTGTCTACTATTTTTCTTTGTACAAGAAATCAACCTTCCGGTCGCTCGGCCTTGCGCTCATGTTCTTTACACTGGAAGGCATGTTCCTGGTATCCAATCTTAATAAGTTCGCGCATGGTGGCTGGTTCTCGTTTGGCATGGCAGGTATTTTGTTTTGGGTGTTGTTTATTCAGTTACGCGCACGGGGGCTTCGCACACGGCATACCGAGTTTGTTGATCTGAAGCATTACGAGGATATGATTCGCGACCTGCAGGCCGACACTACGGTTCCAAAAGAAGCTACCAATTTGGTTTACCTCGCTGTAGCGGACAGCAAAAAGTATATTGACTCCAACATTATCTATTCGATTTTCAGGAAGCGGCCGAAACGGGCGGATGTTTACTGGTTCCTGCACGTAGATACGGTTGATAATCCATTCACGAGTAAGTATTCTGTTGAAACAATCATTCCGAAGAAATGTTTCTTCGTCCGGATCAAGCTTGGATTTAAAGCTGATCACCGGCTGAATTTATTATTCAACCGGATCATCCACGAAATGGCTGATTCGTCTGAAATTGATCTGATCAGTCCATACCCGTCATTGCACAAGTACAGTATGACAGCCGACTTTAAATTTATCATCATCCAGTCGTGGGCTTCAGTCGACAGCGAGATCTCGGCTTTTGACAGGTTTGTGATTCAGAGTTACCGTATTCTCAAAAAATACAGCCTGTCAACGGAGGCGCACTATGGAATTGAAGCTTCCAACCTCGAAATTGAAAAAGCACCTATCCAGGTAGGGCCGGCCGCGAAAGTCAAGATCAAGCGGGAAGAAGGCGATTGATTGAGGGTATCCGGATACGGACGGTTTCGTTCGGTTATGGCCGATGGCCGATAACAAAATCTCCGATTTTTTGCTCCAAACGAATCTTTTTGACTGGCATTGATATTGACTTGGCTGGTTTTTAATCTGTATGCCTAAAGAATCCTGTTACCATGAAATTTTACAAGTACAATCCGAAGCCTTTTTAGCGACAAGCAATTTGCTTTCCTGAATATATTTGGTTGGTGTCGAGATTAAGCTGCGTGATCAGGCTGATAAAATTAACCCCGAAGGGGTGAAAGGGTTATAGAAATAAATAATAAAATCAAACACAACCCCGAAGGGGTGATATAAAAATTATGGCTGGTACATTTTCACAAATTTACATTCAGGCTGTCTTTGCGGTAAGAGGCAGGGAAAACCTGTTACAAAAACCCTGGAGAGATGAGGTTTTCAAATACATGGCGGGGATTATCAAGGGAAAGAGCCAGAAACCCATTATTGTAAACGGTATTTCCGATCATGTTCATCTCTTTATCGGGTTAAATCCTGTCATGGCATTGTCAGATTTGATCCGGGATGTAAAAAATAACACCACCAATTTTATCAATGAAAAGAAATTTGTGAAAGGAAAATTTTCCTGGCAAGAAGGGTATGGCGCTTTTTCCTATTCGCATTCACAGCTTGATACGGTTTACCAATATATCTTAAATCAGGAAGAGCACCACAGGAAGAAGACATTCAGGGAAGAGTACATAGACTTTCTTCAAAAATTTGAAATAGAACACGATGAGAAATACCTGTTTGAATGGATTGAATGATTACTATACCACCCCTTCGGGGTTGGGTTGTATAATCATCCTTTTTTCTATAATCATAACATCCCTTCGGGATTGAAATAGAACAAAAAACCATAAAAAAGCCATGCTGAAAAACTACTTCAAAATCGCCATCCGCAACATGCTCCGGAACAAGGCATATTCCTTTATCAATATTTTCGGACTCTCTATTGGTGTAGCCTGCTGCCTGTTGTTGATGTTATACATCCAGGGCGAGTACAAGGTGGATAAACACCATGCACGGGGTGAAGACATCTACCGTATTACCACCACCTTTGAAAATCTTACCCACATAAAAACCACCAGCTCGTGTTCGCCACCCATTGCCATGGCCATGCTGGCTGAGATACCCGAAGTGGAAGTAGCGGCACGATTGCTCAATCCTCCGGGCGTTAGTCAAAACCTGATCCGCTATGAAGAGAATATGTTTTATGAAAGCGATGGCTTTATTGCCGACTCTGCGATCTTCTCTATTCTGTCCTACGATTTTATTTCCGGTAATCCATCGAAAGCATTAACCGAGCCGAATACCGTTGTGTTAACCGAAGCCCTCGCTAAAAAAATATTTGGCGATGAGCCTGCACTCAACAAAATCATTTCCATCACACAAGGCGGCCCAACGGCTACGTGTAAAGTAACGGCAGTAGTGCGCGAAAAAGGACGAAGCCGTAAAAACCCTAAGTTTTTTGTTTCGATGAGAAGCGAAGGCTGGGCATCATACCTCGATGCGCCCGGTATTGGAAATGAATGGAGCGGGCAAAACTTTGTTCCTTCTTATCTCAAACTTGTAGCCGGGCATAATAAAGAAGAAGTGATCCGCAAAATGAACGAAGTGCTGATCAAGTACGGCTCGGAAGCCATGAAAGCAAAAGGTATGTCGAAAACATTGTCGTTAGAACCATTACAGGATGTTTACCTGCATTCGGATATTGACAACAGTCCGAGAATTACCTACCTCTATGTAATCGCGGCTATTGCGGCTTTCATATTGTTAATTGCCTGCATCAACTTCATGAATCTTTCAACAGCCAAAGCTGCCAAACGTGCCAACGAAATTGGCGTACGCAAAGTGATGGGTGCTTTCAGAAGTTCACTTATCAGTCAACTGCTTGGCGAAGCATTGATCATTGTGAGCATTTCCATCATCATCAGCATCGGGCTGATGCAATTAGCGTTACCGTTTTTCAACGAGCTTACCGGGAAAACGATTTCATTTGATTCGGATAACATACTGTACTTCGGGCTTGCCCTTGTCGGGATTACGATTGTTACCGGGTTGATGGCCGGAAGCTATCCTGCCTTTTACCTCTCATCGTTTAAACCTGCCGAAGTACTAAAAGGCAAAGCAAAAACCGGCCAGGCATCAGGCTGGTTACGGCAAGGGCTTGTGGTGTTTCAGTTTGTGATTGGCATTACGCTGATCTGCGGAGTGCTGGTAATCAACAAGCAACTGAAGTTTATGAACAACAAAAACCTCGGCTTTAACCCGGACGAAAAAATAATCTTCCCCTTGCGTACCGGTTCAGCGCAGAAAAATGCTGACGCTTTTCAGAAAGAGCTTGGCAAGCTGGCTGCGGTGGAAGCGGTTTCGGCTTCCGACTATGTTCCGGGTTCGCCTATTTTCAGTGACTTCAGGATTTACAAGAAAGGCGAAAACATGGAAAACGGGATCCTTCACCGGTTAAACTACATTGACGTTGGCTACCTCGAAATGATGGGCATCAGGATTATTGCAGGCCGTTCATTTGTAGAAGCGGGAGACAGCACAAACAATATCGTGATCAACCGGGCAGGTGTTGACGAATTAGGCTTAACGCCCGAAGAAGCTATTGGCGCTGAACTCGCCATGGACTGGCAGGGAAAACACCTTACCTTCATTGTGATCGGAGTAATGGAAAACTATCATCAAACCTCGCTTAAAGATAAAATCGTTCCGACTGCGTTCTTCAAAAAGAATCCGGGTCAGACCCTGGATCACATCATAGCCAAACTTTCAACAACTGACATAACCGGCACGCTGTCAGCCATTGAAGAGAAATGGAAAGCCGTTAACCCGGAAACACCCTTCGAGTTCATCTTTCTTGACGAAAGGCTTCAGAAACAGTATGCGGAAGATGTCAGGGTGGCACAGGTCATAACGGTGTTTACAATAATCACCATTGTTATCTCATGCCTGGGACTTTATGGACTCTCCACCTATATGGCCGAACAACGCTTCAAGGAAATAGGTGTTCGTAAAGTATTAGGCGCGGATGTAAGCCAGATCGTTACGCTCATGTCGAAAGAGTTTGTGAGATTAATCATTATTGCTTTTGCAATCTCGGTGCCGCTCGGTATTTATATTATGAATAAATGGCTCACAGGCTTTGAGTATAAAACAACCATCGATGCATTGATCTTTATTTACGCAGGCCTCGCGGCAGTATTGATTGCACTTATTACGGTGAGCTTTGAATCGTTCAAAGCCGCCTCCACCAATCCCGTTAACGCATTACGAACCGAATAACCCAACTTGTATGTTCAAGAACTTCTTAACCATTGCCTGGAGAAGCTTGCTGCGGAACAAGCTTCATAGCTTCATCAATGTGACCGGGCTTGCCATCGGGGTAAGCGCCTGTATGGTTATTTACCTGATCGTAAACTTTGAACTGAGCTTTAATAAAAAGCATGAAGGTTACGACCGCATCTATCGCGTACACTCATCTTTCTCGGGAGTTTTCTCCGGGTTGAACCGCGGTGCGCCAACGGCAACCGGGCCCACCATAAAAGATGAGTTTAAAGGTATTGAAGCCGTTACCTCCTTCCAGGTCTTCAAAGCCAAAGTTGAAATTCCATCGGGGAATGAGAAAAAAAATCTTGAGATACAGGAAAAAATCATCCTGGCAGATCCCTCATTCTTTTCCGTATTCAAGTCATTCAAATGGGTGGCCGGCTCACCTGAATCACTGACAGAACCCTTTAAAGTTGTGCTTACCGAAAGCCGGGCTCAAACCTATTTCGGAACAACCGATCCGTTGAAAATAATCGGGAGAGAAATCATCTACCGCGATTCGTTGAATACAACGGTGGCCGGTATTGTCAAAGACCTGCCGTTTAATACCGACATTGACATGACCGATTTCATCAGCTACAGCACCATTGAGAAAAGCTGGCTCAGGAAAAATGTAAGGATGAACGACTGGCAGAGTGTAAACAGCAGTTCACAATTGTTTGTGCTGCTCGATAATACCTCAGACGTTGCTAAATTCACAGAACAGTTTTCTATTCTCCGCCAGCGCTACAAAGAAAAAAGCACCTGGGATGTTGAGAATACCTTTAACGCGCAACCCCTGTCCAATCTTCATTACAACAATGAAACCGGCATTTTTGACTATGGCCGCTCACCTGCGCATTTGCCTACCCTCACCATTCTTATTGTGGTTGCAGCGCTGTTGCTGATCATCGGTGCGATCAATTTTATAAACCTTGAAACTGCACAGGCGGTGCGCAGGGCGAAAGAAGTTGGCATTCGTAAAACATTGGGCAGCTCACGCATAGCTTTGATTTCGCAATTTCTATATCAAAGCTTTATTATTACGGTGATCGCCATCATTATCGCGCTGCCGCTTACCGAACTGGCACTGAACACATTCGCTGACTTTGTACCGGCCGGGGTAACGCTTTCGCTGAATGAAGTTGCTCCTTTCCTGGCTACTGTCGTAGTAGCCATTGGCTTGCTGGCCGGAATGTACCCTGCTTTTATCATGTCATCGTTCCTGCCCGCGCTTGCACTTAAGAATCAGGTTCACGCCACCTCGGGTACTTCGCGTTCGGCCTTTCTGCGCAAATCACTAATTGTTTTCCAGTTTGCCATCGCACAGGTGCTTATCATTTTCACGCTGGCGGTTGGCTGGCAGATCAGCTACATGCTTAATAAAGACATTGGATTTAAAAAGGATGCCGTTGTTTACATCTACACACCCTGGCATGAAAAGGCAAGTAAAATTGGCGTACTGAAAAATGAGCTCGCTCAAATCGTTGAGATTACCGATATGTGCCTGAGCGATGCACCACCATCCGAAGACGGCTGGAGTTCAAATACCGTTGAGTACAAACCTGAACAGGGTGATGTGGTTAAGGTAAATGCGTTCCGGAAATTTGGCGATCCGAAATACCTGGAGTTTTATGGTATGAAGCTTTTGGGCGGCAGGAACCTTCGTCCGACTGATTCACTCCGCGAATTTGTCATCAACGAAACTTTAATGACCCAGCTCGGCTTCAGCAAGCCGGAAGAATCAATCGGGCAATTTATCCAGTACAACAAACGCGATTACCCGATTGTGGGCGTGGTGAAAGATTTCCACATTCAATCCCTTCACAATAAAGTCGAGCCTGTAATCATGGGCAACGATGTGGACTTCAACTGCTTTAACATCCGGCTTTCCACAGCCAATGGGTCCGGTGATTTCAAAGCCGGCATTGCAAAAATCGAAGAAGCCTGGAAGAAAGTTTATCCGGATGAAAAATTTGAACATCAGTTTCTGGACGAAACGTTGAAAAACTTTTATGAATCCGAACAGCGCGTTTCAAAGCTTGTAAGAACAGCCATGTTCATGGCTATCTTTATCTCATGCCTGGGATTGTTCGGACTTGCTTCGTTTACAACAACTCAACGGATGAAAGAGATCAGTATTCGCAAAGTACTGGGCTCATCAGTGAGCGGCATTGTGGTAATGCTCTCAAAAGATTTTATATTTCTTATTCTGATTGCCTTTATTATTGCCACACCATTTGGATGGTATTTTGTGAATTGGTGGCTAGAGGACTTCGCCTATCGCATGGATTTGAACGCCTGGCTTTTCATTATCACCGTGGTAGCCGGTGTCCTCATCGCGTTTATAACCGTAGGCTATCAGACATTGAGAGCCGCCAACAGCAATCCTGTTAACTCATTGCGCAACGAATAAAAATGATAAGGAATTTTATAACCATCGCCTGGCGAAATCTCCTGAGAAATAAGCTTCACAGTCTGATAAACATTTCCGGGCTGGCGGTTGGAATTAGTTCATGCCTTGTTATTTACCTGATCGTTTCTTTTGAGCTATCCTTTAACAGGGGATTTCAGGCTTACGATCACATTTACCGCATACATTCTTCGTTTGAAAATGAGTTTAACCGCGGTGTAGCCACTGCAACGGGTGATGCCGTCAAAAACCATTTTAAGGGGGTCAGGGATGTTGCTTCAATTTACACGCAACAACTCAATGTTTTAATACCGGAATCAAATAAGTCATTTGAACGTGAGCATAGGATTATTTTTACCGACCCTTCATTTTTCGAGGTATTCGATAGCTACACGTGGCTTGCGGGTTCAGCGAAAGAACTCGATAAACCTTTCACCGTTATGCTCACAGAAAGCAGGGCCAGGCTTTATTTTGGAACCTCAGACATTAACAGCATTATTGGTAAAGAAATTATTTATCATGATTCAGTAAGCACTACGGTGGCAGGAATTGTTAACGACCTGCCGTTCAATTCTGATATTGACTTTACAGACTTTGTAAGTACAGCCTCCATTAGAAATAGTGAATATTTTCAAAGGGCGTTTCGTCTGGACAACTGGCATTATGAAAACGGAGGTTCGCAATTGTTCATTCGACTTGAGGAGGAAACGAACCCGGACGACATTCAGGCACAATTGCCCGTACTGGATAAATTTTACAAAGATCATTCAAGTACCGGGAATCCTCATTTTACCAACAACAAACACAAACTTCAGCCACTTAATGACCTGCACTATAATGCCGAACTGGGAATCTTCGATCATAGCCCTTCACCCGCACATTTGCCAACTTTGTATGCGCTGACCTGTATTGCAATTCTTCTACTACTAATCGGCTCGATTAATTTTATAAACCTGGAAACCGCACGCGCTTTCCGCAGGGCAAAAGAAGTTGGTGTACGGAAAGTTTTGGGCAGTACACAATACAAGCTGGTTATTCAATTTCTTACCGAAAGTTTTATCATTACTCTCATTGCAATTATACTGGCGTTGCCGCTTTGTGAACTGGCTTTAAATTTCTTCAAAGAATTTGTGCCTGCAGGTGTGCAGTTGAACATCGTGGAGTTGATTTTTCCGTTGCTGGTTTTACTCGTCACGGTAAGTCTGCTGGCTGGACTTTACCCAGCCTTTGTGCTTTCTGCTTTTAATCCGGTAAAAGCGCTGAAAAATCAGGTTTCTGCCGGTGGCATGCGTACTGCCGCTTTACGAAAAGCGTTGATTGTATTTCAGTTCACCTTTGCCCAGGCGCTCATTATCGTTACGCTCATCATTGGCTGGCAGATTAATTTTTTGCATACAAAAGATCTTGGATTCACCAAAGAAGCGATCGTATACTTTTTTGCCCCGCACAACTCCACGGATCCAAAAATTCTGAAAACCGAACTTGATAAAATTCCTGAAATTCAGGATGTGAGTTTAAGCTGGACCCCTGCGGCTCACCGCGCTGTGAGTTACACCTATATTTATCATGATCAAGAACGTGAACGAGTCCAACTGGAAGTTTGTATGCGTGCAGTCGATGAAGATTTTCTGAATGTATACGACATAGAACTCATCGCGGGTAAAAATCTGCTTCCGGTAGATACGGCCAAAGAAGTTCTGATCAATGAAACATTGCTGAAGAAACTTGGATTTATGACCGCTATCGAAGCCGTTGGGTATCCAATCGAAAATGATAAAAAAATATTCGTCATTAGCGGAGTGGTTAAGGATTTTCACCTTGAATCGCTTCACACCACCCTTGAGCCTGTTATGTTAATTCATTCAAACAACTCAACTTGTTTAAATGTTAGGTTGACCCCTTCAGAAGGTCAATCGCTTACCGCAGTAATGGCAAAAATTGAGAAGGCATGGAAAAGAATTTACCCGGAAGAGCCCTTAAAAGTTTCTTTCTTAGATGAGGCGATTAATAATTTTTACCGGGCCGAACAACGAACTTCCAGGCTTGTAATAACAGCTACAAGTATGGCTATATTCATTTCTTGCCTGGGGCTTTGGGGTCTGGCCTCCTATTCGGTAGTACAGCGAACCAAGGAAATCGGGATCCGGAAAATTCTCGGTGCCACAGGGCGGGCCATTATTTTTCTGCTTTCAAAAGATTTCGTTGTTCTTGTGTTAATGGCGTTTGCATTTGCCTGCCCGCTGGCGTGGATGGCAGGCAATGCGTGGCTTGAAAATTTTGCGTACCATATCGAAATCAATGCATGGATTTTTCTACTTACTATTACCGGAGCATTGCTCATCATGTTTGCAACGATTGGTTACCAAACAATTAAAGCTGCTTCGAGCAATCCTGCCGATTCATTGCGCAACGAATAAGAAGTTACATGCCGGCTACCGATACTCCGGCATGTATTTCCAGTTCCTGGGCTTGCCTTCAGCCATCCATTCTATGGCTTGTGTTAAGCGTTTGTCACGGGTGGCTTCCGTTTTAGCTTCGGTAATCCACTCCACATAATCGCGTTTGTTGGAAGGACTAAAATTTTCAAACGCTGTCCGGGCTTTTTTGTTTTTCCGGATTGTGGTGAGCATGTACGCTGGCGCTTCCAGTGGTTTTCGCATTGCTTTCCGTGCGGGATTTTTTATTCCTTCATCGTTCAGTCGTTTTGCCTGCCTGATGAAGTCAAGAATAATTTTATCAGAAGGAAGATCACGAAGCGAAGTAACACGGCCAAAGTTGCCCATAGCCTCTCCACCTTTGTTGGCAACCGGCTGAAGATAGCCATGCTCGTCTTCGATCAGGCTCGCTTTCCAAAAGCCAAGCGTGCAATGCTCCTTGAATGATGCGAAACTGAAAAACGGACCTTTGTAATCGAAGGAAGGCATACCCCATTTAATTGTTTCCTGAACTTCCGGGCACCCCTGGTGAATAAGCTTGCGAAGATGTTTCAGGATCGGCTTTGCAAACGGTGCAGCCACGCTGATGTATGCATCAATGTGTTTGTCTTTTTTTGTCATGGGAGTAAAGTAAAAAGCCTATCTTCGAACCTCGTTTTATTGTAAAAATTATGAAAAAATTAGTCTTCGTTTTATTGTTATTAGGTTCCGGTACAGCGCTTTTTGCACAAACCCTGAAATCTCCCGATGGAAACCTGAGATTTTCGTTTTCGGTAACGCAAACCGGAGAACCTGTTTACCAGCTTTCGTATAAGAACAAAGCCGTCATCAAACAAAGTAAGCTGGGCATTGATATAAAAGATCAAACCCCGATGCTGAACGGATTTAAAATCACTCGAACCGACAGCGTCACCGTAAACGAAACCTGGGAACCGGTTTGGGGTGAAGTGAACCACATTAAAAACAATTACCACGAACTTGCCGTTACCTTAATACAAGCATCAGCGGAAGACCGTACGCTTATTATCCGTTTTCGCTTATTCAATGACGGACTGGGTCTTCGGTACGAGTTCCCTAAACAGCCCAACCTCCAGCACTTTATTGTAAAAGAAGAACTCACCCAGTTTGTGATGGCCGGAGATCATAAGGCATTCTGGATTCCGGGAGACTTCGATACAAATGAATACACCTACTCTACTACTCCCCTCACCAAAGCCGATGCATCCGCCAGAATAGGTTCAGCAGATGAAATCAGCACCCGCAGACCAATTCCAGGCGCGGTTCAAACACCGCTGATGATGAAATCCGCGGACGGACTTTACATCAACATTCACGAAGCTGCACTGATCAACTACCCGGCTATGAACCTGATGATTGACAAGGCAAGTCTTACTCTAACCTCATACCTCGTGCCGGACGGTGTTGGCAATAAAGCTTATTTACAAACACCGAGTCATACACCCTGGAGAACAATACTTGTAAGCGATAAAGCTGCGGATATTTTGGCATCAAAAACTATTCTGAACCTCAACGAACCATCAAAACTTGAAACGACAGACTGGATTAAGCCAGCCAAATACATTGGCATCTGGTGGGAAATGCATGTGGGTGTAGGTACCTGGTTTTATTCCGATGAGGTGAATCTTATACTTGACAGCACCGATTGGAAATCACTAAAACCAAACGGTCGCCATTCGGCAAACACAGCCAACACAAAAAAATACATTGACTTTGCCGCTAAACATGGTTTTGACGGTGTTTTGATTGAAGGCTGGAACGTAGGCTGGGAAGACTGGTTTAACCAGTGGAAAGAAAATGTTTTTGATTTCGTAACGCCCTATCCTGATTTTGATGTTAAAGAACTTCACCGGTATGCTGCATCAAAAAATGTGAA
The DNA here is from genome assembly GCA_964538575.1 of uncultured Roseivirgaceae bacterium. Taxonomy (GTDB): domain Bacteria; phylum Bacteroidota; class Bacteroidia; order Cytophagales; family Cyclobacteriaceae; genus UBA2336. Next base: position 18,852 of record CAZIGG010000012.1, read on the forward strand.
GCTCATCATGCACCACGAAACTTCGGGTTCGGTAACCAATTATGAGCGAAGAATGGACGATGCCTTCACCTTCATGAAAGAAAATGGATATGATGCAGTAAAGACGGGTTATGTTGGAAAAATTATTCCCCGCGGAGAGTGGCATGACGGCCAATGGATGGTTAATCACTACAACCGTGTAGCTCAAAAAGCTGCTGAATATAAAATTATGATTGACGTGCATGAGCCTGTACACCCTACAGGCTTGCACCGCACTTACCCGAACTGGCTTGCCTCTGAAGCTGCCCGTGGTAACGAGTTTAACGCGTGGAGCACTGGCAGCCCTCCGGAACATGAAACCATTCTTCCGTTCACAAGACTTATGGGCGGACCGATGGATTATACTCCGGGTATCTTCCAGATCAAAATGGATTATTATATAGCGCAACGTCCGTTTAATAACCAATCGCCTAACGGATTTGCTATCCACACTACATTAACCAAGCAGCTTGCATTATACGTTACCCTGTATAGCCCGCTGCAAATGGCGGCTGATCTGCCGGAGAACTATGAGCGCTTTCCCGATGCATTCCAGTTTATCAAAGATGTAGCGGTTAATTGGGATGATACGAAGATCCTGGAAGCCGAGCCCGGTGATTATATTACAATAGCACGCAAGACAAAGGACAAAGAAGAATGGTTTATCGGGTCAATCACCGATGAACAGAAAAGAAATGCGGTAATGCCGTTGAATTTTCTGAAAGCCGGTCAAAAGTATGTGGCCACGATTTATAGCGATAAGGCGGATGCAGATTGGGATAAAAACCCGATGGCCTACCAGGTTGAAAGCGTTATTGTAGATAGCAAAATTACACTCCGCCAGGCATTGGCCCCCGGTGGCGGAGCTGCCATAAGCCTCAAACCGGCCACAGCAGCCGATTTAAAAAAATGGAAACCCTATAAAGCGAAAAGGTAGTTTAGTAAAAAAGGTTATCTTCGGAGAATCATCAACCCCACTGCATGATTCAGCTTTTTAGACGGAAGGCATTATTTCTTCTTTTCCTTTGCACGCTTTCAGTTTCTCTATTGGCGCAACCTGACGGTATTCCCAAGTTTGATCATGGCGTGCTGGATCTCAGGCAATGGAACTTTGCTGAACATAAAATCGCGCTGGCGGGTCACTGGAATTTTTATGAGAATGAACTTCTCACCGTGCCCTTAAAACCTTCCGGTAAGCTTACGTATTTTCCGGAGGTGCTTTCCAAAACCGGCCATGAGGGTGTGCAGGCTGGCACCTATTCGCTAACGGTGCTTTTACCGGCCAATGCAGGCAAGCTCGCGTTCGATATTCCCCAACTTTATAGCAGCTATAAGCTTTTTGTCAACGGGAAACTTGTTGCAGAAAACGGCAAGCCCGGAACTTCAAGAGAAACTACCACTCCGCAATGGAAGCCGCAGGTAAGCGGGTTTGAATCCGCAGGCGATACACTTCAGGTGATACTGCAAATTGCCAATTTTTATCATTATCATACAGGCTCCAGGCAACCCATTTACCTTGGTTCGGCTCAACTGCTGAAAGTCCACGAAAGAGTGTCCGTGAACAGCAACCTGGCCGAATGCATTATACTATTTGTACTGGGTGTTATATTCCTTATCATTTACTATGTACGGCAGGAGAAGAAAAAAATTACGTTGTACTTTTCGCTGCTCTGCATAAGCTGGGCGATCCGGTCTGTTTTTTCAAACATTTATCTTATTATTGACTTCTTCCCTGATTTTGACTGGACCTGGATGGTGCGTATTGAATACATTACGCTCTATTCCATGCTCATCTGGACCGTGCTGTTCTTCAGCAGGCTGTTTCCCAAAGAGAGCAGTAAAATCATCAAGTACATTTTTGTAATCGGGAACTGCATATTCATTGCTGGAACAGTAATCATGTCTCCTGTTTTTTTCACGCAGTGGATTGCCCTTTACCTGGTTGTGGCTGCCCTGGTGCTTGTACACAGCGGGGTAATAACCATCCGGGCGTTGATCAATGAACGCGCTGGCGTATGGTATCTGGTATTCAGCGTGGTGCTGGGACTGATTCTGTTCAGTTACGATATGTTTGTATTCGAAGGGTTCTTTCAGTATTACAATGCGGTGCTGTTCAGCGTAGGGTATATTATAATTTTCCTGTTAATGGGTATGGCGCTGTTTTATCACCTTAAGATATTTAAAGGTGACGGGGCTTCCGGAACATTAACATTTGACGATCTCTACGGAAGTGATTCCGGCAGATAAGGAGTTACTCAACGCCCCTGTTCTCAAGTTTGCATACATTGTCCATACCTAAGTGCATGAGCGCGTCTCCGGCATTCACAACGGGAATGTTGTTAAGCCCGATCACGTAAGCGGTTTCCAGAGCTTTAACTTTTTCTTTAAATTCTCCGAACGGATCGGTAATGGTGCCTACATGATCACCTTTATGAACAAGCTGCCCGCATTGAATAGCAGGCTGAAATAATCCTGCATGCCTGGCCCGCACCCACGATGAACTCCAAATGATCCTGTTCTCTTCCTTTGGCTTCGGGGCTTCATCAATCATCTTCAGATGTTTCATCAGGCGCAGCGTTCCGGCAATACCTTCTTCTATCCCTGCCTGATCAAACCGCAGCGATTCACCGGCTTCATACACGATAAAGTTTTTACCTTTTTTAGAGGCTTCTTTACGCAAGGAGTTTGGCCGGAAAGGAGAGTCAATTGTAAACGGTGCACAAAAAGCCTCTGCCAGTTCCTGGTTCCGGGTATTATTCAGCATAGCCCGAACCTGCGGGTAATTGGTGCGCATGGCGCCTCCCGTGTGGAAATCAATTCCATAATCGACAAAGGGAATAATCTGATGCGTAAGATTATATGCCACGCGGCTGGCCAGCGATCCGTTCTTGTTTCCGGGAAAGGAACGGTTAACATCTTTACCATCCGGTACATCGCGTGAAAAGTTTAGAAACCCATAAACATTGGTGATGGGCATGCACACCACCGTTCCGCGTTTCACTTTATGCAACCCTTCCTCCAGGATCCTGCGAACGATCTCCATTCCATTGATTTCATCGCCATGCATGCCGGCCGTTAACGCCAGCACGGGGCCGTCTTCCTCTGAACGGGATACATAAATGGGTGTATCAATCTGCGTATGCGAAGGGAGCCTTGCAATGTTAATATCAATTTCTTTGAATTCGCCCGGTTGGATTTCGTGACCGGCTATGACAACTTTTTTCATACAACGTAAAGCCGGTCGTTAGGCGTTGATTTTATCTTTTTGAATTTTTTTCTTCGCAGCATTTTTCTCAAGATACTGAATGATCTTTCCGGCAATGTCAACTTTGGTAGCGCCCTCAATGCCTTCAAGGCCCGGTGACGAGTTTACTTCGAGGATCAGCGGTCCGCGTTTCGAAGGCAGCATATCAACACCGGCAACACCCAGGCCCATCTTTTTTGCGGCCGTAATTGCGCAATGCCTTTCACCACGGCTTAATTTAACAACAGTTGCTGTACCCCCGCGATGAAGGTTAGATCGGAACTCTCCTTCTTTCGCCTGCCTGCGCATGGCGCCTACCACTTCACCATCAACAATAAACGCGCGGATGTCAGCGCCTTTAGCTTCCTTAATAAATTCCTGAACAATAATGCGTGTCTTCAATCCGTGAAACGCTTCGATAACCGATTGCGCGGCTTTTCTATTTTCGGCCAATACAACTCCAAGCCCTTGCGTTCCTTCAAGCAGTTTGATTACTACAGGAGCCCCTCCAACAGATTCAACGACACCTTCCGTGTCTTTTGAATAATCCATAAAAATTGTCTTGGGAAGTCCCAACCCGGCCCGTGATAAAATCTGTAAGCTTCTCAGCTTATCGCGTGAACGGATTAAGGCCTGCGACTCAATCGCGGTGAACACTTTCATCATCTCAAACTGTCGCACAACGGCTGCACCGTAAAACGTTACAGACGCTCCGATCCGGGGAATAATTGCATCAAAGTAATCCAGCTTACGGCCCTGGTACAATACAACCGGGTTTTGCTTTTCGATGTACAGCACGCACTTCATGTGGTCGATAATTTCCACACGATGTCCGCGGCTCTCACCGGCTTCCTTTAACCTCCGGGTAGAATATAACTTCGGCCCGGTTGAGAGAATGGCGATGTTCATACAAATGGAGGTTTTTAGGTGGATTTATTCCTTTTCTTCCTGACCCTGGACGCCCGGTAAGATAGATTTTTTTTCGTTACATCAATCAGGAAACGGTCGCGTAAAACCTTTCGCCCCAGCAGGATCGGGAAACGCAGTGCATCCCGGTCGCTGAGCGAGAATTCGGTCATAATTTCTTCATCATAAATTTTTACGGTGGTCTGAATAACATACCGTTTTTCAGCTACCCCAAATGAATTCTTGATATCCCGTTCGGTAAACGTATCCACCGAGAACGTCATGCCCGTAAACTCCGGATGTTCCTCATCCAGCAGCACAAACTCAAGCTTTCCATGAACAACTTCAGCCCGGGAGCAATGCAGGCTGCTGGTGTAGGCACCGGTGTCAATTTTTGCATGAATGTTCTTCAAGCCAAGGCCCGGCAGGTGTATCCGGTCTGAACGCCCTAAAATCTGCATACCTGGTAATTGTTCAGACAATATGCGAAAAATAAAAAAGCCCCGCTAATGCAGGGCCTATACTTTATTTCATTGATTAAATTAACCTTTTACCTTAAACGAAACAGCGCTGTTTTCCCACTGCAGATTCACCTTATCCTTGTCGACCGTGATGGTAAAGGTTTCAACGAATGCTGAAGGCTTACCGGCCGGAACGGTTACACGCAACGCATCCTGACCTTTGTTCTGATCATATTCCCAGGCGCCATTCTGATCCCATTTTTTGTTGAATATGATTGTCCATTCTTTTTCACCGGGAATGGTAAAGAGCGAATACTTTCCCGCAGCCAAATCCTTGCCTTCAATCTTAACAGCTTTGCTGAATTCGATTGTAGTTGCATCATTGGCGCCCGTACGCCAAATTGATCCGTAGGGAACTTTATCACTGCCGACCATATTTCTTCCCCGGGAAGAAGGGCGGGAATAGACAACTTCAACATCCACTCCATTAATTGATCCTTTCACGGTTTCAAGCGGACTCAGTGGTTTTTCCTGCGCAATTGAATCCGTTGCAATAAAAGCCATTACTACAGCAACAAGCGTTAACATTTTTTTCATAGACATAATTTTTGGTGTTGGTCTGATTAATTAAAAAATGCCCCGCTCTGTAGTAGCAGGGCGAGGCATTTATAAACTATATAACAATAAAAACCTGTAACAATATGATTAACGTGTTAACGCATGTTTGGTTCAGGTTTTCTGTGTAATTTTTTCAGGAATATTTCCGGCAGCGGGTGTTTTCTGTCGTTTGGATTGTATCGTGTTGAAAATCTGAATGATAGCTTTTACAAGGTTTCATTTTTTCTGAGCCTGGACTGAATAACTGGCATTTTTTCTCAAACGAGGCAACTCTTATGATTTTAGATACCGGATATTTAGACAGGCGTGACCGAATCACGCTTCGATCGGTCAAGAAAGGAACCGATAATCACGATGGCCATACCCGTCATAATGGATACATCGGCCATGTTGAAAATCCCGGTCTGAAAAATCACGAAATCAATGTGCATAAAGTCGGTAACCGATCCATAAACCAACCTGTCGTACAGATTGCCGATGCCTCCGCCTATCACAAATGCAAAGCCCAGCAGCATGGACTTTGAGAGATTCTTCTTTGTGAAAAGGTAGCCTAAACCAAAGCCCAAAATCGCCAGCGGGAATAATGAAAGTAAAATAAATCTAACCATGTTGGGGAGTGAATTTCCCAAACTTAAAAATGCGCCTTTATTTTCAACCCGCATTAACGTCACATAGTTGTCAACCACTGAAATCTGTTCGTGGTCCTCAATGCGGTTACGCACGATGCTTTTGGAGATTTGATCGCATCCAACATTGATCGCTAAAATAGCGAAGATGATGATTGCCCGAAGTATAGTTTTGTTGCTCATTATTTACCAAAAGGATTCATAGCCGACATGGCCCGTTTTGCTCCGCCCATCTTATTCATCGTCTTCATCATCTTGCGCATGTCGCTGAACTGCTTAAGCAACTGATTAACCTGCGGAACCGATGTACCGCTGCCTTTTGCAATACGGTCTTTGCGGCTGCCGTTAATAATGTCCGGGTTTTCTCGCTCATGTTTTGTCATGGAACGGATAATGGCTTCCACCGGCTTGAATGAATTATCGTCCACATCCAGTCCTTTCATCGCTTTGCCCACGCCCGGAATCATGCTCATCAGGTCTTTCAGGTTACCCATTTTTTTGATCTGTTCGAGCTGCGTGAAGAAGTCGTTAAAGTCAAACTGGTTTTTACGAAGCTTGGCGTTAATTCGTTTTGCTTCTTCTTCATCGAATGTTTGCTGTGCTTTTTCAACCAGACCCACCACATCGCCCATGCCGAGAATCCGGCCAGCCATACGATCCGGATAAAAGCGATCGATCGCCTCCATCTTCTCACCCGTGCTGATGAACTTGATCGGCTTGTCAACAACCCTGCGGATAGAAAGTGCAGCACCACCACGGGCATCGCCATCCAGCTTGGTGAGTACCACACCGTTAAAGTTCAACCGATCGTTGAATGCCTTGGCGGTGTTCACGGCATCCTGACCAGTCATCGAGTCAACCACGAAAAGCGTTTCCGAAGGATTAAGCGCTTCTTTCAGCTTCGCGATCTCATTCATCATCTCTTCATCCACGGCCAACCGGCCGGCTGTATCGACAATGACTACCCGATGATTATTTTTCTTAGCATACTCGATCGCAGCCTTTGCAATCTTAACAGCATCTTTATTTTCAGGCTCGGCATAAACTTCAACACCTACCTGCTCACCGAGAACTTTCAACTGGTTGATCGCGGCAGGGCGATAGATATCACACGCGGTTAACAAAACCTGGCGGCCCTGCTTCTTTAAATAGCTTGCAAGCTTGCCTGAGAATGTAGTTTTACCCGATCCCTGTAAACCGGCAATAAGAATAACGGCCGGATTGCCTTCAATTTTTATGTCTTCACTCTGGCCGCCCATGAGCCCGGTAAGCTCATCGTTGGTGATTTTCACTAAGAGCTGTCCGGGTGAAATGGCGGTGAGCACATCCTGACCCATCGCTTTTTCCTTAATGTCATCGGTGACTTCCTTCGCCACTTTGTAGTTTACGTCAGCATCGATAAGCGCCTTGCGGATCTCCTTAATGGTGGCCGCAACGTTTACCTCGGTGATCCTTCCCTGGCCCTTCAGCGTTTGAAAGGCTTTTTCCAGCTTTAAACTTAAATTGTCAAACATTGACGTGAATTTTTACAGAATAATCGGCAAAGGTAAGGTCTAAACCCCAAAAGCGGAAAGAAATGATCTGAAGGTTTGAAACCGCGAATTAATGCCATATTGCGGGGAAGAACTCCTCCGTGAGGAACCCCGAGTTTTTAGTAAATCCGGGAAAACCCTACAGCAACCTGTGGATCACACGATAAACGTTAGCCCTGACCCTTAGCTACGTATTGGGTTTAAGAGAAACTCCGTAACTCGTTAATGGTAAGCGCCCGATCAAATCATATTACCGGCCAGGTAATTTCAGGGTTGATGGGGCAACCTGCATAAATCAAAAATATTCTTACAAACTGAACATCTTGCCGATGCGGGATGTTACTTTAGTAACTGTCTTACATTGGTTATGAAATCATATACTAAACTTTTTCAGGTAAACCCGCTCGGGCGCGACCTTGTTATCCTGATCACGCTGGGCATGCTGATTGCCGGAACATTAGTAACAATTGGGTTGATCCTGATTAATCAGTTTTAGAACTCAGGCCGGCTTAACTCAGCTTGTCAAGCTTATACAGAATAAGCTTGCGCTCATCACCTTTCAGGTTAAGGTCGTCACATACTTTGGCAGATGTAGGCCAGAAGAACGCAAGTCCTGTCAGGCTGGCCGCAAACAATATGGTGAAGTACTTATCCTCCGTCAGGTAAAAGCCGATCGCCAGTGAAATCAACCCGGACATCATGAACAAAAACCGGAAGAGCGTAAACCTGTAATAGCGATCTAAGCGGTCCCCCAAACTACCAAGCGTTAGTATGCTTTTGATATTTCTCCTGAAGATGAGAAACGAAGCAACCCAATCAACAAGAACGATAAAAATAACGACCAGTAATATGATGTAGTTGAAGCCCGTATCCTGCGAAAGCCCTTTAATATCGCCTGTTTTCATTTTCCAGTAGAGCGCTACAAACGTTAGCAACGGTATCAGCAGCAAGGCATACAACCGGCTATGGAGTTTATAGAAATACTCGGGTACTGAGTTGTACTTCATGCAGGGATTATTATTTGTCTAAAATATGGAATTGATATTTCAGCGTAACACTATTTTCTTATATTTTTGAGTTATATAGCAGGAGATGGACGGAGTGTCAAATTTATCGAGGAAGGAACAGGTGATCCGGAGCGCAGCCGAGCTCTTCAAGGAAAAAGGATATGCCGCATCTTCCATGCGTGACCTGGCGCAGAAGCTGGGCATTGAAGCCGCCAGCCTATACTCTCATATCAAGTCGAAGGAAGAGATTCTTCAAACGCTTTGCTTTGACATGGCAGCTGACTTTCGCGAATCCCTTGAGAAGGTTGAAAAACAAAACGTTTCTGCAAGTGAAAAATTGAGCCTGGGAATCATCGGCCACGTAAACGTGATGGCGCGCGACCTAACAGCCTCTGCCGTTTTTATGAACGAGCACCGGCATTTAAGCAATCCTTACCTGCGCAATTTCCTGCTGTTGCGCATCAATTACATCAATCGCTTCAAGGCGATTATCGAAGAAGGTATTGCTAAGGGCGAATTCAAGAAGAACATCGATACCAAGCTTGCCGTGATGACACTTTTCTCGTCCTTAAACTGGATGCCCATGTGGTACAGCCCGGAAGGGTCGATTGAACCGAAGGAATTAGGCCAGCAACTGGCGAATATGCTCGTAAACGGGCTGAAACAAAACTAATCCCAAACGTGTTTTACTAACAGATGTTAGTCCTTATCTTTGAGGATTAACCCATACACCATTATGTACGGAGGCGGAAATACATTTGAAGGAATCAAGACCGACAGCGTTGCCCAGGAAGATCCGGTAAAGTTAGCCGAGTTTGAAGCGCGAATTGAGCGTGGTGAAAAGATCGAGCCTGCCGACTGGATGCCTGCGCTCTACCGCAAGCAGTTGATCCGCATGATCGAACAGCATGCACACAGCGAGATTATCGGGGCGTTGCCGGAAGGCACCTGGATTACGCGTGCACCCGGATTCAAGCGCAAGCTTTCCTTAATGGCCAAAGTTCAGGATGAAGTCGGGCACGGGCAATTGTTATACAGTGCTGCCGAAACGTTAGGCAAAACCCGTGAGCAGATGATCGATGACCTGATCAGCGGCAAATCAAAATATTCAAACATCTTCAACTATCCGGCCTTAACCTGGGCTGATTCTTGTTTTATATCCTGGTTAGTGGATGCGGGCGCAATCGTTAACCAGCTTGCGAATGCAAAAGGCAGTTACGGTCCGTACTGCAGGGCATTGGATAGAATTTGTGCTGAAGAATCCTTTCACTTGAAGTTCGGGCATCATTGCGTAATCTTTCTGGCAGCCGGTACACAGAAACAGCGCGACATGTTCCAGGAAGCAATCAACCGCTGGTGGAAGCCGATGATGCACTTCTTCGGGCCTTCGGATAAAATCTCTGCACATACAGAGGTGCTGATGAAGTGGAAAGTTAAAATGTCATCGAACGATGATGTCCGGAATCAGTTCCTTGATATGTATGTTCCGAAAATCCGGGAGCTGGGATTTACCATTCCCGATGAGAAGCTGAACAAGAATACAGAAACAAACCGCTGGGAGTATACTGAACCGGACTGGGAAGAATTCAAACGTGTGATCAATGGTGATGGCCCGTGCAACAAAGAACGGCTTGAGGTCAGGCGTATTGCAGAAGAACGGGGCAAGTGGGTGCGTGAAGCATTGAAGTCTCCGAAAACAAAATATACTGTTCCACTCGCCTAAGACGAAATTTTCAAACGTCTTATGTCTTAAGTTAAGTATAACCTCTAACGTCTATAAATTGAAGTCACTAGATCCCCGCGTAAACCGTTTGCCTGCTATCGGACAGCCGGGTGAGATTTTACCGAAAGCTCCACTCGATCAATTCGGCACGTTCGAAGTCTTCGTTCAGCCGAAAGAGGGTAAGCCTTTCCAGCACGAAGGCATTGTGCATGCGCCTGATCTGGAAATGTCGTTCATTCTTGCGAAAGAAGCATTTACAAGGAGATTCACGTGCGTATCATTGTATGTGTGTGATACGCGCCACGTTTATGTTTCACCCATGACAGACGGAACAAACAATGCGTACGATTTTGTAACCGATAACGTTGAGCAGAGAAGTGAAAAGACCTCGTATGAAATCTATCATTTGCTAAAACGTGGTAAACAGCATGTACATATTGGGGCAGTGCAGGCCGGTTCTCCGCAGGAAGCGATGACAGAAGCGAAGAAGGTTTTCAGAAATGATAAGACAGTGTATAACATCTGGGCGGTTAAAACAACTGACATCCGTTTCACATCACCGGAAGAAAAAGAATTGTGGCTCACGTTGCCGGAAAAGAAATTCAGGGATGCCTCGGATTACAAAGGCGGTGATAAACTGAAAGAGTTTTTGGAGAAGAGCTAATTTTGGCGCTACCGGAAATTGTTGATGTGGGTTCAGGCAAAAGGGAGAAATTGACGATATTATCCTGACAGGGTAATTGAAGGTTTTTCAGGAAAAGCATACATTTATACAAGAGTAACAACAACTATGGTAACCAAAGAAGAAATAAAAAAAGAAGTAGATAACCTGCCCGACAATTTGCTGGGCGATGTATATCGTTTTCTTAAAGACGTTGTATCGAAAAGATCACGGGCATCAGTTGAAGATATTCGTAAAAAGCAGGATGAATGGTGGATCAACCTTAAGAACTTTTCGCCTGATTTCATGAATGAACGCATTCAGCCCGATGCCCAAATTCGAAAAAACTTGTTTAACTGATGGCATACTTACTTGATACCGATATTTGTATTTACATCATTAAAAAACAGCCCGTTTCAGTTAGAGAAAAATTCAATAGCACTGACCCAACCAAAATTTTTGTATCATCCATAACAGTAGCCGAACTGGAGTATGGTGTTTCAAAAAGCAGCCAGGTTGATCAAAATTCAAATTCACTAAAACATTTCCTATCGCAGCTAAACATTGTCAGCTTTGACGCCCATGCAGCAACTCATTACGGAGTGATAAGAGCATCACTCGAAAAAAACGGAACACTCATTGGATCACTGGACATGATGATAGCGGCAATTGCAAAAAGTGTTGACTATATACTCATCACCAACAACGAACGTGAATTTGCCCGCGTTGATGGGTTAAAAATTGAAAACTGGATCAGAGAATAATATGGATATCATACTCAAAGAACTTCTCTATAAAATAGCAGATGATCAGTTAATCCTCGGTCACCGAAACTCCGAATGGACAGGCTTCGGTCCGCTGCTGGAAGAAGACATTGCCTTCTCTTCCATGGCGCAGGACAAGGTCGGGCAGAGCTATGCTTTATACCAGATGTTGCAATCATTAGGTGAACGTGAACCGGATACGGTTGCTTTTACGCGCAATGCCAGCCAGTTTCATAATTGTATTTTAGCTGAACTGCCCAACGGGGAGTATGATTTCAGTTTAGTTCGTCATTTTTTGTATGATACTGCGGAAGCGATTCGCTTTGAGATGCTGAGTGAATCTTCGTATCAGCCGCTCGCAGATATTTCAAAAAAAATCCGGGCGGAACTTCGCTATCATACCTTGCATGCCAACACCTGGATGAAGCAGCTCGGCAGCGCTACCGAAGAAAGCATTTCACGCTTACAAAATTCATTGAACTTCGCCATGCCGTATGCCCTGGGGATGTTCGAAGAATCCCCTTATGAAAAGGATTTAATTAACTCGAAAATATTCGGGGGCGAACAGGCATTGAAAGAACGCTGGATGAAAAAAGTTGAAGAGATCGTTGGTCAGACAAACCTTCACCTGCCGGAATGGAAAACACTACAACCCGTACGGGGTGGCCGTGTTGGAAAACACAGCGAGTATCTCCAGCCCTTGCTGGATGAAATGAGCGAGGTGTTCAACATAGACCCAACGGCCGAATGGTAAAGCAAGTTGCTCTTGAACTTCGGGAAATTGTAACTTCCTTTTCTACCGCATTCACTACGCTGCCCGAAGAAGATTTTTCAGCTAAACTGCTTCCGGAGAAATGGAGCAAAAAGGAAATTGTCGGGCATTTGGTTGATTCTGCCCAGAACAATCTGAGGCGATTTATTGTTGGTCAGTATGAAGCCAGTCCTCCGCACATTGTTTACGATCAGGATTTCTGGGTTAAGGCAAACAGTTATCAAAACATGCAATCGCTTGATGTGATTGTGCTCTGGACACTCATTAATTTCAGAATTTGCGGAGTACTGGAAACTATGCCGGAGACGAATTATTCAAAACAATGCAATACCGGTAAAGGCGCAGAACAATTGTACACGCTTGAATGGCTGGCAGAAGATTATGTAAAACACATGAAGCATCACCTGAACCAGATTATCCCGGGTTCCTTTGATGTAACGTATCAGACTTACTAACGAATCATGCTTTCAAAAGAACAGGTTTATACATGGCTGGAAGAGGTTAAAGACCCGGAGATCCCGGTGCTGTCGCTTGTAGACCTGGGCGTGATTACAGATGTGATTGTGGATAAAAATACGGTTCACATTGAAATGACTCCAACCTTTGTGGGATGCCCTGCCCTCGATTTTATGAAGACCGAAATTCACGAAGTGCTTGCCAAATATGGTGTTGAAAGCGTATCGATTGATGTGACCTTTCGCAAACCCTGGAACTCAGACCTTATCTCTGAAAAGGGAAAGCAGGCGTTGAAAAAATTTGGCCTTGCTCCTCCGCCTTCGCGGGAGCTATTTACAGAACTGGATGTTTTAGAACACGCCATTTGCCCCCGTTGCAACGGAACCGATACAGAGCTGAAAAATACTTTCGGGCCAACGCTTTGCCGTTCGATTCATTATTGCAATGCATGCAGGGAAGCATTTGAACAATTTAAACCGCTTTAAGACGGTAATCTTTGAAATTCGGGCCGAGTTTTAGAACATTTTATTACTTTAGCCCGTTGAGGATATTCGCATGAAGTCTAAAAACCTGTTTACGCTGCTTTTCATTTCCGGAATGATTCCGGCAGTATTCATGCAATGCGGCAGCAAGCCAGACGCCCCGGAAGAAATGGGCTATACCCGGGCAGATTCCATCACCGAAATTTACCTCATGCTTCAGGACAGCCTGCACGATACCTGGAACATGATGCTGAGCGATGACAATGAAAAAATCAAGGCCATGAAGGGATTGGTGCATGAAATGCGGATCGGCACGCAATTCACACCGGAGAAGCTTGCTGCATTGGACGAACGGATTGATCAACTGATCAAGATTCGTTACACAACAAAAACCATGAGCAATGCGGACGTAGTAGAAGAGTATGATTTTGCTTCCAACTCATTGGTTACAGAACTTATCTCCATGGCTGAATCGCTTTCCTCCTTTTCGTACAACACCACGATTCAAAAACTTGTAGAACAGATCCGATCATCCGATCTGCGGGTGGATAATTACCGGGCCGAGTATGATTCGGTTGCTGCGGCCTATAACCGGTTTATCGAACAGCATACGAATTCCATTAAAGAAATCACCAATTCCGACAGGGTGATGAAGAAAGCGATGTTCAGCTCAGCGCGTGAATAACCGAACCTCACTCCTTCGGTACAAACCTTAGCTCTACTCTTCTGTTTATTTTAGCTGCATCCTCTGTTTTCTCCAGGTTTAACGGTCGTGATTTGCCGAAACCATAACTAACAATTCTGTCCGGCTCAATTCCTTTTCCAATCAGAAATTCAGCGATGCTTTTGGTGCGGTTCCGCGAAAGCGTCAGATTATATTCATCCGTACCTTTAAAGTCGGTATGACCAGAAAGCCGGATCGCTATTTCAGGATGTGCTTTGAGATATGCCACAACCTTATTCAACTCATCGTTTGATGAAGGATGGATCACATAGCTATCAAATTCAAACTTGATGTCTTTTAATGTATAGTCACGGTTAAGCTCAAATATTTCATTATTAAGTTTAATGGTCTCTGCTGGTATAACGGTATGACGACTCGAGTCCGAACTCATCACCAATACATCATCGATATAGTAATAAGAAGCCGTATTTAACATCGGGCTTAATCCATGCCTGAAGGGTAACCGGGTAGCTTTTGTTTGCTGATTCGTAAAGAAATTCCCGATCAGCACATATCGTTCCCCGCCTTTCGCCACATATTCCATGCAACCACGTTCCCAGCTTCCGGTAAACTCTGTTATGGCTGTATCCTTTTCAACAGAAAGCACCGGGAGAATCTCAATAATACGATCGTGTGTAACGTTTATCCGTTCGGTTGACAATGCAAGGGCCATGCGATTGATAGCATACACCGAGTAGCTGGCCAGCTTGAAATAGAATTCAACAATGTATCTCTCTCCAGGCTTGAGCGGCTCAGCAAGCTCGCCTTGCAAATATTCGCGGTAGTTATGGCCGGTTGACCAAACATATATTCCAGCATAACCTTTGCCGCTGTGTGCATTGGAGTTACCGGCCCAGTTAACCGGTACATCGGAATCGCCCGCGCTACAACTGTGAAAATGATCGGGTGTTCCGCTGGTGGGAGATTCCCAGCCATGAATCCGGAAGTCTTTACGATTGGCACTAAAACCCCATGGACAACGGGTGAATTCTTCAAAGCCCGGGTTGGGTACAAGGTTCTGTGAACAGAGTGTAAAAGAGAAAAGCCATAATACTCCGCCCAGTAAAAACCGCATTACTTATAATAGGTGACTTCAACTCTGAACCTGGGATCAATCGCGCCAAGTTTATCATAGGCCGATTTCGAAATCTTGATCACGAGCTTGTCGTTCGGTGCTGTTTCCGGAAGCTTGCCCATCACGCGTACAAAAACTTCGCGGTTATTCATTTCATTTCTGATCTTGAGAATTGTTCCGGAAGGTGCGGTACGATGCAGCGCCAGGTATTTACGGTTTCCATCGGTGCCTTCGATCAATTCAGCAAGGCCTGTTTCCCTGACTTCATCTGTTCCGCTTACACTTTCAGAAATTTTTATAGTAGCGGTTTTTTCAGCCGGAGGTGTAACTACCGGTACAGTAATCGGGACAGCTATCTTTTCAATTACCAGTGTTTGCTGCTGTGTAACCGGATTGGTTTGTGTTTGAACCTGCGTGATGGTTTGTGTCGGCTGATTCGTTTGTTTTGAATAAACCGGCTGCGAAACAAACAACGTCTGGCCGATCTTTAATTCATCGGTCTGCAGGCCGTTCCACTCTCTCAATTGTTCAACCGTAATCCCGTACTGCCGGGTAATCGAGTACATGGTTTCTTTTGCTACAACCGTGTGAATGGTTTTTGCTGACTTAACTTCAAGCTGGTTTACAGACGAAGATGTTAATGCATTCGGGTTTTTAATGATCAGTTCCTGCCCTAACGACAATGCATTATCGGGGAGGTTGTTCCATTTTTTAAGATCATCAACCGTCACCTCATAGAGACGTGATATTGAAAAAAGCGTTTCCTTTTCAGCAACGATATGTTTTTTACCCTGAGCAGCAGGCTTCGATGTTCTTGGAACGTACGGAACTTTCAATATCTGCCCGACCTCAAGGCCCGCATCGGCAGCGGGATTCTGAGCCACGATCTGTTCAACGGTAACACCATAACGCTTTGAAATCGCGTAAAGCGTTTCTCCTGCGTCTACTTCGTGAATAACGAAAACTTTTCCATTGATGGTCTCAATCCCGATAGAATCTTTCTTGATCTCGGGGCTAAAAAATGAGAGACCGGACAGTACTAAAAATTTGATCATAATCTGTACGCTACTAAATCCGTCTTATTTTGTACTAAAAATAAACAACCTGAAAGGATGAAAAAAGTATCTGCGCCCAAACCTGCCAGTTTTTCGCCCAATTTCACGGTTAAAGCCAGTGTTCCGGTTTCACTGAATACTAACAAATAATTGGCCAGCTTTCCCGATTCTTCCACATAAATGCTCACGATAATCCAACCGCTGAATTCAAGGTATTCAACGCCTTTTGTGATCACATAATCTGTCTGCGCCACAAATTTTTTAACGGTTTCAAAATGAGCTGTGCCTTCGGCATAAAAAACAGGCCTTGGTTTTTCATGCCTCGTGTTTTCGGGGCTATGGTGCCAGGGTTCTTCAGCAAGTTCACCCGTCAAGAGATTAATTTTAACCGGCACGAGATCATCCTTTGTGCGATAGCCAAGGATTTCAGAATCATTCCAATCGTAAAACGAAAGCTCTTCCGCTTCCCACCGGATGGCAGTTGAAACCGCATCCAGTGCAATCAGGCTTTTGTGATCCGGGTTTCCGCCCTTGTTCATAAACCTGTTCAGCAATACCGTGCTTTTGTTCACCGCAGCCAGGTTAACCCACCAGCTTTCGGGCAGTGAAATATCTTTCCACACAAATTCGTTCTTAACATAATCCAGCAATGAAAACGTCACCTTGAAATTCACATCATCCCGCACTTCAAGCACGAGGCGATTCTCGGTTTCAACGGCCAATGTGTTCCAGATCGTTCCCGGAAAGCGGTGAGAAAACAGACAGACAGGCGCGTGAGACAAGTTTTAATGCTTAATTTTATGCGAGTTACCATGACCCCATCGAAAGTTCAAGCAATGAGACGATTTCTTTTAGTGATGCTGCTGCTCATCCCGGCCGCTGCCTTTGCGCAGAAAACAAAGGTGATGCTGATGGAGATCAAAACCGAGATCGATACGCGCACTACCCGCTATGTTGAGCTTGCGCTCAGGCATGCCGAAGCAACAAAAGCTGATTTTGTTATACTTGAAATGGATACGTACGGTGGCGTAATGACGGATGCGAAGGAGGTTGTAGATATGATCATGGATTTTAAAAAACCGATCGTGGTGTATATCAATTCCGATGCAGCTTCTGCCGGGGCGCTGATCTCCATTGCATGCGACAGTATTTACATGTCACCGGGCGCAAGCATTGGCGCTGCCACGGTGGTAGGCGGAGATGGCGAAAAAGCTCCTGACAAATATCAATCCTACATGCGGGGCATTATGCGCTCAACTGCTGAAACAAATCACCGGGACCCAAGAATTGCCGAAGGCATGGTAGATGAAAGCTTTGAAATACCCGGCATAAAAAATGAAGGCCAGGTAATTACTTTTTCCACATCAGAAGCCATTCGGTACGGGTTCTGCGAGGCTAAAGTTGAATCGATCGATGACGTGCTGAAGCATAACAATATTCAGGACTACGAGATTGATCGCTTCGAACTGAGCGCGGCCGATAAGATCATTGCGTTCTTTATTAATCCGTTCATCAGCGGCATATTGATTCTCATCATCATCGGAGGGATTTATTTCGAGCTGCAGAGTCCGGGCGCTACCTTCCCCATCCTGGCAGCCGGTGTTGCGCTGGTGCTTTATCTCGTGCCGTATTACCTGAACGGGCTGGCGGATAACTGGGAGATCATCGCGCTGTTTATCGGGCTGATATTGATTGCAGCCGAAGTTTTTGTGATCCCCGGATTTGGGATTGCCGGTATAACAGGGATTATAGTAACCGTATGCTCACTGATCCTGATCATGGTGAACAACCATTTCTTTGATTTTGAATTTGTGCCTCCGGCAAGCATTCTCTATGCAGTAGCTGCAGCCTTTGGCGGATTGCTGGGCGGGATTTGCCTACTTTTTATTGGCGGCTCAAAAATCGCGGATACAAAATTCTTTAAGCGCATTGCGCTCGTTGAAGTGCATGAAAGCAGGGAGGGTTATACATCTTCGTTTATTAAAGAACCGATGGTAGGTAAAAAAGGTATTGCACATACAGTGCTCAGACCATCCGGAAAAGTTATGATTGAAGGTGAGTTATACGATGCATTTACGCGAAGTGAATTTATTGAGAAGGGACAGAATATTGAAGTTATTGGTGAAGATACTACATCCTTAAAAGTTCGTTCTATTGTATGACAATACTTGGTATCATTCCAGCGCGATATGCCTCAACAAGGTTTCCCGCCAAGCCGCTGGCTGACATTGCCGGAAAATCGATGATTCAGCGCGTGTATGAGCAGGCGAAAAAATCAAAGCTCATTAACGATGTTATCGTGGCTACGGATAATATCGAGATTTTAAATCATGTAATGCAGTTTGGCGGAAGCGCACGCATGACGAAAGAAGGTCATGTGAGCGGGACAGACCGGTGCTACGAAGTGCTTTCTTTGCAGAAAGCAAAATTCGATTACGTGATCAATATCCAGGGTGATGAACCGTTCATCCAGCCGGAGCAAATTGACTTGCTCGCGAAACTCCTCGATGGCAAAACAGAAATTGCAACACTGGTAAAAAAGATTGAAGACAAAGAGCAACTGTTTAATCCCAACATAGTAAAGGCAGTTGTTTCAGGAAAAGGTGAAGCCCTGTACTTCAGCCGGTCAACTGTTCCGCACATCCGGAACACTCCTGAAGCTGAGTGGCTGAGCAGGCATACGTTTTACAAACACATTGGAATGTATGCATATCGTACAGACATTTTGAAAACCCTTACGTCCCTTCCGGTATCACCGCTCGAAAAAACTGAATCGTTGGAGCAGTTGCGCTGGCTGGAAAATGGTTTTCGGATTAAGGTTGCTGAAACGAAAACGGAAACGATTGGGATTGATACGCCTGAGGACCTGGAAAAAGCACTCGTCAATTTACGGTAATTCTCTCGGATTAACTTTAATATGAACCCCGAAACAAAAGCCTACAACCTCTCATTATCGGATGTCGACCTGCTGATAGCCGATCTGCTTGCCACAGAGATCAACAAAAACCTGCCGAAAGCCGAAAACAAGATCTGGCACCGGCACCCGGTTTGGTTTTTAGATGGCAACCCGATTGTCGGCTACAGCAGGCTAAAAAGCGGCATGCGGTTAATGTTTTGGAGCGGGGTAAGTTTTGACGAAAAAGACCTGAAAGCAGGAACAGGCAAATTCAAAGACGCATCGATTACGTATACTTCGGAAGAACAAATCAACATCAAAGATTTGAAACGCTGGCTGAAGAAAGCGCAAGATATCCAATGGGATTACAAAAATGTTGTTAAACGTAGAGGCAAGCTGGTGCGCCTGTAAACAGGGAACGTTAGTGTTATCAATTCAATGAAATATTAGCAGCTACAAATGGTTGCAAT
Organism: uncultured Roseivirgaceae bacterium; assembly: GCA_964538575.1. Classification (GTDB taxonomy): domain Bacteria; phylum Bacteroidota; class Bacteroidia; order Cytophagales; family Cyclobacteriaceae; genus UBA2336. The sequence continues at coordinate 38,342 of CAZIGG010000012.1, forward strand.
TCGCAAAATCACTGTATTAAGATGTCACTTTCCCAATCTCCTCACCAACCACGGCAACGTTAACCCCTGCCCGATAATACTGATTAACACCACAACAACAGAAATAAAAATAATCGCATTGCGCTGCGGGAAAGCCTGGCCATTGCTGAGGGTTAAGGGTAAGGCAATGGCAGTGGCGAGCGAGACAATCCCCCGCATGCCGGACCAACTAATGATGAGACTGGTTTTGAAATCAAAAAGTGCATGCTCGGTAATGCGGTTATTGTTGCGGGGTGATTTAAATCCTTTTTGCAAACTTATCTGATGCAATACTACGCGCCCGAAGCGTAATAAAAAAGCTACCACCGTAATGATGAATGCATAGAACACATAGAGCCACACATTGCCGTCAACCGTTTTCATTACTTCGGGGAACTGGATGCCGATGAGAATAAAGATGAAGCCATTCAATAAGAACACAATTACATCCCACAAGGTCTTGAACTGATTTTGTTGCGCTGGCGAAAAGTGCTTGCTGCCAAAGCGGGCAATCATCAGTCCAAGCACGACTACGGCAATCACGCCTGATACATTCAGTTCTTCCGCGACCTGGTAGGTTACAAACGGCATGATGAGCATAAAGCCAATCGTTACGAGTGGATTGTTACGTACTGTTTTCAGGATAAACGCCAGCACGCTCGCCAGTATTGCGCCCACCAAAAACCCGCCACCCAGCACGAGCACAAACTGAAGCGAAGCTTGCCAGAACACAAATGCTGTTCCGCCAACCGCCAGCACCGCATAGCGGTAGGCCACCAACGCTGACGCATCGTTCACGAGCGACTCTCCTTCCAATATGGTGGCCGTTTGATGCGACAGTCCGAGCCCTTTAGTAATACCAATAGCCGACACTGCATCGGTTGCTGAAAGGATTGAGCCGAGTACAAAGGCCAGCGGCCAGGTCATTCCCGGTATTAAATAGTAAGCCGTTACCGCGATACCGACAGCGGTAAGGAACACGAGCGAAATCGCCAGTGCGTTAATGGTATTGAAATGCGTTTTGAAATCCGCGAACGGAATCTTATAGGCGGCATCGTACAGCAAGGGCGGAAGAAAGATCAGGAACACAACTTCAGGCTCAAGCGCAATACTGGGAATAGACGGAATAAACCCGATGCCGATTCCGGCAACAATCATCAGAATGGGATATGGAATTTTAATTTTCTCCGCGATGGCGGAAAGCCCGATCATCACGGCCAGTAAAAAGATGACTACACTATAGTGCTCCATTCCGGTTTGAGAGTCGGTGATGTATGTTTTTTATTGTGGTTCTATTCCGTCAATTTCGAGCGCGCTAAACCATCTAATCAGCAGCTTTGTAAATACCACGATAAATCTCAGTCGTTCGGGACTTCCCGCGGAAGCGAAGCGCATTCCTGAACGCCATTCACGCTCAAAGTGAGATTACCGCCTTCATCCCCAACTTCTCCACCGCAAACTTTTCCATCTGTCGAAAAACTCCTTCAACATCTTTAGAAGTCATCGAAGAGCCAAGAACGTGTGCTCCGGCATCGGGCATGGCAATGGCTTGTTTTAAGTTAGCAGGTGTGCCGAGTTGCTCGTGCATGGTGAGCATAGCGCTGACTTTCACTTCCGGGTCCTGGTGCTCTTCATCTTTGTAATAGTACAGGGTGAGACAGGGTTGCTTCACGCGTTCAAAGGTTTCCTTGTTCATTGAGCATTCCACCAGTTGCTCCAGCTCCGTGAGGGCTTCAATGCGGTATTTGCTGTTCCAGTAGTTGGCTCTTTCTGCGGTGGGGTTCCATTCGCGGTACTTGCTGCCCAGCACACTTCTGGCAATCTGCAGGCCCCACGGATCATTTAATAAGAATGCAGCCGGATCATTGATCGCAATGTTTGGTGACATGTTGATCATTGCGTGTACATCATTCGGGTATTCGGCTGCGAGCATCAGCGCAACCGTTCCGCCTGTAGAACACGTAATTAAAATAACCTTGTCTCCTATTGCCTTTCCAATCGCCAATGCGTCTTTCGCGCTGTTCCAAAATCTATCCGCAGTGAAGTTTAATAACGTTTCCACTGTATCGATGCCGTGATCAGCTAATCTGGACAGGTATAAGTTAGCACCAAACTCTTTTGCAAATCGTCTATGCACGGGATCTCCTTCCATCTGACTGGCAGAGAAGCCATGTAAATACACTACTGCATATTCAGCTTTCGTTTTGGCGGAGTCGGCCCACACGATGCGCGCTTCGTTGTCGGGCTTGAGGTTGTGCATGCGTTCCCTGGCAGCAATAAATGCTTCGAGTGCTGCAGGCTCAGCCAGGATCGGGCTAAACGTTTTGTCAAACTTCGGCTTCGCTGGCTTTGGACCAGAGAAATAAACGATCACCAATATTAAAATGGGGATACCAATGTAGAGCAGGCGTTTTCTGGATTTCATTTCGGGGATGTTGTGATAACGAAGATACCATAAATATCACGCGGGAAAAATGGTAACTTACAGTCATGAAAAAGAATGCATTTCTGTTGTTCCTTTTGCTGACGACAGGTTTACTTTCCGGCTGCATGCAAAAGCTTGCACAGGTGAGTCCGAAGGCAACCGGTAAGCAGTCGGAGTTTGAGCAAGTGGATTTTCATCAGCTCA